>CAYXPN010000358.1:0-5432 GCA_964467075.1 uncultured Planctomycetaceae bacterium
TTCGCCTTTTCGTCCTTTCGTGCTTTCGTGGTTCCTCTGTAATGTTGCTACAGACCCGATGAATCGGGTCACTACGAACGCCGGTCAACAATCCCCGCCCGGCGCCCGCTCGTTGTGGCCGGTCTCCCGACCGAGCCACTCGCCTCGACCGAAGGTCTCCCCACAGGTTTTGGGATAGCCGCTACGAACGATTGGGATACCACCAGCGACCCCCACATTCGCCATGGCACAAGACCTTCCGACCACCACATCCCCGCCCGACGCTGCTGCCGGGGCGATTCCGCTGGGCCCAACCACACCGCGCGAACTCGCCGCTTCCGGACGAGCCGGTCTGAAGCCGTCTCGGGGCGAGGACGTTGGACATGACCGGCAGGTGTGCGTCTTCGGGGTGTGGATCACCGACGTGAGCCGCCGGCGGGCCATCGAGCTGCTCGCCCATGCCCTGGAAGCCCCCCGCACTCCCGGCCGCACGCTTTACTTCGCCAACGCCCACACGCTCAACTGGGCCGCGGCCCGGCCCGGCTATTGCCGCGTGCTCAATTCGGCCGACTGGGTCTTCGGCGACGGCACGGGCTTGCGCTGGGCCGCTCGACTGCGCGGCGTGCGCGTGTGCGACAATCTCAACGGCACCGACCTGATCCCCGACCTGTTCGCCGCTCAGGCCGATCGCGGCTATCGCTACTTCCTGCTCGGCGCCGACGAGCAAACGGTCCATCGCGCCGCGGCTTACGCTGCAGCCAATTGGCCGGGTTGGACCCTGGCCGGATGCCACCACGGATACCTCGACTCGCCCGGGCTTTGCGACCGTGCGATCCAACAGATCAACCGCACACAGCCCGACTTGCTCCTGGTGGGCATGGGCAACCCGGTGCAGGAGACCTGGATTCACGCCCATCGCCGTCAGCTCGAGGTGCCGCTGGTGGCCGGGGTGGGCGGGCTGTTCAACTTCTGGTCGGGCAACGTGCAGCGGGCCCCACTTTGGCTGCGCCGCCTGGGAGCCGAATGGGTGGGCGTCCTCTGCCAGCAACCCCACAAGGCCCGCCGCTACCTGCTGGGCAACCCGTTGTTTCTCTGGCGCACTGTAAGCCGTCTGCCCGCGGATCGGCGCCGCATGCGCCCCGGGTGCAAGAGCTTGTAAACGAATTGTCTCCCGAATTCGATGCGCAAGCCCGGGTGGCCGGGGCTCACGGCGAAGCGAAGCCCCGGGAAGTAATACCTTTACAAGTTCTAAGATGCCCGCCGAGACGGCAGCGGCACACACCGGCGCCCCGGGCAGCCACGCGCTGGGCGAGCAAAACGGGCTTTGAGCATGGAAATGCCGCAGAACCTCATCAGCAGCGAGGCCGCCGTTTCGGGCGCATGCGGACCGATCCGCTGGCTGGTCAAGAAGACCGCGCGCAAGGGCCTGGCGCTGGGCACCTGGGCTTGCGGCGGATTGGGGATCGGCCGCGGCCCGGCCCAAAGGCCCCAGTTGCGCGTGCTTACCTACCATCGCTGCAGCCGCGGCGCGCCGCGCGATCCGTTCTGTGTCTCGCCCGAGATGTTCGAGGCCCAGATGCGCCTGCTCAGCGAGCAAGGGCCGGCCGTCTCGCTGGCCGATCTGGAGGCGTTCCTGTCTGGTAAGCGACAACTGCCCGAGGGCGCCGTGCTGGTAAGCGTGGACGACGGCTGCCGCAGCGTGGTGGCCGAGATGCTGCCGGTCTGGCGCCGCTACAGAGTGCCCGCGGTGGTCTATGTGAATCCCGGGCTGATCGAGGGCACGAACGCGAAGAAGGGCACGCAGCCAGTTTTTCCAACGGATTCAACACCGCCAGAGCCCCTGATGACCTGGGACGCGCTGGCCGAGTTGGTCGAGGCCGGCATCGCGATCGGCTCCCATGGACTGAGCCATCGCTCGCTGGGAAGGATGTCTGATGACGAGGCGCGCGAGGAGGCCGTCCGTTCCCGCCAGTTGATCGAGCAGCAGCTCAGCGTGGAGGTGCGTTCGTTTGCCTATCCGTTCGGCACCCGGGCGGACTTCACGCCCGCCACTGCCCGGCTGCTGGCCGAGGCCGGCTACACGACTGCGATGACCTCGCAGCACGGGGCGATCACGCCGGAGAGCCCGGCCCTCAAGCTGCCGCGCATCAAAGTCGAGGGCGGCGAGGGCCTGTGGGTGTTCCGGCAGCTCTGCCGCGGTGGGCTGGACGGCTGGCGCGTGGTGGACCGCAACCTCTGGCGCCTGCAAGCGGCCGGGCGCTGAAGGTGCCGGAAGCTTGTAGGGTGGGTCGAGCGTTAGCGAGACCCACCAGCAAGGTTGTAGGGTGGGCCGAGCAATGAGCGAGACCCACCAGCAAGGTTGTAGGGTGGGCCGAGCAATGAGCGAGACCCACCAGCAAGACAATTTGGTGGGTCTGCGCCTACGGCTTGACCCACCCTACGGCTCAGCACCACGTTGCGGAAACGCCCCTCGCGCGGGGCCAGCCGCCGATAGAACGGCGAGAAATGGAACCGCCAGGAAACGCCGACAAGCGGAGTGCGCGCAAAGGTCAATTGCAGGTAGTCCACGCCCGACCGTTCGGCCAGCTCCAGGGCCCGGCGAATCACGCTCGGGTGGTGGTTCCAGCGAAAGACCACGTATTTCCAGGCCACGAGCGGCCGGTGGCGTGCCTGGGCGTTGCCCTGGGCATTGCGCCGGGCCACCAGCGCGCAGAGATTGCCGTAGGCGCGGTCGAAATCGCCGCCCCGCTGATAGCGCCGCACCATGGGCGTGGAAATGCCGTCGATGGAGACCACGAGATGGTCGAACATCAGCGCGGCCGCTTGCTTCTCTGCGCTGTCGAGCAGCAGGCCGTTGGTCGAGGTGAAGAGCTGCAACTGCGGGTTGTGCTGGCGCAGAATCTCCAGCTCGCGCTGGATCGTGGGCGAGGCGAACGGTTCGCCCAGGTTGTAGTAGGCGCAGAACCGGGCACGCAGGCGGGCGAGCGTGCGGGCCACTTCCTCCACGTCGGCCGGCGTCAGCCGGTGCTGCCCGCGGCGGCGCATCACCTCTTCGCGGCAGCAGCTCCGGCAGCGCAGGTTGCACAAGACCGTGTTTTCCACGCCCAGCCCCTCGGGCAGGCGCCACACCGGGGCCAAGCGGCGCGCTTCGTCCGCGGGCAATTCTTCCAGAGCCGGACAAGCGGCGCAGCGCGCGATGGGCAGTCGTCCGGCGGCCAGCGAGGCGCGGAAGTGTTGCGCCCTGGGGCCGGCAAAGATGTCTTCAAAGCACTGGGCGCGCAGGTCGCCGAGCCGGCCGCTCGAGTCGAAGTCCTGGCAGTTGCAGCTTACGGTCATGTCGCAGTTGACGAAGATGCCGTCGCGCAACTGGCCGGCCAGTGCGCGGCAGCGGAAGACCCGGCCACGCACACGCGCGCCCCACTCGCGCATCCGGCCGAGCACCCGCAGGGCCACCTGGCGTCTGGCAAAATCCACGTCGGTCATTTACGCGTTTCGCATTCGCCCGTTCTTGCAGTCAGTCGAAGCCGAGCCGCCAGTTGCGTGGTGTCCGGTGTTTGGAAAAACCACGTCGGTCATGCTGGTTGTCCGGGTGGGCGGCTGCCGGTTAGCATGTGAAGAAGCATCCGGTTATCATGCGCACAGGCCATCCGGGGCGGCGAAACCATACCGACCGCGCCCCGGCAAGTCAACGATAAAACAAAAAGGTGACAGGTACCAAATTTGGGTATTCTGGGAAATCTGGGAGGCATGGAGGCGACCATGAGTGCCGAACAACGACTTGCCGACCGACTGGCCCAGCTTGGGCTCGAACTCCCCACGCCGCCCGAGCCCAAGGGGCTCTATCGGCCGCTGGTGGTGATCGACCGGCTGGCCTACACCTCGGGCCACCTGCCCGTGGATGCTGAGGGTCGCGTGGTGACCGGCCGGCTGGGCCAGCAACTGGACCTCGAGGCGGGCCGCGGGGCCGCCATGCTGGCCGGGCTGGGCATCCTGGCCACGCTGCGCAAGGCCCTGGGCAGCCTGGATCGGGTGGAGCGCCTGGTCAAGCTCGTGGGGCTGGTCAATTGCACGGACGATTTCGACCAGCAGCCCGCGGTGATTAACGGCTGCAGCGAGCTTTTCTCCGACGTGTTCGGCCCGGAGGCGGGCGTGGGCGCGCGCAGCGCGCTGGGCGTCAACTCGCTGCCTCTGGGCGCGGCGGTGGAGATCGAGGCGGTGTTCTTGATCGCTTAGGCGGGTGACACGCACGCAAACCCGCGGAGCGGCCGGGGGGCACGGGTGGCTGGTCCACCCGTGCTCTCTTGGCACCGTCCGTCTCATTGCTTCGCGTGCGTGCAGAGCACGCACCCTACGGCGTTGTAGCCACGCTCGCCAGAGCGTGGACCGGTAACGTCCGTTGGCAGAGCCATCTGTCCACCGTCTGGCGACGGTGGCTACGGAATTCGCGTGCGTGCAAGCACGCACCCTACGCGCTGCCAGTTTGCGCGTGCGTGCGAGCACGCACTCTACGCGACTGTGCCTGACCGACCTGACTACAAATCGCCGCAGCCGGTCGCTCCCAGGGCGCGCAGATGGGCGCCTTCGTTGAGCGAGAGCAGTTTGACCTGCTCCGCCTGTCCGTCGGCCAGATCGAGCCGCGTGATCGTGCCGTTCTGGAAGACAAACGGGTGTCGCTCGGCCGGGATGCCCAGCAGGGCTTTGAGTGCCCCGGCCAAGAGCCCGCCGTGCGTGACCACCGCCACCTGCTCGTGGCCGCTCTGGGCGATGGCCTCGAACACCTCGCGCCCGCGGCGCATCAGGTCGCGCCTGGATTCACCGCCGGGGATGGTGAAGTCCGGCTCGCCGGCCAGCCAGCGGGCATAGGCCTCGGGGAAGAGCTCGGCCAGCTCGCTGCGCAGGCGGCCCTGAAACACGCCGGCATGGATTTCCATGAGCCGCGGATCGGTCTCGACGGAGCGTCCCAGGCGGGCGGCGAGCGGCTCGGCCGTTTGCAACGCGCGGCGCAAAGGACTCGAATACACGGCCTGGATAGGCAGCCCGGCAAGCGCTTCGGCAACGGCCTCGCTCTGGCGCAGTCCGAGCTCGGAAAGCGGCACGTCGGACTGGCCCTGGATGCGGCCTTCCGCGTTATACGCGCTCTCGCCGTGACGTACACAATAGATCAGCATCGTGTTGGTTCAGGTTCATTCACAGCAGGTTCGGTGGCACGGAGCGTTTGTCCACCCGTGCTCGCGTGGCTCCGTGCGTCTCATTTCGTCGCGTGCGTGCTACGGCTGGTTCGGGTCGTGACGGGACACGGAATCAGAAGGAGTCTGTTTTTGCACTAAACCGCCCAATCCACCAATAGCAGTTTCCCGCTCGACCTGCCCCCCAAAAACGGCAAAAGTCGAGCTAAGGGCGTGCCACCCGCTTCTGCGGCCACGACGGAGCGTGGCCCTCCCAATGAGAGCGTG
>CAYXPN010000359.1:0-3594 GCA_964467075.1 uncultured Planctomycetaceae bacterium
GAGTTCATCGATCCGGAGACCGAGCATTGGGTCACGCACCACTGGGTGCGCGGCGGGTGCATCTACGGCATCATGCCTTGCAACGGGCTGGTCTATGCACCGCCCCATTCCTGCGGCTGCTACCTGGAGGCGAAGCTCTGCGGGTTCAATGCCCTGGCGCCCGAGTCGCCCGTGCTGGCCCAGCGGCGCGCCGCACCCGGGCAGGCACGGTTGGAGCGCGGCCCGGCTTATGACGAGCCGCTGGCAGTTGACCACACCCAGGCCGCACCGGCCGCGGACTGGCCCACCTATCGCCACGACCCGGCCCGCAGCGGCTGCTCGCCCGCGCCCGTCTCGCGCGACTTGGAGCCCGCCTGGCAGACGAAGCTCGGCGGGCGCCTTTCGAGCGTGGTTGTAGCCGGCGGGCGCGTGTATGTGGCGCAGATCGACCGCCACACCGTACACGCGCTGGACGCCGAGTCGGGCCGGCCACTCTGGCAGTGTACCACCGGCGCGCGCGTGGACAGCCCGCCGACCATCTGGCGGGGCCGCGTGTTGTTCGGCTCGGCCGACGGCTGGGTCTATTGCCTGCGCGCAAACGACGGCCGGCTCATCTGGCGATTCCGCGCAGCCCCGGCCGAGCTGCGCATGTCGGCCTATGAACAGCTCGAATCGGTCTGGCCCGTCCACGGCAGCGTGCTGGTGCAGGGCAACGTGCTCTACTGCGTGGCCGGGCGCAGCATGTTTCTCGACGGCGGCCTGCGCCTGGTGCGCCTGGACCCGGCCAGCGGGCGGTTGCTCTCCGAAACGGTGCTCGACGATCGCGACCCGGCCTCGGGCGAGAACCTGCAAATCTTCGTCAAGGGGCTGAGCATGCCCGTGGCCTTGCCCGACGTGCTCTCCAGCGACGGCCGGCGCGTGTTTATGCGTTCGCAGCAGTTCGACTTGGAAGGCAAGCGGATCCAGGTGGCCCAACTGCCGGTCGTCGAGCAGGCGGGCGAGGGCGAGCACCTGTTCTGCCAGGTCGGCTTGCTGGACGACTCGTGGTTCTTCCGCTCCTACTGGATGTACGGCCGGGCCATGGACGGCGGCTACGGCGGCTGGTTCCGCGCCGGCCGGCTGGCGCCCTCGGGCCGGATCATGGTCTTCGACAAGGAAAGAGTTTACGGCTTTGCCCGACTGCCCGAGTTGATGGTCAACGCCTCGGTGCTGGAGTATCTGCTGTACGCGGCCGACCGTGATTTGCAGGCCGAGGCGATCCAGCGCGTAAGCCGCGCCGGCGGGCGGATCAATGCGGCCTCGCCGCAGCGCAATGCCAACGGCTCCGACTGGAAGGTGCGCAGCGGCTTTTCGCGCGAGGAGCTGTGGGCCGCGGACCTGCGATGGGCCAAGGAGCGGCCGCCCTTGTGGTGCCGGGCCATGGTGCTGGCCGACCAGACGCTCTGGCTGGCCGGCCCGCCGGACGTGGCCGATGAGGAGGCGGCGTTCGAGCACCCCGACGACCCGGCCGTGCGCCGGGCCCTGGCCGAGCAAGAAGCGGCCGTCGAAGGGGCCAAGGGCGGCGTGTTGCTGGCCGTGGGGGCCGAGGACGGCAAGGCGCTGGCCGACTGGCACCTGCCCTCGCCGCCGGTCTTCGACGGCATGGCGGCCGCGGGCGGACGTTTGTTCGTGGCACTCAAAGACGGCACGGTCCTGTGTATGGGACCCGGCAAGTAGGAGCGACAGAAGACCAACGGGCGTCAATGGCTTTGACCGTGCCTGTCCGTCGGCCGCGGTAACTCCCGAACCAAATCGCAAGCAGTTAGCAAGACCACACAGAGAGCAGGAGCATTGGCGGCGCCAGTGACAGCCGGCGCGAAGCTCAATAGGGCCCTGATTGTGATTTCCTGAGGAGGAGACAAAGATGGCTGCGCTCTCCGACGAGCAAAGACGTAGGGTCCGAGAGTTCGTCCCCCCATACCGCGCCTACTGCGAATCCGAGGCTTCCGCCGAGGACCAGCGCGTACGGCGCGAGCGTCTCCAATTCTTCGGCTCGCTCACAGACGAACGCATTTCACAACTCGACGAAGCGGACATTCTGGCGATTATCACCAGCTTGTGGGCAACCCAGTTTTGGAAGAACCAGCAGTATATTCTTGACAAAATCATCTCATCCAACGGTTTGGAAAAGCTGCGCATGGCACTCGCTGATCTGCTATGCGGCGGGGGGGCCGTGTCGGAGCGCTATGACCGCTTCCTTGCCAACATCAGCCATCTCGGCCCCGCCTCTGTGACGGAAATGCTCGCTTCGAAATTCCCGGACCAGTGTGCCATCTGGAATGACAAGGCCCGCAAAGCTCTCACGATACTCGGCTTCGCGGATGTCCTGCCCCTGACGAAATACCGCATCACCGGTCAGGAGTTCGCCAAATTCAACGACGTATGCTGTAGCATCGCCGAGGAACTGGCCGCGGCCGGTTTGCCGAAGCCGGATCTGTTCGGCGTCGACTATTTCCTTTACGAAGTTCAGGCGATCGCGCCCCCAACCGTTCATCCTCCCAAGCCCGACACGGAGAGAGAGTTCGATCACCACGAAATCAGCGAGCACCTGCGCGACATCGGCGTTTGGCTCGGCTTCCAAGCAGATCTCGAACAGAAGATCAGCCACGGCGCGAAGGTCGACGTTCTCTGGCGGGCGCAGATTGGTAATCTGGGAGTCGTGACCTACGTGTTTGAAGTTCAAAAGAGTGGGTCAATTGACAGCCTGATCCTCAACCTCCAGAAAGCCAGATCAAACCCGACTGTCCAAAAGGTCGTGGCAGTTTCGGACACTCAGCAACTCCAGAAAATCAAGAACGAAACGTCAGGGTTGCCGGCCGAGTTTTGCGAGTCGCTGACCTTCCTGTCAGTTGAGGAGGTGGAAACCGTTTACGAAAATCTTTCGAAAGCGATGGCCATCATCGAGCGATTGGAACTGGTCAAGGATTCGTTTCCGATCAGCACGGCAGCGAGGATGATGTGACGTATACTTACTCTCTCGCGAGCGCCACGGGCTTTGCGCATTCGTGTATGTTGGTTGCGGTTAATGCACAATCAAATCGTAACCGGTTGGAGAGCCCCGAGTGAAACCAGAAGCGCTGGCAGAGCCGGTCGTATGCAGCGTCACACCAATTTGAGTCAACGCCGAAGGCGTTGGATAGCAAAGCCCGGGGTGGCGGGGGTGTTTTCCTCACAATCGTACCCCAACGGCGTTCCATACCGTGACTGGGGACTTGGGAATGCAACCCCGTTGGGGTTGAAAGGAGGATGTGGGCCCCGGGGACCCAGGGTGGCGCTTCGCGGCTGCGCCGCTCAGGCTTACCCTGGGCTTTGGGATCGAACCCCGTTGGGGTTTCGGCAAGCGCGCACCCTGCGGCCTGCGGTTGAGTCGGCACTGCTGGACGAGCCAGCAGTGGCACCCGACACGCACGCTATGGGAGCTCGATGAGGAACCTCGCAGCCGCCACACAACTCTCACACAAGGAGCAAGCTCAACATGTTTCACACTTCGATCGCGCAGCGCATGTGGCGCATACTGGTCGTCGGCGCGCTGGCGTTGGCGCTGGCGGCGCTGGGGCTGGCGCACACCGCAGCCCG
>CAYXPN010000359.1:3694-5411 GCA_964467075.1 uncultured Planctomycetaceae bacterium
TCGGCGCGCTGGCGTTGGCGCTGGCGGCGCTGGGGCTGGCGCACACCGCAGCCCGGGCCGCGGACGCCCCCAGGCCCAACATCGTTTTGATCCTCGTGGACGACATGGGCTATGCCGACATCGCCCCTTATGGCGGCGAGATCGAAACGCCCCATCTCACCCGCCTGGCCGAAGGCGGGCTGCGGTTTACGGACTTCCACAACACGGGCCGCTGCTGTCCCACGCGGGCCTCGCTGCTGACGGGCTTGTATCCGCACCAGACGGGCGTGGGCCACATGATGCAGGACCGGGGCACGGACGGCTATCGCGGTGATCTCAATGAGCACTGCCTGACCATCGCCCAGGTGCTCCGCTCGGCCGGCTACGGCACCTACATGGCCGGCAAGTGGCACGTCACGCGCTTCACCGGCCCCGACGGCCCGAAACACAACTGGCCCTTGCAGCGGGGCTTCGATCGCTTTTTGGGCACGATCACCGGGGCGGGCAACTTTTGGGCGCCGAAGACATACACCCGCGACAACACCCAGATCGACCAGGAGTTTCCCGAAGGGTTCTACTACACCGACGTGATCGCCGACCAGACGGCCCAGTACATCCGCGAGCACTGCCGCAGGCGCGCGGAGCAGCCGTTTTTCTGCTACGTGGCGTTCACCGCACCGCACTGGCCCCTGCACGCCCACGAGGAGGTGATCGACCACTATCGCGGGCGCTACATGATCGGCTGGGACAAGCTGCGCCAGGAGCGCTTCGCGCGCCAGAAGGCCATGGGACTGGCCCAAGCGAGCTGGGAGCTTTCGCCGCGCATGCCGGGCCTGCCGGCCTGGGATGAGCTGGAGCAGGAGAAGAAGGAAACCATGGACCTGTTGATGTCGATGTACGCGGCGATGATCACCGAGATGGACGCCGGCGTGGGGCGGATCGTCAAGGCCCTGGAGGAGACCGGCGAGCTGGACGACACGGTGATCTTCTTCCTCTCCGACAACGGCGGATGCGCCGAAGGCGGGGCCTTGGGCGGCTTGGGCCTGCGCAAGCCCGACGCCCGGCCCGGCGGGATCGATTCCTGGCCGCTGTTGGGCGGCTGCTGGGCCAACGCCAACAACACGCCGTTCCGCTGGTGGAAACACCACGTACACGAAGGCGGCTCGGCCACTCCGCTGATCGTCCACTGGCCGGGGGGCGTCGACCCGAAACACAACGGCCAGTTTCGCCGCCAGCCGGGCCACCTGATCGACATCATGCCCACCTGCCTGGAGCTTTGCGGCGCGGCCTATCCGCGCGAGTCCGGCGGTCAAGACATCCTGCCCCTGGAAGGGCGCAGCCTGCGACCCGCCTTCGACAATCGGCCCATCCAGCGCGAGGCCATCTACTTCGAGCACGAGGGCCACTGCGCGGTGCTGATCGGCAACTGGAAACTGGTCTCGCTCGACCGCGGCAAGACCTGGGAGCTGTATGACCTTTCGCGCGACCGTTCGGAGCTCCACGACTTGGCCGCGGAGCAGCCCGAGCGCGTCCGGCAGATGGCCGCCCGGTGGTTTGCCTGGGCCGAGCGCGCCCAGGTGATCCCCTGGCCGGGCCAGGGGAACAAACCGAAGACGCAAGCCAAGCAATAGCAGGCGCATCCGCGCGTGGCGAGCCGGACCCGCAAGCGGGTGCCCCGTCAGCTCCCGGTTCGGGCGAATTGACCATCGAGCGCGGTGTGTGGACCAAGCGAGCCCCG
>CAYXPN010000360.1:0-5398 GCA_964467075.1 uncultured Planctomycetaceae bacterium
CCGGAAAACGCCGCGGTGACCGAGCGCCTGGTGTACGAGGCGGCCCGGGAGGCCCACGCCAAGGGCTACGTGCGCCTGTATGTGATCGGGTTTGCCATCCAACCGAATGCGCGGACGTTGGCCGAACAAAGCGAGCAGGTGGTGGGGATTCCGGCGGTGTATGTGCAGGCCACGCCCGATCTGGTGATGGCCGACTTGCTCAAGAACATGCGCTCCAGCCAGATATTCAGCGTGTGTGGGCTGCCGGAAGTGGAAGTGCATAGACTGCAACCGAAGGGCAAGAACGGCACGGTGGAGTACCAGGTCGAGCTATTGGGGCTGGACGTGTTCGACCCGGGGACCATGGAGGTGGACCACCGGCAGGGCGACGATGTGCCGGCGTGGTTCCTGGACACGGACTACAACGGGCTGTGCTTCCACGTGTGCCAGGCGTTCTTCCCGCGCACCGCGGCCTGGGACCGACTGAAGCGGGCGCTACGGGGGCAGTACGAGGACAGCGTGTGGGAGCACCTGGCGGGCACCCAGAGCGCGCCGTTCGAGGCGGGAGAGCACCGGCGGGCGGCGGTCAAGGTGATCGACGACCGGGGCAATGAGCTGATGGTGGTCAAGCGGTTGGAGTAGTCCGGGAAGGCGAAGCCCGTCGATGCGCAAGACTGGGAAGGCATGAAGGTATCGTCATCAACGGCCCGAGCACCGAAGGTAGCGAATGGTTCGGCAGGGTTTATGAAGCGCTATTGGCCGAGCAACTTGCGGACGGAATTATCCACTTGTTGAAGCCGGTGGTCCACGAGTCGGGAGCGTGCCTGGTCGGGTGTGAGATAGTCGGCGAAGCAGGAGAGCTGCTTGCCCTGGGGGTCGCAGAGGTAGCGGGCGACGATTGAGGCGGCCCAAAGCGGCCGGTAGTGTTTGTAGATGTGCTGGTACCGTTTGTCGGCCTTCAGGCGATGGTCGCGGTTCTCGTGGTTATGGCTGTGTCCGACACCATGGTGGTCGAAGAGGGCCTCGACTAGGTGAAGGGCCTTGTAGAAGGCAGCCGTGGCGATCCATTCGGCGCACTTTTGGGGCTCGGCCAGAAGGTAGTCGAGCACTTGCTGGTTGCGCTCGGCCAGTTGGAGATGGGCTTCCTTACTGGGCATGAGCGTATTGCAGAGTGAAGCCTGGGGCCAGGAACGACTCGACGCCTTCCTGGGAAGCGGGAGGAACGGCCAGCACGCTGAGGCGAATCAGATCGAGATTGGGGTCCTGGGCCACGGCCAAGTCAAGTTGCGTCAGTTCATCTTCAAACGTGTCGTCGTATGCAGCGGACTGTTTTACGACCAGGAACAGCAGCCCAGCGTCCCGGACAGTTACGTAGGCTTCGCCAACGTTGGCGCGGTGTTCCCTGATCCAGTCGGCCAGCATTCGCAGGAGAATCTTGAACTGACGCTGAAACGTAGCGGCCCGTTCGTAAGCCCGGCAAGCCTTGACGGCTTCCTCGACAGTCAGCGCGAAGCGGTCTTGGTCCGCAGGGACAACGAGCACGGTGCCCCCGGGTTCCTGATAATCCAGGCGCAGGATGTTCGGCTTCGTTGCTTGAGTCATGGCAAGTTGCACGCGCGTGGATAGGGGACCTGGGCTTTGGCGTCACGTCAGGGAGAGTGGGGGGTCGATTGCCTGGAAAGTGTGGGACCAGGACGCCCACGCTTTCGCCAGCAGTACGTCCTCGACCAAACGTCAGCCAAGTTAATACCCTAGGTACTATGCGTCCGTCAAGAGGCATGGGGAAATGCCAGTGGTGCACACCAGCAATTCTATCATGCCCGCTTGGCTATTCTCAGTCCCTAAAGGGGGGTAGGCAAGTAGCGGCAAAGGGGGAGTAATGCCGGGCTCTGCCGGCGGGGCAAGTTGCCCGGGCACAATCCGCTATGTAGCAGAGATGGGGTGTGGCGATGCAGCAATTCGAGGTTCCCGAACCGATCATCAACAGCCCCTTTGAGGAACCCGGCCGGCACTGGGATATCCGCGAGGGGGAACCCCCTGGATTGAGGGAGGGCAGGCGCAAGGCTGTCTATTTCTACCGGGACCCCAAGGCGCCTCCGGCCAAAGGGGGACCAAGTTCGGCGGGCACGCCCGTGGAATTGGTGCTGGCCAACTTGATCCGCCAACGGGTCAAGGCTTGGCGCGAGCAGGGCTATCCGGGAGTGACGCGCACCACGCTGGAATTGCTCCAGTGGTGGAGCCGCGAGGGGCGACAAACGCGGTTGTTCTTTGCCCAGCGCGAAGCCGCGGAGACGATCATCTTCCTGACCGAGGCCCGGGCCGACCTTCGCCAAGGGATTGCAGTGCCGCTGGAACGGCTCAGCACGCAGGAAGAGGCTGAGGGGGGCCGGCCGTTTGTGCGCTATGCCTGCAAGATGGCCACGGGGGCGGGCAAGACCATGGTCATGGGCATGTTGACCGCCTGGAGCGTCCTGAACAAGGTGAACAACCGCAGCGACGGCCGGTTTTCGGATGTGGTGCTGGTCGTCTGCCCGAACGTGACTATTCGCGACCGGCTGGCCGAGCTGGACCCCAACCGGGGTGAAGCCAGCATTTATCGGACGCGCGACCTGGTGCCCGAACACCTGATGCCCCTGCTGCGCCAAGGTCGGGTGCTGGTGACCAACTGGCACGTGTTTGAACTCCAGTCGCCTGGCGGCGGATCGAAGGTGGTCAAACGCGGTGTGCCGGTGGCGGTGGCCGAACTGTTACACATCGGCAGCAAGACCACCACTGCGCGCGGGCGCCGCTACATTACCGAAAGGGAATTGGATCGGCAGCGGGGGCTGGGACTGTTGGACGTGGTGGGAGAAGAACGCGACCGCCAGGGCAACCTCAAGCGGGTAAAGGTGCGCAGTGTCCGTTACGTGGAAAGCGACACGGCGTGGCTGGAACGGGTGCTGGGGCGCCAGATCGGAGGGAAGAAGAACATCCTGGTGATGAACGATGAGGCACACCATGCCTATCGGATCCAACGGCCCGAGCCCGACGCGCAAGAACTGCTGGACTTTGGCGAAGAGAAACAGGCCGAGGAGTTCTTCCGCGAGGCCACCGTATGGATCGAGGGGTTGGATCGAATCCACAAACACCGGGGGATCGGTTTCTGTGTGGACCTTTCGGCCACCCCTTATTATCTGGGCCGGGCAGGCGGAGAGACGAACCGCCCGTTCCCCTGGGTGGTGAGCGACTTCGGCCTGGTCGAAGCGATTGAATCGGGCCTGACCAAGATTCCGCAACTGGCGGTGCGCGACACCACGGGCGCCGAGATACCGGGCTACTTCAACATCTGGCACTGGATTCTGCCCCAACTGACACCCGCGGAGCGCGGCGGTCGAAAGGCCGACCCCAAACCGGAGGCGATCCTGAAATGGGCACACACACCGGTCGCCATGCTGGGGGCACTGTGGGACGAGCTGCGCAGCGAATGGGAACGAGCCCGCGAAGACCCGCGCCCGCCCGTGTTCATCCTGGTCTGCAAGACCACGAAGCTGGCCAAAGTGGTCTATGAATGGCTGGCCGAGGGCAAAGGACCGGCGGGCATTCCGCCCTGCGGCATTGATGCCTTCCGAAACCGCAAGGGGCAAACCAACACAATTCGCGTGGACTCCAAGGTGGTGCAGGAGACCGACACCGGAGAGGCCAAGAGCGACGAAGACCGCTGGATGCGGCTTACGTTGGACACGGTGGGTAAGCTCCAGTGGCCGATCGACCAACAGGGCCGGCCCGTGTATCCCGAAGGGTTTGAAGAACTGGCCCGCAAACTGGGACGGCCGTTGCACCCGCCGGGGCGCGATGTGCGCTGCATTGTGAGCGTGGGCATGCTGACCGAGGGCTGGGACTGCAACACGGTGACGCACATCGTGGGGCTGCGGCCGTTCATGTCCCAGTTGCTCTGTGAGCAGGTGGTCGGCCGGGGACTGCGCCGGGCAAGCTATGACCTGGACGATGAGGGCAAGTTCGGTGAAGAGGTGGCCAAAGTGTTCGGCGTGCCCTTTGAGGTGATTCCCTTCAAGGCAGCCCAGCAGACCGGGGCCCCACCAAAAGAGAAACGCTACCACGTCCATGCTGTGCCCGGCAAGGCAGACTACGAGATCAGGTTTCCCCGGGTGGAGGGCTATACGTGCGTGGTGCGCAGCCGCGTGACCGTGGACTGGCAGACTGCGCCGACCATTCTGCTGGACCCCGGCCGAATTCCTCCCGAAGTGGAAATGAAGGCGGCCCTGCCCAGCAATGAGGGGCGCCCGACCTTGAGCGGCCCCGGACGGCTCGAAGATGTGACCTTGAACCCCTACCGGAGAGACAAGCGACGGCAACAACTGGTCTTCGATCTTGCGCGGGCACTGACCACGGACCTTATCGCGCAGTCCGGTTGCGAGGTTCCCGCTCACATGCTTTTCGCACAACTGGTGAGCATTGTGGACCGCTACTTGCGCGAGAAGGTACGTCCGGTTGCGCCGGCCAACGTGATCGATGTGTTCCTCTCGCCTTACTACGGCTGGGTGATCGAGACGCTGTGGGAGAACATCCGGCCCGAGGTTTCCGAGTGTGAACCCCCGGAGTTGCCCCGTTACGAGACCCACCGGGGGCCGGGTTCGACTGCGGAGGTGGATTTCTGGACCAGCCGCGAGGTGCGCGAGGTAGTCAAGTGCCACCTGAACTACGTGGTGGCCGATACGCGCCGCTGGGAGCAGTCCGCAGCGTACCGCCTCGACCGCAATCAGCACGTGGCGGCCTTTGTCAAAAATGCGGGCCTGGGGTTCGCCATCCCTTACGTCCACAACGGCCAGACGCACGATTATGTGCCCGACTTTATCGCCCGGCTGAAGACGGATTCGCCAGACCGGCCGCGACACCTTGTGCTGGAAGTCAAGGGCTTCGATCCGCTGGAAGAGACTAAGCGGGCAGCCGCTAAGCGTTGGGTAGCCGCTGTGAACGCCGACGGCCGCTATGGCCAGTGGTCATACCACATTGCCCGAAAGCCGGAAGCGGTAGAGAGGTGTATCGAAGAGGCGCTGCGGTGCTTAAATGCCGGGCAACGAGACGGGGGAGAAACCGGCCCAAGGGGCTGATTCGGGCACCAGGCGCGCGTTTGCTCAAAAAAGGGGCGTGGCCGATGCGTATTTCCCGGCGCTCGGGCGCTATGGCGAGTGGGTGGATCGGGTGGACGACGAAATCTCGGCGTGCCCGGCGCGCACCACGATCATGGAGATCCACAACCTGCGCAGCGAGCTGCTGCTGAGGCGTGCGGTGTGGCCGTTTCGCAGCGCCCCGGGCCAGCTTGCCCGAGTGGCGCACCCGCTGGTGTCCGACGAAACGCGGGTGTTCGGCATTGCGAGACAACGAATTACCGAAATTGGTATTGCGTTGAGAGTCTGGTTTG
>CAYXPN010000361.1:0-2919 GCA_964467075.1 uncultured Planctomycetaceae bacterium
TGGTGCCCTCGCGCGCGGCAGCGAGAACCTCGGGCAGCGTCTTGCCGGCCAGTTCGTTCAATTCGTCCTGGTCGAGGTCCGAGGTCTCGACCGCCAGCGGATTGCGTTCCGGGCGCTCGGCCCAGAGATTGGTGATCAGCTTGTCGCGGCGTCCTTCCTGGTGCTGCTGGCCGCGCGAGTGCAAGTCGCGGGTGTTGACCACGGTCAGGGGCGTGGCGCCCTGGCCGTTCTTGCCCAGGCTTTCGGCCAGGAGCTGGTCGTACCACAGGCCCACTGCTTCGAGCCGCCTGCCCCAGGTGGCCAGCACACGAATCGTGGCCCCGCGGCGGCGCTCCATCAGGTGGCCCAGGCCCGCGTAGTCCAGGGCCGGATTGCCTGAAAGCGGCACGGGTTCCTCCGACGCTACGCCGTGGAACGGCTCGGCCTGAGTGAATTGCTCGTTCATGGCCTGGGCCCCCTCGAGCAGGCGCCGCACGTCGATGCCCATCACCGCGGCCGGCAGCAGGCCGACGGGCGTGAAGATCGAATAGCGCCCGCCCACGCCTTCCGGGATGTCGAACACCTCGTGGCATCCCAGGGCCTGGGCCAGGTCGCGCAGGCGTCCGGTTTGTCCGGTCACGGGGATCACGCGGCTCTTGAGCTTTTCGTCGTCCCCGAGCGCGCGGCGCAGGGCGGCCAGCAACATGCGAAAGGCCACCGCGGTCTCCAGCGTGCCGCCGCTTTTGCTGATGACGATCAGGGCCCAATCCTGTTCGCCTTCGACGAGGTCGAGCAGGCCCTGCACGGCGTCGTTGTCCACGTTGTTGCCTTCGAAGTAGATTCGCGGGCGCCCGCCGCGGCGCTTGCGCAGCAGCTCGTTGTGGTAAGGGTGGCAGCAGGCCTCGAACAAGGCCCGCGCGCCCATGTACGAGCCCCCGATGCCCAGCACCACCACGCGATCCACTTCGCCGGCCAGGCGGTCGGCAGTGCGTTGGAGGCGCTCGAGCTGGGCGCGCTCGGGGCCGAGCAGGCGTTCGGGCTGATTGAGGAAGGCGATGTCCAGCGGGCTCTTGGCCGGCGCAATCGGGCGCCGATGGTTGAAGTCGTCCAGGTCGGCCAGCAACTCACTGCGCGCCGCGGCCAAGTGCGGGGCCAGCCACACCAGATCCTCGCGCAGCAGCATGCGATCGCGCATGTACGAGCACGCATCGGCCGGCGCGACAAGCGGCGAGTAGTCGTAGCGGATGGGCGGGGCGACGGTTGGGTCCATGGCGTTCACCGGATGTGGCTGGGGCCAGGCAAGAGGTTTTCGAACGGGCTTTCCGTCCCTCGAACGGCAGGTATTGCCCTGTGTGCCGGTGAGCATATCGCGCCGCGGGCCCATACGCCAGTAGGGGCCGCAAAACGGCCGACACAGTGCGACGCAAGACGGCCGAACCGTGGAACCGCGCCCACTTGTTTTCTCCACCGATTGTGGTAGGAAAGACGGTTCGGATCAGGCACAACCAACGCCACTCGTCGCAAGGAGCGGCCAGATGGACATTCAGCAGTTGGCTCGGCAGTTGAAGCTCAAGAACGACTCGAAGATCGTGATGCTCGTGGCCGACGGCCTGGGCGGGTTGCCCATGGAACCGGACGGACCGACCGAGCTGGAGGCCGCCCACACGCCCCATCTCGACGCCCTGGCCCGCCAGGGCACCCAGGGACTGATGGACCCGATCGCACCCGGGATCACGCCGGGCAGCGGACCGGGCCACCTGGGGCTGTTCGGCTACGATCCGGTGCGCAACCTGATCGGGCGCGGGGCCCTGGAGGCCACCGGCGTGGGATTCCGCCTGGGACCCAGCGACGTGGCTGCACGCTGCAACTTCTGCACGATGGACGCCGCGGGCATCATCACCGACCCGCGCGCCGACCGCATCCCCAGCGAACAAAGCGCACCGCTGGCCGTCAAGCTCCGCCAGATCAAGATCCCCCACGTGGAGACCTTTGTCGAGCCGGTGCGCGAGCACCGTTTCGTGGTGATCTTTCGCGGCGAGGGACTCGGCGCGAACGTCTCCGATACCGACCCGCCGCAGCGCGTGGGTGTGCCGCCGTTCGATCCGGTGGCCGGCGACGACGAAAGCCAGTGGACCGCGGAGGTGGCCCGGCAGTTCGTCAGACAGGCCCGCAAGCTGCTGGCCGACCAGCCCAAGGCCAACGGGCTGACGATGCGCGGCTTTTCCGGCCGGCCGGCGCTGCCCACGTATGAAGATGTCTACGGGCTGAAGGCCGCGGCGGTGGCCGTCTATCCGATGTACCGGGGACTGGCGCAACTGGTGGGCATGGAGGTGGTGGGCGAGCCTGCCACGCTCGAAGAGGAGATCGACGTTTTGGAGCGTGCCTGGGAGGACTACGATTTCTTTTTCGTCCACTTCAAATATACCGACAGCCGCGGCGAGGACGGCGATTTCCAGGCCAAAGCGGAGATGATCGAACAGTTCGACGCGATCATTCCCCGGGTGACGGCCCTGAAGCCCGCGGTGCTGGCCGTCACGGGCGACCACAGCACGCCGGCGCGGCTGCGCAGCCATAGCTGGCACCCGGTGCCCGTCTTGCTGTCGGCCGAGGGCTGCCTGCCGGATCGCTGCAATGCGTTTGGCGAGCGCGAGGCCATGGGCGGCGGGCTGGGGCGTTTCCCCGCGGTTTATCTCATGCCCCAGCTCTTGGCCCACGCGGAGCGGTTCGGCAAGTTCGGCGCTTGAGCCCACCCGTGCAAGGCAGCCGGCGCGCGTGAGAGTTGTAGGGTGGGTCGAGCGATAGCGAGACCCACCGGCAACGCAAAATGGTGGGTCTGCGCCTCCGGCTTGACCCACCCTACGCGCCTGTAGGGTGGGTCGAGCGGCAGCGAGACCCACCGGCAACGCAAAATGGTGGGTCTGCGCCTCCGGCTTGACCCAC
>CAYXPN010000361.1:3019-5322 GCA_964467075.1 uncultured Planctomycetaceae bacterium
CCTACGCGCCTTCGCACAAATGGTGCCTGTCACCTTTTTCTCGCACAGCTTTTCCTCGCATGACCCGATAATTGCGGGAACAATTCGTTTACGCGTGCTTAGGGCAAGCGCCGCTCCGCGGCCGGCTTGACCGGCGCTGGGGCGCAGACCATACTTGGTCATACGCAAGCAGACCCCGCGATGGCCGGCCGGGGTTGGAGCGCAGCGAAACCCCGGGGAAACC
Organism: uncultured Planctomycetaceae bacterium; assembly: GCA_964467075.1. Lineage (GTDB taxonomy): Bacteria > Planctomycetota > Planctomycetia > Pirellulales > Thermoguttaceae > CAYXPN01. Next base: position 3,243 of record CAYXPN010000361.1, read on the forward strand.
GCGGCTTCGGGCCTTCTCTTGGGCGTGCGCGAGAGTCCCGGCCGGGCATACGTTCGATGCCGACGGAGGACCTTCCCATGACACGGTTTGCAGAGACCAGCCGAAACCCGCGAAACGCAGCGAACGACAACGGCCGCCGCGGACACCAAACGCACGGCCGCCCACGGGTCCGTTGGGCGTGGCTCGTCGCGGCTGCGGTGGGCGCCGTGGCCGCGGCAGGCGCCAGCGTGGGGCGCGCTGAAGCGCAGCGGCCGGCCGCAACCGCACGGCCGAACATCGTCTTGATCCTGGCCGACGACCTGGGCTGGACCGACCTGGGCTGCCAGGGCAGCCGCTACTATGAAACGCCGAACATCGACCGCCTGGCTGCCCAGGGCATGTGCTTCACCAGCGCCTATAGCAATGGGCCCAACTGCGCACCCACGCGCGCGTGTCTGATGAGCGGCCAATACGGTTCGCGCCACGGGGTCTACACCGTGGGCGATCCGGTGCGCGGGCCGATTGAGGCCCGGCGCCTGATCCCGGTGCCCAACAACACCACGCTTGCGCTGGAACACGTGACCATGGCCGAGGCCCTGAAGCAGGGCGGATATGTTTGCGCGGCCATGGGCAAATGGCACCTGGGCGCCGAGGGCCACCTGCCCACCGACCAGGGATTCGATCTCAACGTGGGCGGCAGTGCCGCGGGCTCGCCGGCGGGCGGCTATTTCCTGCCCAACAAGATGAAGCTGCCCAAGGCCCGGCCGGGCGAATACCTGACCGATCATCTGACCGACCGGGCACTGGAATTCATCGAGGCCCAGCGCGACGAGCCGTTCTTCCTCTACCAGGCCTATCACGCCGTCCACACGCCCATCCAGGCCAAGCCCGACGATGCGGCCCGATTCGCCCGCAAGCCCGTCCCGCCCGACCAGGGCCACAACAACCCCAAATACGCCGCCATGATCCAAAGCCTGGACGAAGGCGTGGGCCGCATCCTGGCAAAGCTCGACGAGCTGGGCCTGGCCCAGCGCACGCTGGTCGTCTTCGCCTCGGACAACGGCGGCGTAGGCGGCTATCGCGCGGCAGGCGTGCCCGCGGGCGACATCACCTCGAACGCCCCCTTGCGCGGCGGCAAGGGCATGCTCTACGAGGGCGGCATCCGCGTGCCCATGATTGTGCGCTGGCCCGGCGTGGTGGAGCCGGGGAGTCGCTCGGACGTGCCGGTGGTGCTCTTGGACCTGTATCCCACGCTGGTGGAAGCGGCCGGGCTCAAGCCGCCAAAGGACTACGCGCTCGACGGGCGCAGCCTGGTGCCGCTGTTGCGTGGTGCGGAGTCGCTCGAGCGCGAGGCCGTCTTCTTCCACTTCCCCGCCTACCTGCAGGCGAGCGGGTTGGCCTGTCGCACCACGCCGGCCGGGGCGGTGCGCGCCGGCAAGTGGAAGCTGCTCGAGTTCTTCGAGGACGGCCGCCTGGAACTCTACGACCTGGAGGCGGACATCGGTGAAAAGCACAACCTGGCCGAGCAACTGCCCGAGAAGACGCTGCAGCTCCACCAGTTGCTCATCGAATGGCGGCGCGAGGTCAAGGCCCCCATGCCGCGACCCAACCCGGACTATGATCCGGACCTTGGGCCTGGCTCCCAAGGCGGCGGGAAGGGATCACGGCGGCAGGCATCGTCGCAGTGACATGGGGAACCGCCACGGTGTATACTCATCAGTGGGGCGGGCATGCCGGGAAAAAGGTGACAGGCACCATTTGTGCGAAGCCGGGCACCGGCCGAAGGCTGGTCGTGGGCCGTTCCGGCAAATGGTGCCTGTCACCTTTTCCCGGGAAGTTATACCCTTACAAGTGCTTAGGTTCGGCTGGGACCTCTTGTTTGGAAGGAGGGGATCATGGGTATGGGCAACCGGTCCGGAGAGACCCTGGATCGCCTGGCGGCCAAGACGCTGGACGCCAGGTTTCTTCACGAGATCGAACATGGCTTGAATTGCTCTCCCTTCGAGGCAGAGGCCGTCCTCCAGGTCGTCTAGAGTCTTACGGTGTATGATGCGCGCATGGCGCGCGTATGCGCCGGCAGGGGCGACGCATGCGTCGCCCC
>CAYXPN010000362.1:0-1297 GCA_964467075.1 uncultured Planctomycetaceae bacterium
CGTGGGATGCCACGCGAACCTCAAATTCCCCGAATCGCTGCCTGCCTGTTACTGGCCGACAAAGCAGAAGTAGCACCTGATTCTATTCACGGTGCGCGCACGGTTCGCATGAGCACCACGTCGCCGACCTTCATTTCCGAGGCAAAGCGTCGCACGAAGCTGCCGTCATAGTCCTGGTCGCTGCGCTCCGGATGCCAGCGCCCCGGATCACCCGGGCCAAGCAGACCCACCGCATGGCGCACAAACACGTCGGCATAGGACCGCGAGGCCGGCCCGCCGGAGAGCTGCCAAACGATCTGCTGCGCACCCACGGTTTGCTCCTCAAGGAATTGTCTTCTTTGGACCAAGCCGAATGCGCCCAGGCTGAAGTACCGTAAACCGCCCGACAAGATCGTTGCCGCGATTGGAGACAAGCTCCACCACGTCCGTCGCCAAACGCGCCCGGACAGTGGCTCGATAACGGACCAGCATCACGCCCCCCGTCGCCTGCTCGTCCGCATACACAAGCCGGCCGAAGTCCTTACTCTTCCGTGAGCAGAATACGCTGCTCCTGTCGAGCCAGTTCCAGCACGGCATGATCGTCTGCACACGGTCTGATTTCTGCCAAGGCATCGACTTTGTGACCGGCGTCGCGCAGCGCACGCACCACGGCGAAGTCGCAGCTTTCGTCTGCCAGAAACAGCATGGTTCAGCCCTCTGAGCCGGCATCCGTGGAGCCGGTCACCACGGTTTCCTCATGGGCGAGCCAGTCCGCTGCGTAGGCGAGCGCCGCCCGAATATCTTCCCGCTCCAGCCGCGGGTAGGCATCGAGCAGATCCGCTTCGCTCGCTCCTTCGCTCAACTTCCGCAGGATCAACTCCACGGGAATTCGTGTCCCGCGAACGACGGGCTTGCCAAGCATCACCTTCGGGTTGACTTCGATGCGGTTCTTAGTGTCCATCGGAACGCGATCCTTTCTTTTCACCGCAGAGACGCCGAGTGCGCTGAGGATTCTCTGAAGTTGTTGACGAGTCGTTTGATCCCGGACTTGAGGACGGGAACATGGAAGTTGATGAGCAGCCCCACCTGCCAGCCGCCCAGTTTCAGATAGCTGAGCAGTTGCGCCTCGTGGATCGGCTCGATATGGTCGACGGCTTTCAATTCCACGACCGCCCCACTGGCGACAAGCAAATCAAGACGATAACCGCATTCCAGCTTCACACCCTTGTACTCCACCGGCAGCGGCACTTGGCGCTCAAAGGGGATGCCATGCAACCGCAACTCGTGGCAAAGGCATTCCTCATACGCCGATTCGAGC
>CAYXPN010000362.1:1397-5285 GCA_964467075.1 uncultured Planctomycetaceae bacterium
GCCTTCTCCTTGAACTTCGCGGGACAGTGCTTGTCGCACGGGTCGGGCAACAGGAGCCCCAGCAAGATTGAACGGCACGCTCCGCCGGGCCGCGCCGCTGGCCAAACATGAAGCCGTGGGATATGAGCGGTCCGAGAGTCCTTCTCAGCGCGGGCGAAGACGGAGACCCGAGCGATCGGAAAGTCCACCTCTGCCAGCCGTTTGCATTCCAAGGGGATCATTTCGTTTCCTAGAGTTTGGCTATAACAGTTCGATGCGGATTCCTTGCTGGAGCATCCTCGGAAGGTTGTTGGGGTACCAGCCGCCAATCACATCGATTTCCAGCACCTTCGTAACGGGCTTGTGGTTCGCCGCCGCGAGTTGAATCGTCAAACGATACTTGCCCGGCCGAAGCAGGTGGATGCCGTGGTTCGGTCGGGCTTCAAGATCGAGAGAGAGAATGGCGGTTTGCTGCCCCAGGCCGGGAAGGTCTTCGTTATCTTGGGCAAAGTTGGCTCGCTGGGCAGGGTCGATGATGTGCCCGATGTTGCAAAACCTGTCCATCTTAGGAGCCAGCGTCGGGAGCCGCGCGACTCCAAGCCACGCCCATTTGAGATCCATAGAGTATCGGCGGACCGGGGTCCAATTGCCATTCACCCACTGACACAAATCAGTGGCGAACACCTCGACGGTGTCGGCGCTTATCGTTCCCTTGTTCTCAACCCGGAGCGAGAAGTAGTAACAGTCCGAAGCGACTTGTTGCCCTCGGGTAGTCCCGCGAAGTACGGGGGTATCGCAATAGTCGGGACGATGCAGATACTCCGTGGTGAGAATGGGACGCCATATCCACCTGCGAACAGCGTCGCCAAACAGCGCGACAAGGCTCGCAATGAGGGCGGCGGCGCCGAGGAGCAAATATGGCGACGCTTCTCGCCGCGAGGCATCTGGTTCGGACGCGCTGAGCCAAAGTTCGCCTACGCGGGCGAGCATGGCCACGCCGCCAACAACTCCAATGACAAGCAACAGGCGGAACCAGTGTGAGGCCCAAAGTCGTTTGCAGCAATTGAGGGTCATCGCGAAGGCCTCCTGGGCCGGTAGTCGCTCGGGTCAAGACATCCGTCGTAGGTGGCCCGGTCGATGCGAATCCAATCGGTCTTGTTGACCCCGCGCCGATAGCGGCGCGTCGGGCTGTCCGGGAAGGCGCTGGCCATCTTGACCCAGCGGCCGTGTTCGCGGGCCAAGGCGCGAACCTCCTCGGCCACCTCGGAGAGGTCCTCGTCCTGGCTGAAGACCAACGCCACGTCGCAAAGGTTCTGGCGCACCGAGCGTACAATGTCCAGCGCGATGCGAACGTCGATGCCCCTCTCCTGGCCCACTAGGAATGTGTGCGCGGCCCCGCCGGGAAGCCGAACCGTCTGGTTGCGGTAGCGAAGCGGGCGAGAGAATACGCGCACGCCTTGCCGGCCCATCCCCGCGAGCTTGGCCGTCCAGAAATGGTTCCAGAACGGATTGTCGGCCGTGTCCGGAATGCCGGTGTAGAAATGCGTCCGATCGAGCTGCCAGGCTTGCCCCCGGCATACTTCGATGGCCAGGGCAGCCACGTCGTAGTTCGGATACGGGTAGCCGAACGCCTCCTTGGCCGCGTGAAAGAGGTTCTGGCCGTCGATGAACACGAAGGTCCGCTTGATGGGAGGTTCAGACGGCATGGCCTACCTCCCGCGCAAAAATAACCCCACCCGAGGCCTTGCGGCAGGTCGGGTGGGGAGCAGATTTCTGATAGCATCCTACCCTGGATTCATCGGAAGTCAAGGCCTCTGTCCAACAGCGTTTTCGCCAACCCCGCCGAACCGCCTCCCCCCGTTGTGGTGGTGCTGCTCGGGTCATTGCTGTATCTCGCTCAACGCCAAATGGTAGTGCGCAACCTTGGTGACCTCGTGCCACGGGAACCGGGCAGGGTCCTTGACCGGCTCTTGCAGCGTGGGCTGCGCGGCACAGTTGGTGACCACGTACAGCCAGTAGCAGTCGCGGCGGTCCTGGGCCACACGCAACTCGTTGGGCGTCAAGAGCACGCTGCCTTCGGCCTCGCCGATCCCCTTGACCTCGATCAGGCGCAGCTCGCCGGAGCGGAGATCAAGGCTAGTGAGGTCGTAGCCCAGGTTCTTTTCATGCACGTCGTAAACCTCGCGTCCCTGGGACTTCTCGTAGTCCATCACCACCTGCATGGCGACCGCCTCGGTCTGGAGGTTCGGGCGCAATCGCCGGACCTCCGGGCTGTCGCGCTCCGGGTGCGGCACGATCAGCACGCTCGTCATGCGTTCCACAGCCTGGAGCGTGGGCGGGGCCGTGCGGGCCAGCTCCTGGGCCTTCTTCAAGCCGGTTTCGAGCCGGTTGGCCCGATTCTCCAGCGAGCAACGCACCGCACGCGTGCTGGAGGCCAGCCGCCGCTGGTAGAGGGCCATCAAGAACCCGACCGCCCGGGCCCGCGGATCGTCGCCCGCGGCAGCCGCCCGGGCGCTCTGGCGTTTCACAAACCGCGTGACCGTCCTGTAGAGTTCAAACTCGGGTCCGTCGATCTGAAACTCGACCGAGTGCGGGATGCGCTTGGTGAAGATTTTCTTGGCAACCCACTCCCCGTCCGCTCGCTCCGGGAAATACACCATCGCCTCTTTTGTTCGCCGCAAATAGAACGGCGCCCGGCGGCGGTCCATGGCCTCGCGGATGGAACGCACGTCGGCGTAGGCGTCTGGATCGAGCAGTTGCAGGAACAGGCTGAAATTGACCGGGTCGCCTTTGTGCGGCGTGGCGGTGAGCAGCAGGATGTGGTCGCTGGAGTCCCGCAGCAGTTCGCCCAGGGCGTAACGGGCGGTCTTCCGGGCCGGCGGCGTCCACGACATGCGGTGGGCCTCGTCCACGATCACCAAATCCCAGTGGACCTGTCGCAGGCCGGGCAAGATCTCGTTGCGCTTTGCCAGGTCCAACGACGTAACGACCTGGTTCCGCTCCAGCCACTGGTTGACACCGAACTGCTCGCGGATGTCGGAGCCCTTGAGCACGATAAACTTCTCGTCAAACTTCTCCTTCAGCTCACGCTGCCACTGGAAGGCGAGGTTGGCCGGGGCCACGACCAGCACGCGCTCAGCCAGTCCGCGCAGTTTCAGTTCGCGCACGAGCAGGCCGGCCATGATCGTCTTGCCGGCGCCGGCGTCGTCGGCCGGCAGGAAGCGGACGCGGGAGAGCTTGAGCAGGTAGTCGTAGACGGCCTCAAGCTGGTGGGGCAGCGGATCGACCTTGGAGATCGACAGCCCGAAGTAAGGGTCGAACTCGTAGGCGATGCCCAGCGAGTACGCCTGGAGGCCCAGCCGCAGGAGATTCCCGTCGCCGTCGTAGGATGAGACGCTTTCCAAAATGGTCAGCGTGCCGAGGTCCGCCGCGGTGAGCGTCACCCGGCGAAACCGCTCGGTCTGCATGCCGACCAGGCCGACCGCCCATGCCCCGTCGCCACTTGGAGCGACGGTTTCTACTCGCATGGGTTCGTTGAAAAGCGGACCCGTGAGCGTCTGACCAATCCGAGGCGGGCCGGTAGGAGGCATTGAGCCACGTCCTGCAACCCTGAGGCATGAGTTCACTGTCGGTTGACGCACAACAGGTTAACCCATACCTCAGAACTGTACAAGTACGCCCCCCTGGCAGGGTGAAGGATCACGACCGCAAGTCGTCCCGAGCCCATAAGCTGCGACCAAAGCTCCCGCTGCTTCCGCCAGTCCATCTCCGCACAGATCGGCCGGAGGTGCCTTTCCCGCAGCGGATCGCGGCCGTGGGTGACAGGCGGAAGGAACAGCAGCTCTTCCTGAAGTCCCAGCGAGCTAAAAAAAGGCGGCCGGGCGCTGGGGGCTAACCGAGCTGTCTCCC
>CAYXPN010000363.1:0-2141 GCA_964467075.1 uncultured Planctomycetaceae bacterium
AACCTTCGGTCGGTGCCCGGCTTCGCACAAATGGTGCCTGTCACCTTTTCCCCGCTTTGCCACCGGGCACCACCGTATCGGCCGGCGCCGCCCCCTCCAGAGCTGGGCTTGCGTTGCTCGAGAATCTGCCCAACAGGCATCCACCCTTCGAGACGGGTAACGCTTGGGCCGTCTGAAGGGTTGCGGAGGTTGCAAAGAAATGGCTTCCCGGGACCTCGCTTCGCCGTGATCCCCGGCCTCCCATCCGGAGCCCGCGTTTGCGGACACAGTTCGTTTGCAAGAAACGTAGGCCGGAACGAGACGCGCCAGCGACGACGTTCCGGCGCCAAGAGTCGCTTTTGCGCATACGCGCGAACGTTGTCCCTCCTGGCGGGACGCGACCGATTGGTGCCGGAACGGCGCTGCGCTTGTTCCGGCCTACGAAGCTTCTTCCGCCCTGCGAAGCTCTCCATTCGGCTGAAGTGTTGTGCGCTTTCGCGGTTTGGCGATCGGGGTTCTCGCGGCCGGTTGCCGCGGCCGCGTGGTATCGGCGCTACTTGGGCACCAGCCAGATGTTGCGATACTGCACCTTGTTGCCGTGGCCCTGGAGGTGGATCGGACGCGGGCCCGGCCCTTCGCCCTGGCGCCCCGGCGTGCCGTGGGCCAGTGCCATCTCGGGATGGATCACCACGCCGTTGTGGCGCACGCTCACCCGGGCGTTGGCCACTTTCTGTCCGTCCTGGTAGCGGGGGGCGGTGAACTCGATGTCGTAGGTCTGCCAGGCCAGCGGCGGCAGGCACATGTTCACGTCCGGCTGGCGCAGCTTGTAGAACCCGCCGCATTCGTTGTCCTTGCCCTCCAGGCCGAAGGCGTCGAGCACCTGGAGCTCATAGGCGTCGTGCAGATACACGCCGCTGTTGGAGCGGCCCTGGCCGCGGGCCTCGGGCATCCACGAGAGCCGGAACTCCAGGTGCAGCTTGTAGTCCTCGAACTGCTGCCTGGTGGTCACCCCGGAGAGCAGCGTTTGCATGTCGGTCAGGTGGTCGGCCGGCTCGAAGTTCTCGCCGCTGGTGCCGTCGAAGAGCACCACGGCGCCCTCGGGCGGCTTGGCCTCCAGCGTGGGGCTCTTGCGCTCCACGCGCTTCAGCTCCAGCCGGTCGCCGTCTTTGAGTTCGACCACCATCTTGCCCGCGGCGATCTTGCCTGCGGCATCCTCGCCGGCGAGCTTTGTCACGTCGCCTTCGCGCTGGCCTTCGAGAAAGGTGCGCGGGTCGCCGCGTTTCCAGCCGGCCCCGGGCAGGCCGCCTTTGTAGACCACCACGCGAAACTCTCCGCCGCCCAGCGCGATCACCTGTGCGCCGGCGCCCTCGCCCTGGTACTCGCCCTGGACCGCGAAGTCCGGATCCTTGGCCGCTTCGGCCGGATCGATGATCTCGTTGGACTTGGCACACGCAGTCGAGAGCACCAGGCCGGCCACAGCCACCGCGGCCAGCGCCGCCAACAAGCCTCTACCTTTCATGGCTTCTCCTTTCGCAGACATACGATCCGATGGTGGAAAACCGATCACTCGTCACGCTCGAAACCAGCGCCGCGGAGGCTCCAAGGCCCTGCTCCCGCGGCTGATCCGCGGCGCCTCGGCGCTTACTCGACTATAGCTCGCCGGCCGACGCTCAAGCCGGGCCGATCGTCGCGGGGCCTGGCTCCGCCCGGCCGGGTCGAGCGGCCGTGGTTTCGGCTCCATTAAGACGCCTGGGGCCGGCGGCGTCAAGTTTTTCCCGGGGGACGCGGTCTGACGTGCGAAGAATCTGCCGGCGTTGGCAAGGGGGTTGTATCTGGTTCTTGTTCCTGGAAGGCAAAGTGGCGTAGTGCTTGCAGCGTAGGGCCGAGATGACGCCAAGGCGTCGGGAGTCTTTTTCGCCCAGAGCGTGTTCTATTTGGCAGGTGCTCAGCCGAAAAAGACTCCCAACCCCGTCCGCGTGGCCCGACGAAGCGTGGCCCTCCAGCCGCGCGTCTTGGAGGGACGCGGTCTCTCGCGTCCGTTGATGGCCAATCGTGCGGCCACGACTTCAGCGTGGCCTCCGAGATTCCCGCAAACGGCCACGACTTCAGCGTGGCCCTCCAGCCGCGCGTCTTGGAGGGACGCGGTCCCTCGCGTCCGTTGA
>CAYXPN010000363.1:2241-5222 GCA_964467075.1 uncultured Planctomycetaceae bacterium
AGCGTGGCCCTCCAGCCGCGCGTCTTGGAGGGACGCGGTCCCTCGCGTCCGTTGATGGCCAATCGTGCGGCCACGACTTCAGCGTGGCCCTCCAGAGGCGGTTGGGTGCGGCACCGCGGCCGGCCGGTGGCCCGAGCGCGCAGGAATCGGTATGATGCAATGAGCAATCGGGCGCGCGGCGTCCAGGGAATCACGTCGCGCAGAAGGCCCGGGGGGTGCGCAAACACGCCAAAACGAGAACGCTTGGATTTGGATATGCCCTTGCCGGTCTTGACACTCCGTAGACGCGAGCCACAGGGCTCGCGCCACGTCTCGTTTTTGTTCACCTTCTTGCTGTGGCCCGCCGCGGCCGTGGGGCTGTGGCTCTGTCTGGGCGGCATTTGTGCGGCCGGCGGGGGGCCGGAGAACGTCCTGCTGGTGGCCAATCGCCAGAGCGTGGATTCGCTGACCATCGCCAACCACTATGTCCACCTGCGCCGCATCCCGCCGGGCAACGTGCTCACCCTGGATTGGGACCCCGAGGTCGGCCGGACGGACGTGGATACGTTTCGCGAGGAGATTCTCCAGCCGGTGCTCAAGGCCATCCAGGACCGGGGGCTGATCGGGCAGATCGACTACGTGGTCTATTCCTGCGATCTTCCCTGGGCTGTGAGTGCGCAGAAAGACATCAACCGTTATCTGGAGGCTGCCGAGAATGCCGCGGCCGGCAGCGCGAATCGCCCCGCGCCCCGATCGGACTCCGACCGAGCCGACTCCGCCGGCCCGCCGTCCTCCGATAGCACGCCGCCGAAGCCCACCTGGCCGAAACAGCTTACGGCGTGGGCCTCGATCAACGGGCTCACCTACCTCTGGCAGCCGGTGATGGCGAGGGTGCCGGTCTACATGGACCTGCTGAGCAATTCCTACTACCGCCGGCCCGCGGAAGGGGGGCGCACCGTGGACTCGCTGGGTTTCCACAGCACCTACCAGTTCGACTCCCAGGGCCGGCTGCTCGAAGGCGGCCAATCCGGCCGGCGCTACCTGCTCAGCACGATGCTGGGGGTGACCTTCGGGCGAGGCAACAGCGTGGCGGAAATCCTGGGCTACTTGCACCGCAGCGCAGGCGCCGACGGCACGCACCCGCGCGGCACGATCTACTTCATGCGCAACAGCAATGTGCGCTCCAAGGCCAGGGAGCCTATGTTTGTGCCCGCGGCCAGCCTGTTGCGGGAAATGGGCGTGGCGGGGCGCGTTCTCGAGGGCACCATTCCGGGCCAGTGCAACGACGTGCAGGGAGCGGTGGTCGGCACCGCATCGTTCGACTGGCCCGGCGCGCGGAGCACGATCCTGCCGGGAGCGATCTGCGAGCACTTCACCAGCTTCGGCGGCGATCTGCGGCCCACCGCGGGCCAGACGCCGTTGAGCCAGTGGCTGCGCTATGGAGCGGCCGGATCGAGCGGCACGGTCTGTGAACCATACGCCATCCCGCACAAGTTCCCTTCGCCTTTGATCCAGGTCCATTACGCGCGCGGCTGCACCCTGGCCGAGGCGTTCTATCAGTCCGTGGCCGGTCCCTACCAGTTGCTCATCGTGGGCGATCCGCTCTGCCGGCCGTGGGCCAACATTCCACAAGTGGAAGTGGAAGGTGTGGCAGACGGAGCGACCCTGGAGGGCAAGATCGAGCTGCACCCCTCGGCGCGCTTTCCCAAAGAGACCGAAGTGAGCCACTACGAGCTGTTTGTCGACGGCCGGCGCACAACCCGCTGCGGGCCCGGCGAGTCGCTCGAGCTGGACACCCGGCGCCTGGCCGACGGCTATCACGAGCTGCGCGTGGTGGCCGTGGAGTCCGGCCCCATCCAGTCCCAGGGACGCTTGATCCTGGAGGTGACCACGGCCAACCACGGCGGCGAAATCGAGGTCTCGCTCGCGGGCGGCGCGGGCGCACAGCCGGGAGAGTCGCTGGTGGTCGACGCGCGCGCGCCGGGCTCGATCGGCGTCGCCGTGCTGCACAACAGCCACCTGGTCGGGCGCATTTCCGGCCCCAGCGGCAAGTTCCAGATCGAGCCGGCCGAGTTGGGCGATGGGCCGGTGCGCCTGCGCGTGGTGGGGCTCGGCAAGGGCGATCCGCTCAGCTACGTGTGGGCAAAACCCCTGGAGGTGACGGTCGGTTCGCGGGGCGGAGGGTAGCGGCCCGGCGGAGAAATAACCTGCCTTTTTGGGGGGTTAACGGCCCCGGCTTGGCAGCCGTTTTCGCCTGCAATCGACCACCGGCGCGCTCGGGAGCCCCATACGACGGCACGGCCCGTCCCCCTGAAAGTGGCACACCGATGGGCTTTCCCAAAAAATCCCCGCCAGGCTGGACAATTTGCTTGACAATCTGGACCGTCTGGCTAAACTCGAAAGTGTCGAACCGGCGGAGACTTTTCCGCCCGGGCACCCAGAAGGCCTTGAAACACCTGAGGCAGCGCATACGTCCCTTTCACTCGTCAAGCGGGTTGCTCAGAAAACTGGGTGCAAATCTGGGTTCCCCGCGCATCGGCGCGCACGCTGAGAAGTGCGCGCCTGCCGAGTAGCGACCGCTTGGCACGAGTGGCTCTCCCGGGACGTGAAGCTCTTTCGGACTCCCACGGCGCGTGCGGGCTTCTGCGCGCGCCGGGATATCGAAAACCTTTCGGGCGACTGAAACACAGAGGTACGTCAACCTTGGCAAGAGGAGAACGACAATGAGACGGGCTTGCTTGGTAGGACTGGCGTTGTTGGCGGTCATGGGGCTGGGTATCTCGACCGCCCAGGCGGAATTCATCGGACTGGTCACGATCACCGTGAGCGGTGAAGACGGGACGGCTGTCGGACACTGGGCATTCCCGGGCCCACCCGACAAGCAGCCGGCCCGCTTCCACTGGGTGCTGGAGAATCCGCACCCCCTGATAGGACCGGGCGGAAAGCTTCTGGCGACCGTGGAAAGGCTCGAGGTAGACCTCGACGGCGATCCGGCCGTGGAC
>CAYXPN010000364.1:0-5215 GCA_964467075.1 uncultured Planctomycetaceae bacterium
GTCCACGCTCTGGTGAGCGTGGCTATCCATGCTGCGGCGTTCTCCCGCCCGCCGGCTTCTCGCCCACGTAGAGGGTGACGATCCCGAAGGTAAACGACTTGCAGCCGACCGCCTGCAAGCCCGCGGCCTGCATGCGCTCAAGCAGGGCCTCGGCCTGCGGAAACGGGGCCACACTGGCCGGAAGGTAATTGTAGGCGTCTTGGCTGTTGGGAGCCAAGGTCTGGCCCAGGCGCGGCAACACGCTGCGGAAATACCAGCCGTAGATCGCCTGCAAAAGCCAGTGGCTGGGCAGCGAGAACTCCAGCACGGCCACTCTGCCGCCCGGCCGACAAACCCGCACCATCTCGCCCAAGCCCGCGTCCGTATCCGCCAGATTTCGCAGCCCGAAGGCCACGCACACGATCTGGAATACGTCGTCGGCAAAGGGCAGATGCAGCGCGTCGGCCTCCACCAGGCGAATGCCCTCTTGGGCCCCGGCCCGGCGCAGCTTCTCCCGGGCAATAGCCAGCATGGGCCGACAGAAATCAGCCCCCACGATCCGCCGCGCCCGCGGTCCTCGCCGCCAATAGGCCAGCGCCAGGTCGCCCGTGCCCGTGCACACGTCCAGGATCGGCGCCGCCCCTTGCGGCGCCACCCGGCGCACCGTGCGCCGTCGCCAGGACTGATCGATCCCCAGCGACAAGAGGCGGTTCAAGAGATCGTATCGCCGGGCGATTTCGCCGAACATGCGGCGTACCCGGGCCGAGGATTTGTCCACGCTCATCAGCATCATTTTCGGGTGGCCCAGGTTGCTTGCCAACCTGGGCCGGCACAGCCGGCAAGAGATGCCTATCCAACCCACTCAATGGGCACACCAACGGGTCGTCTTAGTTCATACCAGCGGGCAGAACTCCATTTCCAGTCAACCGCACTGCCCACAAGCCCTGCACGCACTGGATTCAGATGCATGTAAGTGAGCTTCTCCAAGAGCTTGCCCTTGGACTCAATCTCAAACGAGTAGTACCGGCGCTCCCAGAAGGGGTCTCCCGGCTTGACGTATTGCAGATACCTGGCGCAAGCCTGCTCGTACCATCGATGAATCTCGTAGCTTGACCGGCGTTTCCAACCGTGCATAAATCGGCTGAGTTGGCCCTTCTTTGGGAACCAGACAACCACGTGTACGTGGTCTGGCATCACGACAAAGCCAAGGCACTTGGCCTGTTGCTTGGCTAGTTGACCGTTCAGCACACCCAAGAGAATGCGTTTCGGCTGGTCCTGGTCCAGCAGTCTACGGCGGCGATAGCACGAGAAGGTCACGAAGTGGGCAAACAAATCTTCGTCGTACACGTTTCGCTTGGGCATTGCTCAGACATCCCACAAACGGGTCTTACGCTGTGACAGTGGTATCTGCTTCAAGATGCCTCTTGCGACTTCGTCGCCCCGGTTGCAAGCAACCGGGGCCACCCTGCGGCGGCCGCCTACTGCCCCGAATCGCCCAGAGGGCCCAGGCCGTAGTCCGCCCACCGCTCAGCGATCAATCGGGCCGCGGCCTGGCTCAGGCTCACCGCGCGCGGACCGCTCGGCCCGGCTTCGCCCGGCAAACGGGCGGTGGCGTCGATGGCCATGCGCTGCGCGGGCTCTCCCGGGCCCTGCGACGCATCGAACGGATCGGCCTGCGCCGGGCCAAGGATCACGTCGCGCCCCGGCATCGCACAGCCGGCAATCGCGCCCAAGACGGCTTCGGGCTGGTGGACGTCGACCCACTGGTCCACCACCACCAGGACCTTGGCCGCGTCGAACCAGCGCATCCCCCAGAGCGCATGCACCACGCGCCGAACCTGGCCCGGCGCAGTTTTGTGGACCGAAACCACCGCCCAATGGCGTGCCGCAGCGAACTGCGGCAGATCGCAATCGACCAACTCGGGCACCGCCTGTTGCAGCATGGGCAGGAAGATATGCACCAGGCCGCGCCGCATGGTGGATAGCTCGTGGGGCGGTCTGCCCGGCACCATGGCCGGCAGCACGGGATTGGGCCGATGGGTGATCGCCTCCACACGCAGCACCGGCGCCTCGCAGACCGGGCCGTAGAAGCCCATCGGCGTGACGAACGGGCCTGCGGCTGCGAGCGGCTCGGCTGGATCGATCCACCCCTCGATCACCGCTTCGGCCTCGGCCGGCACATCGAGCGGCACGCGCCGGGCCCGCACCACGTCCAGGGGCTTCTCCCTGAGCAACCCTGCCAGGGCCCAGGGCTCGGCCCCGCCCGGTCCCTCGCCAAAAGCGGCGAACGCCACACTCGGATCACCGCCGAAGACCACGGCCACGGGCATCTTCTGGTCGCGTGCCCGATACTCCCAAAAGACCGAGCCTAGGGGGCTAGCGGGGGGAATCGCGGCAGCCAGGCTGCGCGGGTCGACCAATTGCAGCGGAAACACTCCGGCGATAGACGCTCCCGACTCCGGGTGGACCGTCACCAGGGCTCCGGCAGTGAACGAAGGGCCGCCTTCGTCGGGCCCGGTGGTCAGGGCGGGCAGCTCGGCCAGGTCCACGTCGCTGCCCAGCCGCACCACCTGCTGAGAGGGCCCCGATCGGATCTCGCGAGGGGCCAGCCGGCCGAGGATCGCCGCGGGCGGGGCCCCGGTCAGGCGGTCGAACCAGCTTTCGGGACGCTTCGGGTCGACCAGCCCGGCTATGCGCTCGGCCACCACGCTCAGGCTCTCCACACCCAGGGCCGCGCAGAGGCGCCGCTCGGTGCCCAGCAAGTTGGTCACCACCGGCATCCGGCCGGGGCCCACCGCCCGCCAGAGTAGGGCGGGGCCACCCTGCAAGGCTATCCGGCGGGTCACTTCAGCCACTTCCAGCGCTGCGTCCGCCTCGATTTCGATGCGGGCCAGCTCGCCGCTTTGACCCAATCGGTCCAGAAACTCGGCCAGACAGCGGTATGCCATGGCGGCTATTCTAGAGTTAGGTGGGTGCGCCGGGAATTGCCCCCGGATTTCGCTGGAAAACCACCGTGGGCCACTGCTTGCCCGCCGGGCAGGCAGTGCTAAGAGGTTGTAAAGGTATTACTTCCCGGGGCTTCGCTTCGCCGTGAGCGCCGGCCACCCGGGCCTGGGCACTGGACTGCGGTAACGATTCGTTTACAAGTGCTACGAGCGGCGAAGCACTGCTTCTGGCGAAGCAGTGGCACACTGAATTCCCGGACATCCTCAGGTTAGGCGGATCCAACGGGAATGGCCCGGGGCGGCCAGGAGAGTGCGGACCCACGCAGGGCGCAAGCCGATGACTCGCATCCTCAACGTCTTCGCATTGCCGAAACTGGTCGACCCCCGCGAACTGGCCGGCGGCACAGTGGGGGTGATCGACGTGCTCCGTGCGTCGACCACGATCGTCCACGCCCTGGAGGCGGGGGCCCGAGAGATCGTGCCCTGCCGGGACGTGGACGAGGCCCGGCAGTTGGCACGCGATCTGCCCGACCGAGACGTGTTACTCGGCGGAGAGCGCGGCGGGCTGCCGATCGAGGGATTCCACCTGGGCAATTCGCCCGAGGAGTATGCGCCGCTAAAGGTGCGCGGCAAGTTGATCGTCTTCACCACTACCAACGGCACGCAGGCCGTCGCCCATGCGCGCCTGGCCCGGCAGGTGTTGATCGGGGCCTTTGTCAATGCGTCCGCGTTGGTGCGCGAGCTGTTGCAGGCGGACTGCGCCCACTTGCTTTGCGCGGGCACAGAGGGCCAGTTCGGCGAAGACGATTTGCTGCTGGCGGGGATGCTGGTGGATCGGCTGGCGCGTGCGGCGGGAATGGTCTATCGCCAGAACGCCCAGGCGGTCACGGCGCGGGAGTTCTGGCTCAACCGTTTTGCCCTGCCGCACTCACTGGGGGCAGAGCCGCTTGGGCCCGAGCGATTAGCCGCGGTGTTGCGCACCATCCTGGGCGGGCGCAAGCTGGTCTCGCTGGGTCTGGAGGCGGACGTGCTGGCCGCGGCGCACATCGACCGCTTTCAGGGGGTGCCGTATGTGGACCGCCGGACGGGGCGCATCCGCTTGAAATGAGCGGGTGCACGTGCGCCTTGTAGGGTGGGTCGAGCGACAGCGAGACCCACCGGCAAGGCGACAAGGCAAGGCGACAAGGTTAGCTGTAGGGTGGGTCGAGCAAAAAGCGAGACCCACCGGCAAGGCGACAAGGCAAGGCGACAAAACGGTGGGTCTGCGCCTACGGCTTGACCCACCCTACGCGAGGGCTCTGGTCTTGGTTGTGCAGGACGGTTAGAGTAGAAGGTTTCGGTCCCCCGTTCTCGGAAAAAAGTGACAGGCACCTTTTGCCTGAAAGGCCCAGAGGGTGCTTCGCACAAAAGGTGCCTGTCACCTTTTTCCTTTCGGTCCCCGATTCTCAAGCGTGCAGACGGTGGCGATCGCCATGCAAATGGATCAACTGGTGGCATTGTGCAAGCGGCGTGGGTTTCTCTTCCAGTCGAGCGAAATCTACGGCGGCATCCAGGGGTTCTGGGACTACGGGCCCACGGGCGTGGAGCTGAAGCGCAACATCCGCGAGGCCTGGTGGCGCGACATGGTCACCGCCCATAACGAGCTGGTGCCCCCGCCCGGCGCGCCCGCGGCCTATGCCATGGTCGGGCTCGACTGCACGATCATCATGCACCCGCAGGTCTGGAAATGCTCGGGCCACTACGACCTGTTCCACGACTACATGGTCGATTGCCGCGAATCGAAGCGCCGCTACCGCTACGACCAGGTGCAGGGCCGCTGGCTGAGCTATCGCGGGGAGCGCGTTTTCGTGGCCACCGAGGCGGTGGGGGACGATGCGGTAGAAGACACCCGGCAGAGGGCGCTGAAGCACTTCAAGCTCCGCGCCAAGCAGGCCGACGAACTCGAGTGGGAAGGCCCGGTGGTGGAGCTGACCACCGTCGAGGACCTCTCCCGCGTGCTCGGGCCCGATGCGCGCAGCTTGGGCACGCTCACCGCGCCGCGCGAGTTCAACCTGATGTTCAAGACCACGGTGGGGGCCCTGGGCGGCGAGGAAGATGCTGCCTTTCTGCGCCCGGAGACCGCGCAGGGTATCTTTGTGAACTTCAAGAATGTGCTCGACAGCACGCGGGTGAAGATTCCCTTCGGCATCGCCCAGATGGGCAAGAGCTTTCGCAACGAGATCACGCCGCGCAATTTCACCTTCCGCTCGCGCGAGTTCGAGCAGATGGAGATCGAGTTCTTCTGCCATCCC
>CAYXPN010000365.1:0-5184 GCA_964467075.1 uncultured Planctomycetaceae bacterium
TGAAGGCATGGAGGTGCGAGCTGTGCGTGACCTGTCACATCTTGATGAAGGGACATTGAGAGCCATGCAGCAACGCGGTTTCGCTGCCACGAACATACATGGCCAGCCGCTACAGCTGCATCATCTCGGTCAGAATCCTGCTGGACCACTTGTGGAGATTCCCGCTTCTCGGCACAGCATCGGCAATCCGGTGCAACATCCGGCGGGGAATCGGCCAGGAGCGGGGCTTAGCCTGGCGCAGCGCGCGGCGCACGACGAATGGCGTGTCCGTTATTGGCAGGAACGAGCGGCTGAAGAACTGAGGCGGCGAGGTGTTCAATGAGGACATCCACTTTCGACAGGCTGGACAATGAGTTCTCGACGTTTCCGATCATGAGAGCATCGGACACACCGAGCGAGGCTGAGATCGCGCAGGCGGCTTCGGCCCTCGGTGTCACTTTTGATGACGATTATGTTGCTTTCCTTCGGCGTTACGGGGGAGCAATGGTCGGGTCGCTACCGGTGTTCGGACTTAGGCCGGTAAAGGTAATGGGAGAACGATGGTCTGTGGTAGAGGTGACGCAGTGGTTTCGAGAAGAAGGCTGGTCGGGTACAGGCGGTTGGTATGTGATCTCCGAAGATGGATTCGGCAATCCTATCGGCGTTGCCGAGGACGGCCGCTTAATGGTTTTCGACCATGACTCTGGGCAAGAACAGATTGTCGCTGAGGACTTCGAGCACTTCCTTATCGAGCACTGCCTAAGGACAGCCTGACTGCGCTATGTGAAGAAGGGCGGCGCACAGGACCTGACCACCACTTTCGACTACAACACCTTCGGCGAGGTGGTGGCCTCCACCGATCCGCTCGGCCGCACCACCACCTACGCCTACCATCGCCTGGGGCGCAATGACCAGACCGTTATCGCCCCCGAGCACCACTTCCGGTACGACGCCTTCGGCAACGCGATTGGCTTCACCAGCCCGGCCGCGGCGGACTTCCTGTTCGGCTTTACCGGGCGCCTGTTTGATGCGGACACTTCTCTCCAGTGGAACCTCAACCGCTGGTACGACCCGGCGGTCGGCCGCTGGCTTTCGGAAGACCCCATCGGCTACGCCGCCGGCGATCAGAACCTCTACCGGTACGTGGGCAACCAGGCCACGGGGGCCATTGACCCGGACGGCCTGGAGATCATTTTCCCCGCCAGGGGCAACCAGAGTGTCGAGCCGTTTGCCGACCTGCCCCCGGGTCCTTACGGCCCTCCTGCTCCGCCCGCGGCGGCGTCGAACTTCGGCGTGCCGCTCTACGGCGGCTTTCCCACGCTGACTGAGATCATTCAGCGCGATCCGTTCCTGAACAACTCGCGGATCGCGCCCTCGGCGGTTGCTTGGGAGGACTGGCCCTTCCGGGACAAGCCGCTGCAGTTCAGAGAAGAAGCACTGGTGTTGCCAGCCCCCGTGCGGCCATGGAAGGATCCGGTACTCGGCGAGTTGTGGTGGCGGATGGACGGGACGTTGGTGCAAGAAGGTATTGTCTTCGAATGGAACGGTGGCAACCCGGTACCGATAGGGTACCTGGAGAATGGGCGGCTTGTACGGGGACAAATGACTCTCATCCCAGGGGAACCGGACTATATGTCCGGCCTTTGGCTGCTTGGGTCGATGTTCTGCGAGCCGATCGACTGGTTTGACACGGGGCGGGCGATCTGGAATGATCCAACAGACCCGTGGAATTACGCCTGTGCCCTGCCGTTGTTATCGAAGCGGGGCATGGACCTGTTTCGCAAGGGCGGCGAAGCGCTCGAGGAGATCGGCGAGGGCTCCCGACGGCTTGACGACCTTCCCAAGACGCGGGCTAACAGATCCGACGACTTGCTTCGATCCCCTGGCGCCAAGAGTGGCGCGCTGACGCATGCGCGACCGCGCCCGTTTGCCGCCCTCCTACAAGACATTCAAGCCAACCCACATCGATGGGAAGCAATCTCAGCCCACACAGAGAAGGCAACACGAAAAGGCGCGCGCCGTCACGGAGTAAGCATTCAGACGGTCTATCGCAGGATGGACACGGGTGAGACAGTTGTGAGGCATCAAGTCATCGACGATTCGGGACGCGTCGTAGAAGACCATTTCCGACCGCATTACACACCTCGCGCGGGGGACTAACCGATGGCGGAAAGCGAAGATGTATTAGACATGCACCAGTTGGCGATGTTCATTCTCGACGTACTCCAGCACGACGTAGCAGAGCAGGTTGGGTCGATTGTGAAGCTGCTCAACAACCGCGGCTGCATCGGCTGGAGAGCGTTTTGGCCACGCGATTTCACGCAGAACGACGTCCTCACGGCTCTGCGTTGGTTGGTTGACCACGGGCTTGTGATCGTGTACATGGAGAATCCCGCCAAGTGTGAATTGCTTCAGTCAACTGCCCCTCCAATCGACCTAGGCTCTCCGTCTCTCTGGTTCGGACGGTCGGAAAAAGGCAAGCATCTGTGGGATGCATGGGAGCCACCTACTGAAGATCGCGGCAAGTAGTAGGATGCACCTCAGGCGTACACGGAAAGTGGTTGTCCGATTCGACGAGTTCGGACAGCCGATCACCGCCTTCCCACGCTTGCCGTGACGTTCGCGAATAGGAGTCCTGGGATGCGAACGGTAAACCACTGCGGGTGGCCCAGGTTGCTCGTCAACCTGGGCCTGCGCGAGCCGGCAAGAGGTCTCGGCAAGCCGCAGCACCGACACGGACATCACGCGCTACACGTCGGACCACCGCAACCGGCTGGTGGAGGTGACGCACTACGACACCTGGTCGGAGACGAGCCCGCCGAGCGACCTAGTCGTCCAGTACACCTACGACCACCAGAACCGGCTGGTGCGCAAGGACGTGGACCCGGACGGCGCCGGGCTGGTGGAATCGGCGTCCACAGCCTTCTATGCCTACGACGGCAGCGAGATTCTCCTCCAGTTCGACGGCGACGGGCAGCTCGAGAAGCGCTATGTCTACGGTGCGGCCGTGGATCAGGTGCTGGCCGAGGAGACGTTGCACGAGGACCCGGCCACGGGCGAACTGCTAAGCGACGGCGTGCGCTGGGCGTTGGCGGATCACTTGGGCACCATGCGCGACCTGGCCGTGTTCGACGACAACGGCACGCCCGGCGATCCGGACGATGATTCGACGGTGATTGCCCCGGAGCACCACTTCCGGTACGATGCCTTCGGCAACGCGATTGGCTCAACCAGCCCGGCCGCGGCGGACTTCCTGTTCGGCTTCACCGGTCGGCCGTTCGACGCGGAGACCGGCTTGCAGTGGAACCTCCACCGCTGGTACGATGCCAGCACCGGCCGCTGGCTCAGCGAAGACCCCATCGGCTTCACCTCCGGCGACGCCAACCTCTACCGCTACTGCGCCAATAATCCGCTCAATACGGCAGACCCCAGCGGGCTTGAACCGAAACTTGGGGCATATGTCGCCAAAGAGGCCGCAGTTGTCGGTGCGGCAGCAGCAAGGCATCAGGAAGCATTTCGGAAGCTTACGGAAGCCGCATCGCGGCTCCAGGCGGCGCTCTGCAACCCCAGGAACCAGCAGGCGCTTCAGCGCGCCCAGCAGTCGTTTGCTCAGGCTAGGCAGGAGTTGAGCCTGGCGAGCGGACGACTGAGCGTCGCCGTTCGGACTTTTGGGCGAAACGTATCCCCAGAACTGTTGAGACAAGGCGGAACGAAGATAACGCAAGCGCAGGCGATCGTGAATAGCGCCTCACAACAGATTCCCAGTTTTAGCCGTGCTGCAAACCTCATGGCCTCGACCGCTCAACGCATCGCTGCTCCGGTTCAGCGTTTCAACTCGCCCGATGCCCTCAAGAGGGCGATGGGCACGCCTGAGGGCATGGTCTGGCATCACATCGTCGAGCAGCGCGGGGCCAACCTCGCGCAATTCGGCGCGCGAGCGATCCACTCCACGCAGAATTGCGTCCCCGTGCCGCGCAGCGTGAATCAGGCTATAGCCGATTACTACTCAACCGGCCGGTTTTCGTTTACGCAGGGACAGGTTGTACGGAAGTGGCTTGAAAGCCAAACATTTGAGGAGCAATACGAGTTTGGCATGGACATCCTTTTCCGAGTCCTCTCGGATACCCCGTTGCCCCAGTGAGATGAAGGCAAAATAATGAACGAGTTAGAGAGCACGCTGCGTGCCTACTGCGATGCCGCACAGGGCACAGCACGCCTTGTTGATGCGATAGATCAGTCTCTTGATCCGGTGAAGGCCGACAGATGCTTCGGTCAGCTGCATGCGCAGTACGTGGTTCTGCGCCAGACACAAGCGGGCAGAGACGCGATTACATCCTTGATGTCTCACGAACACCCAAGTGTGCGACTCTGGGCGGCGTCACACAGTTTGGAATGGGCACCGGATGCTGCGCGTGCGACGTTGGAGCAACTGCGTGTAAGTGACGGCCCGGTCTCCTTTGAAGCGAAGTGGACTCTCAAGGAGTACCAGAAGAAAGGCCGATTGTCGTTTCGCGCGCCAGCGGGCGGCAGTGGTGAGAATGGCTGAGTTTGGCTGCAAGGGGAAGAGGTGCCAAGAAAACCGTTTCTTGACCTGTGAGCTACGACGGCCAAGCGGCACTGACGAAACGAACTGAAGCTGAGTGCCACTGGCTTTGCCAGTGCCGGGGGTGAGGGCGGGTGACCTCATCTTGCAGTTCGACGGGGAAGGGCAGCTTGCCAAGCGCTATGTCTACGGTGCGGCCGTGGATCAGGTGCTGGCCGAGGAGACGTTGCACGAGGACCCGGCCACGGGCGAACTGCTAAGCGACGGCGTGCGCTGGGCGTTGGCGGATCACTTGGGCACCATGCGCGACCTGGCCGTGTTCGACGACAACGGCACGCCCGGCGATCCGGACGATGATTCGACGGTGATTGCCCCGGAGCACCACTTCCGGTACGATGCCTTCGGCAACGCGATTGGCTCAACCAGCCCGGCCGCGGCGGACTTCCTGTTCGGCTTCACCGGTCGCCCGTTCGACGCGGAGACCGGCTTGCAGTGGAACGTCAACCGCTGGTACGATGCGCGAGTAGGCCGCTGGCTTTCGGAGGACCCCATCGGCTTCACCGCGGGCGACGCCAACCTCTACCGCTACTGCGGCAACTCGCCCGATAACGCCACCGACCCCAGCGGGATGGACGCGTGGACGCGCTTCGAGGGCGCGTTGC
>CAYXPN010000366.1:0-5179 GCA_964467075.1 uncultured Planctomycetaceae bacterium
AATCGAACCCGCGTCCCGCGACATTTCCGTGCAAGCTTCTACGTGCGTAGTCGGCCTATTTGGGGTCTCGTCCCTGTGGCCCCCAACCGACGGGGTGCCGCAGGAACCAGTCGGGAACAGGATTTAGTCCCGGGCGTGCCCAACAGTGACCCGGGACGAGCCGGACTTGGCGGCCGGCTTTCGGGCCTCTCCGGCAAAAGCCCTCAGCCGGGGCTACCGTGCTTAGGCAGCCATTGCCATGCTAGGCGTGGCAAGTAAGTTTTTTTGGTCGGCTTTTTGACGCGGCCTGCTGACCAACCGCGGCACGCCACTTGCACTTCAACCTGTCCGGTCGAATCCAATTCGCCCCCATGGAAGCAGGATGCCAAGTGGTCTCTGGCTTGGGGCCCGACAGCCGGCTCCCCCCCGACGCATGCTCCATAAGGAGCATACGCCCGGGCAGCCGCCCTTGTGCGGGCCACCATCTGGATTATATCGGCACTTGGCCCAATGGCAAACGATTTACCTTGCGCGAATCGCCCGGGCCAGCCGGCCGGGGGGCTCGAATGCAGTGTGCGACTGCTTCGCCGGAAGCAGTGCCTGGCGGCTGCCGACACTGCTTGCCCGCCGGGCAACCAGTGGCACACGGCCGGGTCGGGCCAGGGCTCAGAGACTATCCGAAAACGCAGTTTGGGTGGCCGTGGCTTACGCCAAAGGGAAGCCACGGACCGGTTTTCCGGGGTTTCGCTACGCTCCAACCCCGGCCACCCAGGTTGCACGCCGCTTTTCGGATAGTCTCTCACACCACCAGCCACCACCAGAGCAGCACCGCCATCCCCAGCGGAAAGACCCACCACGCAAACAGGTGAAACCGGCCCCGATCGAGCCAGCGGATGAGCCACCACAGGGCCGCGAACCCCACAAAGAAGCTGATAATCGCCCCCAACAAGAGTGCAGCGGGCGGCACGCTCGCCGCGGGCTCCTGTACCAAATGGCCCAGCTCGATCACCCCGGCCCCAGCGATGGCGGGGATTGCCAGCAGGAAGGCAAATCCGGCTGCCTCGTCGCGTTTCAGTCCAGCCGCCAGGCCGGCCACGATCGTGGCCCCGCTGCGCGAGATGCCCGGCAGGATGGCCACGGCCTGGAACAGGCCGATCCACAGGGCTTGGGCCGGGCTCAGATTGCGCATGAGCAGCCCGCCCGGCTCGCGCCGCGCACTCCAGAGCAACAGGGCCCCGGTCAGCGGAAAGCACAGACCAGCGGTGAGCGGGCTCTCCAGCACCGGCTGGCAATACTGCCTGGCAGGCAGGCCCAGCACGACCGCGGGGATTGTGCCGATTATGAGCAGCCAGATCACGCGCCGATCCTCGCCCAAGAGCAGGCGGATGCGGCGCCAGTAGAAGACCAGGATGGCCCCCAGCGTGCCCAGGTGGAGCACCACGTTGACGGCCAGCTTCTCCTTGATCGGCACCTGGAGCCACTCGAACAGCGCCAGCCCCACCACCACGTGGCCCGACGAGCTGATCGGCAGGAACTCACCGATTCCCTGCACCACGGCCAGCAGGATGACTTCCAGCCAGATCACGATCGACAGTCTCCTGGGGCCTCGCGGTGCGGGGGCGGCCGGGTGGTGACCCAATGCAGGGCCGCTTGCCGGCAGGACCCGCAGCAGGTCGGACCGCCGGCTACCAGCGCGAAAGACTCACAAGTATAGCCTCCCCCCGCGGTCGCACTCCAGGCGGGCCGGTGCGACGAGAGAGGACCGCCTGCTGCGTCCGGAACCGCCTCAGGGGCCCTGCTGTTCACAGCGGCGCTGCAGATCCTTGAACTGCGTGCGCAGCTCCGGGCCGCCCAGCTCGGGGTGCAGCAGCTCGAGCAGCCGAATGATGCGCGCGGCCTGCTGCGGGTCGCCCAGTCGGAAGTGCAGCTCCGCAATCGCGTACTTGGCGCGGAACCAGCCGGGGCCGGCCTCGGGCAGATGGCGTTCGAGCCCGCGCCAGCACTCGAGCGCCTTTTCCAGCGAACCGCGGTCGGCACGCTCCGAGAGCAGCCGGGCATAGGCCTCCTGGATTTCCGCGTCCCGCGGATAGCGCTGGGCCAGGCGCGCAAATGCGCCCACGGCCTCGTCGGCGCGCCCGGCGTCGGCCAGGGCCTGGGCGTGGGCATAGTCGAGCAGGCGCTGCTGGTGGGTTGACAGATGGGCCCCGGCCGGATCGAGCAGGCCCGCGGCCTGCAAGCGCAGCTCGGCCAGTGGGCGCACGGTCTCGGGCGGCGCTTCGGCCGCAAGCTGCTGCAAGTTGGCCAGCAGTTCGATGAGTTGCTCGGGACCCGCGGTTGAGAGTTGCTGCAAGACCCGGCCGGCCTCTTCGCTGCGCCCGCTGGCAGCCAGCGAGAAGACCAGCAAGGCCTGGGCATCGCACAAGAAACTTTGCGGGGCGCCGGGGCTGCCGGCCAGTGCGGCGCGCAGGACCGCTTCGGCCCGCCCGCTGTCGGGCTGCGCGTAGTTGAGCCACAGGCGTGCGGCTGCCAGCGCCGCGGCGCGATGGACGGGTGTAAACTGTTGGGGCCAGGGCTGGCCGGGCGCGTGGATCAGCGAGTCGAACCACTCCGCGGCCTGGGCGGCCACCGCCTCACAGGGCTCGCCGCGCCGGCGCCGCTCGGCCAGCCACGCCGTGGTGCAGCGGTCCAAGGCCTGGACCACTTCGATCGCCCGGGGCCCGGTGATCGATATCTCCCGATACGCCTCCACGGCCCGCTCCCATGCGCCGCGATGCTCGTGCAATCGGCCCAGGCGCCAACGCACCTCATCGGCCGTGGGGTCCTCGGGCCAGGTTTCCATGTGTTCGGCCAGCAGGTCGGCATAGGTGTCCATGGCCCTGGTGTCCAGGGCCGCGGTGTCTGCGGCCGCGGTGTCCGCGGCCTTGGCCAGTTGGGCCGCATGGAAGACGGCCAGCAGATGGGCCTCGGGGGCCTTCGGATCGCGCAGGAAGGCCAGCGAAAGCTCGCGGTAGCGGCGCAGGGCCTCGGCGTGGTTGTCGCGCTGGTGTTCGATCGTGGCGGCTACAAAGCCCAGGCGGAAGGCCTCCGCGGCCTGACCCTGGCGGGCCGCGGTCTGGCGCGCGCGATCGTAGGCAGCCAGGGCCTCCTCGGGCCGGCCGCTGCGATAGGCGGCCTCGGCCGCGCGGATGAGCATCGAGAGGTTGCTCTCGGCCGGTGCGCGGCGGACCATGCCGGCCAGGAGCATCTCGGCCCGGCGTTGCCAGTAGGAACCGTGTTCGGTTTCGATCAATTCGACGAGTCGCTCGGCCTCGGTTTGCCAGCGGGCCGCTTCCTCGGGCCGGCCGTCGCGCATGGCGGCCTGCCACGCGGCCAGACAGACCGAAAGGTGCGCATAGTCGAGCTCGGGCGAGCTCCGCCCGGCGATCTCCCGGCCGTCGGACAGCGCAGCCAGGGCCTGGGGCAGATGGTCGGGCAGGGCCAGCTCGATCCGTTCGGCGCGGGCGCGAAGCTCCACTTCCGCGGGCGGCTCGTTGGCGCTCAGATCGGCCAAGAGCCGGGCGGCCGTGGCCCGATCGCCCAGCAGCCGGTGGCAGATCACCAGGTCCAGGCGTGCCTTCCAGCTCAGCGGCTCCTCAGTGCTGAGCCCGGCGAGCGGTTCGAGCAATTGCACGGCCTGGGTCAGCGCATTGGCCGAGTCGGCGCTGTCGGGCGCATAGCACTGGGCCTGGTTGCGAAAGGCGCGGGCAAGCTGGTAGTGGATGTGATTGCTGGTCGCCTGCAACTGGTCGGCGCTCAATCGGCCGGGAGCCGGCGGACCGGCCAGGTTCTGTTCGCGCCGTTGCCGGCGCACCTGCTCATCGAGGCTTTGCAGCAGCCTGATGGCCTGGCGCAGATGGGCGCGGGCCTCTTCGAGCAGCGCTTCATTCTGGGCCACAAGCCAGGCCTCCTGCCGGGCCAGCTCGCCGCGGACCAACTCGACAATCGCCCCCTGGAGCCTCACCAGCACAAGACGCGGGTTGGCCGGCTGCGTGCGCACGAACTGGTCAACCGCCTCTTGGGCCTGTTGCCAGAGGGCCTCGCGCCGGATGGCCGGAGTGCCGGCCGCGCGCTCCGTCAGCGCACGCACCAGCTCGATGGTCAACTCGGCCCGGCTGCGCTCGTCCAGGTCGTCGCGCGCAAGCTGCTCGCGGCAATGCGCCTCGGCCAGCTCGTAGAGCCCGCGGGCACGCAATCCGGCCAGGAACCGCTCGTCGGCCGAGGGCTGCTGAGTCGGACTGCCCGGCGCGCTTTGTCGAACGCCGGAAGGCGCGGCGGGCGCCGCGGGCATAGCGGGCTGGGCCCAGGCGGGCTTGCCGGCATCTCCCGCCAACACCAGCCAGCCAACGGCGCCCGCAAGCAGCACGATTCGCAGGGCACGGTGCGCGCAACCGCCGGCCGCAAAACGCGGCGGGTGGCACGCCCGGAAAGGGCGCGGCAACACGCCGCGCGCAGCCGACGCCAGCCACGCCCATCGCTTGCGCTTTGGGCGTGCCACCCAACGTCCTCGCCTCTCCCGCGAGCGGCGGGCACCACGAAGTGGTCGGGGCCGGGGGTGAGGGCGGTTCAAAGCAATTGCCGCTCGACAGTACATCATTGCAGACCGTTGCCAAAGTGGAGACCGCCCTCACCCGGCTCGCTAAAGCTCGCCAGCCTCTCCCGCACGCGGCGGGCACCACGAAGTGGTCGGGGCTGTGCAACGTCGCGTGCCGACTGCGGGAATCAGTTTACTTGAGGGTGTCCGGGAATTGCCCCCGGATTTCGCTGCAAAACGGCTGTGTGCCGCTGCTTGCGCGGCGGGCAAGCAGTGCTGGGGGGCGGTGAGGCACTGCTTCTGGCGAAGCAGTGGCACACTGGATTCCCGGACACCCTCATTTACTTACAACTCAAACTGTAAGTCGCCACGGTGCTAGCGTTGCTAGCAGCGGTGGCTGATGCTGGCCGAAATTGATCTTGCCATGAAAAACGGTCTCGTCTTCCGTGGAGGAGTGAAAACCCCGGCGGTGGGCCGGGCCATGGAGGAGAGACCGTATGTTCAGGATGGGAAAATTTCCGCCGTTTGGCAAGAGGTTTTTTCGACGCGCCCGGAAATTGATTGGCTCCTGCCAGATGGAGCACTTCTGGCTGGAAGTTGCAGATACCATGAAAGAGCAGGGGTCTCCAA
>CAYXPN010000367.1:0-5079 GCA_964467075.1 uncultured Planctomycetaceae bacterium
GGAGCAGAGCTCAGATGGGTGGCCGGGGCTGGAGCGAAGCGAAGCCCCGGGAAGCGACCTTGGTGCGCGTTCTTGGCGCGCTGCTGGCTGTGGCGATCACCCTGTTGGCGCCTTTCGCGCCGGCCTGGGCCCAAGTGCGCGCCGAGCGCTCCTACCGCGAAACACCCCTGGGACCGTTTCCGCCCGAGGTGCGCCACTCCGCGGTGATCAGTCCCGACGGGCGCCACGTCGGCTGGGTCCAGCAGGTTGACGATGGGGCAGGCGGGCAGTGCGCGGTCTTCGACGGGGCGGCTGAGAAACCCTACGACGCGGTGATGGCCCTCACGTTCACGCCCAACAGCCTGTGGCACGCCTATGCGGCGCGCAGCGGGTCCACATGGCGGATCGTGGTCAACGGGCGAGAGCAGCCGGCCTTCGAACGTGTGGGTCCCCCGGTCTTCAGCCCCGACAGCCGTCGCCTGGCCTACACCGCCCTGCGCCCCGACGGCCAGGTGGTAGTCATGGAGGCCACCAATCCGGCGGGCCGGCCGTATGAACAGGTCTTCGAGACCGGGCCGGTCTTCAGCCCCGACAGCCAACACCTGGCCTACGGGGCGCGGCGCGGGGACAAGTGGTATCTGGTCGTCGACGGCCGGGAGCGCGGCCCGTTCGATTTCCTGGGCTCGGCCACGGGAATCCACTTCAGCTCCGACAGCACGCGCCTGGCCTTTGCCGCGCTGGCAGGCGGCAAGTGGCAGGTGGTGGTCGACGGGCAGGGCGGGCTGCTCTATGAGAACGTGGGCCAGTTGGTCTTCAGCCCCGACGGGCGCCGGCTGGCTTATGTGGCACAGAAAGAGGGCAAGTGGCTGGTCGTGCTCGACGGCGAGGAGCAGGCGCCCTATGAGACCGTCGGCGAGGACACGCTGCTGATGAGCCCCGACAGCCAACACCTCGCCTATGCGGCACAGAAAGCCGACGGCCAGTGGCGGATCGTCCTGGACGGCAAGGAAAGCGAGCCGTATGACGACGTGGGCCAGATGGTCTTCCGGCCCGACAGCGGGCTGTTGGCCTGCCGCGTGGCAAAGCAGGGCGCGCAGATGGTGCTCCTGGGCGATCGGCCGCAGCGCTCCTTCGACCGGGTGGGCGACGGCACCCTGGTCTTCAGCGCCGACGGCCGGCGCTTCGGCTATATCGCTCGGGTGGGACGGGTGAGCTTCGTGGTGATCGACGCGGTGCGCAAGCCGCGCTTCGACATGGTGGGCTACCTGAGCTTCTCGCCGCGCGGGGACCACTACGTGTATGCAGCCACGCGCGGGCGCGAGGCCTTCACCGTGGTCGACGAAACAGAGGCCGACCATCGCTACGAGGCCGTCTGGACCGTGCCCGCGGCCCGGCTGCTCTTCGACAGCCCGCGGCAGTTCCACTACCTGGCCATCCGCGAGGGCACACTCCTGCTGGTCGAAGAAGAGATTGATTAGACCTTGTTTCAGGACGGTAGCCACGCTAGCCAGAGCGTGGGGCGCCGCTGCCGGCGTGAGCACTAGTGCAGCGAACGACCCGATGAATCGGGTCACTACAAACAGTTCGTAGTGACCGTACTTGTACGGTCTTTGCCGGACTTGATGAATCGGGCCACTACGAGCTGCGTTGTGAACCGCTGCCGGCTTGTCCAGCAGTGCTGAGGACAAACCGCGAGCATTCTTGGGCAAACCGGCGGCTCACGCCGCCGGCTCGCCAAACGGACACGGTCGGGGCGCGGCGGGGACGTCGCTCAATCGCTCTTGCCCGGCCGGCGATCCTCGATGGGCACTGGGGCCTCGATGGTGTTTGCCTCCAGGACGACCCTGCCCACGGTCTCCTCGATGAGGATGCCCACGCTCTGGGTGGCCGACTCGCCCGCGCGAGTCTCACGGATCGTGTTTCCGCGGAACTCCAGGTCGTTGGTCTGGCCGCGGATGCGGATGCCGGCCGCGGTGCCGCCGGTGCCGTTGTCCTCGATGAGGTTCTCTTCCAGGCGGTTGCGATGGGCCGCCATCCCCAGGGTTTCATTGCGGAAGAACACGCCGTTGCTGCCGTTCAGTCGCACGCGGTTGCGCCTAAGCAGGTTGTCGGTGTCCTTGTGGCCGATGGAGATGCCGAACCGGCCGTTGCCCTCCAGCAGGTTTTCCTCGAACAGCCCGTGGCGCACGCGCCAGCAGAGAAACAGCCCGTCGGTGCCGTTGCGCCGGGCGGTGCAGTCGCGCACCACGGGGCGCTGGGAACCGCTGCCCGGATGGATGCCCAGCGCGGCATTGTCTTCGCTGACGCAGTGGAGCACCGCAACGTCGTTGGACTGCTGGAAGCTGATGCCGTCGCCGTTGTAGTTGCGCACCGTGCAGCCTTCGATCACCGTGCCGAACGCCCGGTAGAGGAAAATCCCCGCCCCGCGGCAGCCGTTCAGGTGTACGTTGGCATTCTTGTTGCCCTCGACGGTAAGGTTCTGCACGCGCGCCGCGCGCAGGTGGTAGCCGCTCACCACCGGGAAGACGGTGGCGGCCTGGGCATGGTTGTTGACCATGCAGTTGGCCATCAGGGGCCTGTCGAGGGAGAACGTATTGCCTCGGCGGCCCGTAATCCGCGCCACCGTCACGTGAAACCCCCCGGCGCGGTCGTCCCAAACCGCCACCCCGCTGCCGACCTCGAAGCCCGCGGCATCTTCGACCGTCACCTGCTCCTCGCCGAAGTCGCCGTCGAGTGCCAGCGCCGAGCGCACGCAGGGCGCCTTGCGCAACACGGTCTTGGCCCCCTGGCCGCGCACGGTCACCCCGGAGCGCAGGTGCAGCGAGTCGCGCATGAGAAACTCGCCCGCGCCAATTTCAACCACACCGCCGCCCAAAGCAGCCACGTAGTCCACGGCCGCCTGCAGCGCGCGGTTGTCGCTTCCCACCAGGTCGGCGTCTTTTCGCCCCACGGTGATCCGCGGCAACTCCTGCATGGCCGAGTGCATGGCATCGGGCAGTTGCTCCTCGTCGGCCGGAGGGAAGACCTCCGCTCCGCCTTCGCCCGCGGTCGAGAACCCGCGGCCCACAAACAGGGCCGCGGCCGCCAAGAGCGCGCATGTGGCCATCTTGTTCATAACCCGCCTCCGGCTACGTTTCAGCAGTACACCTGAATCGAACGGTAACCTCGGCATCTTCACCCCGGGGCTCAGTCGCCCGACGGCGCGTCTCGGTCGCCGTCCGTCTTGGGCGGTTCGAGCCCCGCGATGTTCAGCGTGCTCACGCGGTTGCCGTCTTCCAGATCGATTACCCGGATCAGATGATTGTTCGTGTCGGCCACGTAAAGCTTGCCGCCAGCCGCGGCCAGTCCTGCTGGTTCGTTGAAGCGGGCCGGCTCGTCGGTCTGTCCCGGCTCGCCCGTGCCCGCCATCGTCCGGCACTCGCCCGTCTCAGGATCAAGCAGCTTGATCTTGTTGTTGTAGGTGTCGGCAACGTACAGCCGCCCCTCGCGCCAGGCAATGCCCAGCGGGTGCTGCAAGCGCACCTTGCGCCCGCGCCCGTCCACGTCGCCGAAGGTGAACAATCTCGCCGCCGGCAAATGCGCGGTGCCCACCAGGGTGCGCACCTGGCCGGCCGGGTCGAGCGGGACTGCGCGGATCGAGCTGCCCTCGCTGTCGGCCACATAGAGCCACTCGCCGTCCGAGGCCAGTCCGCTGGGCTGGGCAAACGAGCCGCCGGGAACCACGCCCGGCGGGCCCGCAAGACCGGCTGCCACGGGCGGCCGGAGCGGCCCGTCGATAATCTCCTCGCGCCCGTCGCCCGCATATCCCTCGATCGTCCCTCGCGCCGGGTCCAGGCGCCAGACCTGGTGGACCCCGGCCATGGCGACGTAGAGCCGGCGTTCATGGAGCCACAAGGCCCAGGGACTGCTGAGCGCCGTGGTCTGTGCGCGCACCGGCCGAAAACCCAGCCGCTGCCGGCCCTGCCGGCCCGTGCCGGCGATGGTCGTCACCCGGCCCGCGGCCAGGTTCACGCGGCGGATCAGGTGATTGCCCGTGTCGGCCACGTAGAGCACGTCCCCGGCCAGCGCCATGCCCTGCGGGGAGTGGAATCGCGCGGCGGCAAACGGCCCGTCGTCGCGCCCGGGCGTGCCCGCCCCGATCACGCTCAAGAGCGTGCCGTCCAGTCGCGCGACCACGATCCGATGGTGCCCGGTGTCGGCAATGAACAGGCGCGAGCCTGCCTCGTCGGCCAGCAGCTTGCCGGGAAAGCGCAGGGGTGTGGCGGTCGGCGCGGGCGGGGGCGCGTCAAACGGCTCCTCGTCGAGCAGCCCCTTGTTGCGATAATAGGGCAAGGCGCGGCGGATCAGCCGGTCGATCTCCTTGGCATCCGTCTCGCCGCTGCGGGCCCAGACCGCGTAGCCTTCGGGATCGACGAGCACCAGCGTGGGCCACGCGCGCACACCAAAGCGTTTCCAGAGCACGAAGTCCGTATCGTTGACCACCGGATGGTGCAACCCATAGCGGGCCACGGCCTCCTTGAGGTTGTCCAGATCGCGTTCGCTCTCGAACTTGGCCGAGTGCACGCCGATCACGACCAGTTGGCGCGGATAAGCCTCCTCGAGCTTCTTGAGTTCCGGGATCATGTGCATGCAGTTGATGCAACCGAACGTCCAGAAGTCGAGCAACACGAACTTGCCGCGCAGGTCGGCCCAGTCGAGGGCCCGCGGGGTGTTGATCCAGCCGGCATCCTCGGGAAAGGACGGCACGCGTACGCGCGTCTGAAACGGGCCGCGGGCCTCGGCCCCCCAAGCCATGCTGAGCCCGCCCCAGAGCACCCCCAGTCCGGCCAGCGCGCCGCAGAGCACCCCCAACCCGGCCAGCGCGCCGCATGTGAGGCGGATGGTACTGCTTTCGGTGACGGCCATGACCGGTGTCCCGCCGGCTACGGGTGGGTGGAGCGGTCCGCAGACCGCTCCACGACAAGTTGTCGGGCTGCGCAACTCTACGCACGCCGGACCGCCGGGTCAAGCCGGCCGGTCGGCACAACGGCAGAATGGCAGGCCGGAACCAGCGCAGCGCTGTTCCGGCGCAGCAGCCTGAGGGCGGAACGCCGTCGCTAG
>CAYXPN010000368.1:0-5068 GCA_964467075.1 uncultured Planctomycetaceae bacterium
CGGCCTTGCATAGCTCGCGGACCGCGCGGGTAATGCTTTGGGCCACCAGCGGCACGGGAAACGTCAACGTCTCCCGATACTCGCGGTCCAACTCGCGGACCAGGCGGTTCTTGAGTTGGTCCAATCGGCTTTGGAGGTGCTCCTGGATGACCATCACGGGGAAGACCTGCTGGCTGAGGTGCTGGATAACCTTTTCCTTGGTCGCCGCGTCGCCGAGGTTTTCCGGCTCAACACGGTCGGCCGATGCGTCGGCACCGTAAGCCTCAAAGCGGATGTACTGAAGGCCGGCGCGGCGGATGGTATCCATGATCGAGCGGCGGTCTTCGCGGCCGATCCGTTCGTACTCGTCGCGGCGGGTGTTGTCTCCGGCCCGCTCGGCCTGGTCCCCCAGGTCTTTGGCTGCCAGACACCGTTCGGCCCACTTCTTTAGGTCCGGATGTTGGTCGAGGTTGAAGTCCGGGGCCCTTGGCTCCAACAGCAAAACCTGGTTGCGCACCGACAGCCCGTGGTAAAGCTCGTGGCGCTCTTCAGGGGCGAGTTGCCGCGGACAAAGGACGATGCGGAGGCGGTCCTTGCGCATCGCCTCCAGAGCCTCCTTGGTTTCTTGGGCTTCGGTGAACACGACGGCGGCTTCCGTCTCGCGGAAGACCTCCTCGGTCCAAATGGTTCGCAGGAGGGCTTTGGACCTTGAGCCGTCCGGGTCGATGGTGAGGCTGCGGAACTCGACCTTGGCGTCGGCATTTTCCTCCAGGTCGAAGAAGTGGCGATCCTCGGCAACGTGGAAATGGGAGCCGTACTTGCGGAAGGCCAGAAGCGTTTGCTCGAAATCGTTGACGTCGGTCCCCGGCAGCATGACATGGCGGATCAGTTCCTCGCGGGTAGCGCCCCGGGTACGGCCCTCGCCGGTCAGCGTATAGAGCATCGTCGTGGCCGCAATCCGCTCGCCAAGCGGAAATCGGGCCAGATCATCGACGTTGGCTTTCGCGCGGTTGATCAGGTCGCCGCTGGGATCGAGGTCTTGCAGGCGCGTGGCCGTCTCCTGGTCGCACAGCGTCGCGTGGCCGGCGGTAACGATGTCCTCGGTTCGATGGGTGAGACGAACGAGGTTTGCCAAAAAACCCAGCGACCCGCGGATATTCTGAAAGCCGCCGCGTTGAGGCACGCGTTCGAGGATAAGCGTCAGCAGTTCCGGATGGAACGGGTAGCTCTCCTGCAAGCGGCTGCGCAGGCTCTCGCTATCCAACGCAGGGATAAACCGACGCCAGACGTTCAGCAGGCTTTCGACCGTACCTGAGACGCGGGCCGAATCAAAGGCGAGGAAGTTCTCGAAGAGCCGATGAAGGACTACCCGCGCCTTGTCGGCCGGCGTGGACCGAGCAAATTGGACACGCACGCTGGGGACACGGATTAGCGTTGCCCCCGGTTCCTGGCCGGCGTCGTAAATGCTGGCGAAGATCGTCAGTTGCGGTGAACGGTTGCCCAACTCGGAGAGCATTTGAAGAAAGCCGATGTTCTGGCGCCGCAAGGCATCGTCGGAAATCATCCGGATGCCCTGCTCCAATTCATCCAGGATAACCACGAGATGCCGGTCCCCGATGGCTTCGAGCACTTGGCTGTTGTCCGGATACACCTCGTACTGGCCACGGATCGAAAGGCCGGCCTGCTGGAAGATGAAGTCCCACAGACGCAACAGAGGCCGATCGGTGAACTTGTGAACGACGACCACCGCGTTGCTTGGGGGACTCAACGACAGGCTGTGCTGTGAAAGCCAGCGCGCTCCCTCGACAGGGTGCTTCAGCAGGTGGTACACCAGCACCAAAAGGTGCGACTTCCCGCTCCCCTTGAGCCCCTCGATCAGGAATAGTGACGATGTCTCGCCCTGGCGGGTGAACCGTTCGTTGAGTCGCTGGACGACACGTTTGATATCGGCGGTGGGATAAGTCAGGCCAAGAAAGGCATCCGGCCGGGATTCCAGCTTTCGCCGGCGACGATCTTCCAGGTTGCCCAGGTCAATGATGCCCTCGATTCCGTCATCTGAGAGGGTCTCAGGGCGTGGCGTCAGATACTGTGCGTAGCTCATGAGCGTGGTTTCCTGGTCGTCAATGGACCTCCGGTTCGTTTCTCGGCGAGCCACTCGTCGATCGCCATCTTCCGAAACCGCCAATGCCGGCCCACTTTTTGCGCGGGGAGCCTTCGCTCCTGCGCCAGCTTGTAGAGTGTGGACTTGGCGATTCTGAGATAGTCCGCCAGCTCATCGATCGTCAGCACACGGTCGTCATGTCCGTCGTTCATCGGGTCGCCTCAAGCGGGAAGGGGCGAAAGACACTGCCCCAGCGCCGCAATGTCCGGACACGACGTTAGCAGACGCTCCGAGCTGCTGTCAATAACTACTACCCATGCTGGGGGGTAGAATCTCGCATTGCTGGCGAAAAGCGGCAGAGCGTGCCCGTTGAGCGCCGGCCGGAGAACTCAAGCCCCGGCGGTCGGCCGCATCAGGCTGCCGCTGAAGTCATTAGCGCCGCCCAATCGAGCGACCCGGCGGGCTGAAGCAGGTTGACCGACTGGGCCGCTTGGTAGCCGCGGCGCTGGTAGCCGTCTCTGTACAGGGCGGAGATTTGCTGAGCACCGGGGCACGTGTGCCAGCGGTAGATGTTGTCAGTCGGCACGTGAATACAGCATCCAATCGGCGCTTCGGATGCAGCCACCCTGCTCCCCGCTGGTGACGCGCGGTTCTCGCTCCAAGTGCCCTCAGGCTGGTGGTGGAAAGGAATGCACCGATTCGCCGGGAGTTCTGAAGCGCCGACTGACACCCGAAGGGCACAGAACGCCTGTCGTGAGGGCTCCATCTGACACAGCAGTTCTTTGAATCACACGCGGCGCAGCATGGAGTTCACCCAGTGTTGGCTTGGGCTTCCGTGCGAGCGATTCCGTATGTGCCAGTGGTCCTTGCGCTTGCGCGGACCGGTGGCAAGGAAAGTGACGTGTTGCGGTTGGGCCAATTGGCCGGCAGGCCCGCCTTGCTCGCAAAACGGCCGGTTTCGACGTAACCTTTGCCTCTGCAATGGCTTGCGGCAGAATCGAAACTGCGTGAACTCCATGGCGCAGCGGCTTGACAGACTTCACCCGCGGAGAGTTAACTGTGGACTGTGCAACCCATTGTGACCAAGGGCTGCATCCCCCAGCAGACGTTCGGGAAGGCCAGCCGAACCGGATGTCCCAACCCAGGATGCAGCCTGCGGGGCATCGGGAATGTGACTACCCGCAGTACCGCGGAAACGATCACCCCCATGGGGGCTTGTTGGGTTGCGTTCAGGTAGAGCCGACAATGTGCGATTGTAAAGAAGGGCGTTTCGACTGCGAAGGACGCGTGCGCCGGTTTCTGCGCGCCGAGGGCGGCAGTTCCGAGGGGCAGGCTGCGCTGGAAGAGCTGCTCGAAAAGTGGGTGGATACGAACACCAACGGCGGCACCACGCCGTTCAGCACGGCTACGGCCGACGCCCAAATTGTGGTCTCCTCCGTCAACGGCGCCCCGGTGCTGGACCCCGACCTGCTTTGGGATTTCAATCCCATCGACGAAGAGGACGCTGCAAACGACGGCGATACCGTCCAGTGGATCATCGACCACGCGATTTCCGACGTGGACGTCGGCGCGATCCAAGGCATTGCGGCCCAGGTCGATTTCGGCAAGGGGGCTCCTGTAGTCTCTGCGGAAGGGAGGCGGCGGCGCACCCACTTGTTCCGCATGGTGCTGAGCCACAGCCGCAAGGGCTACAGCGAGGTCTCGTATCGGCAGACGACCGAAGAGTTCATCCGCTGCCTGGAGAACGCCTTCTGGTATTTCGGCGGCTGCCCTTCCTTGTCGAAGAGAACGTGGAAGAAGCTGGCAGCCAGTGCGTACAGATCGTCCATTGGCGACGCGGCTCGTTTCTGCTGGCGTTCGGGAGAGCAGTAGCTCACGGTGCCGGCCGTCGATGCCACTTCGCCAGTCCGCGTGACGAAATCGTAGTCGGTCAGGACGAGAGCTGATCCGGAGACAATCATGTTCCGCGGGCTAATGTCGCCGTGAGTCAGTCCGTTGCGGTGCAACACCGCAAGTGCCTCACAGCAAAGCTGCAGCCACCGAACGGCCAGCGCCTCCGCCGACGGCTCGTCTTGGTCTTCGGCCAGCAGAGTAAAGACGCCGGCAAATTCGCTCAACGGTGTCCCTTCGATCCAGCCCAGCAACGCGATGAACTCGTTCTCGTGCCATTCCCGCGCGAACTCGTGAATTGGCGACAGTGCTTCGTGCCGGCCGAGATGGGAGCGGGCGAGGCTGTAGGCTTTCAATACGCGCTGGCCAGTGTCTCTTTCATGGGCCACCTTAGCCACATACGTGCCGAGTTCTTCCTTGGTCGAGCGGTCGACTTCGACAACCTTGAATGCTGTGCCGACGCCGCCGGAGCCGAGGCGGGTGACGATCCGGTAGTCGCCGCCGTGAAAGCGAACAATCTGGTCTTCGGTCCAGAAGCGGGCTGGGGGGGCGGGGACCGGCGCGACAGAATCACCCAGCAGTTCCGACAGCAGTTTTTCCAAATCGGCTAGGCTGTTGCGTTGCTCTGGTGCTTCGGCCAGGCCGGTGTTCAGGAGCATCGAAACCAGAGCGACCGACGAAAGCTGGACCAGCAACAGCCGTCTACAGTTCGCTCGCGAAGCGGTTCGGGCGCTCGCAGAAATGCATCAGGCAAGTGGTTCGGATGAGCCGCTGGTGCATCGAAATCTCACACCTCAGACGATTCTGGTACGGCACGACAATTCGCCAATTCTTACTGGCTTCGACCGCACGCGGATTCCGTCGGACACCAGCATCGCGTCCAGCAGTCCGCCCACGAGCGCCTACCCGCAGACTGTTGCACCTGAAGTCCAGGCTCAGGGATTGGCGGCTGCGGATCAGCGTTCGGATGTCTACTCGCTCTGTGCATGCCTGAGCGGCCTATTTGCCGGGCCAACAGACGGCCTAAGCATCCAGGTCGCCCAGTCGTAGATTGACGGCGGGAGGGGATGTCGGACTCATACGAGATTTCCGATGGCT
>CAYXPN010000369.1:0-5029 GCA_964467075.1 uncultured Planctomycetaceae bacterium
CGGTCAGGCAAGCCAACTGTCGCACCCTACAGTTTAGCCGTGTCGGACCACTAGGCACCGACATTCCATTGCAATCCCATCCATTTTGCCCACGCTCCCCAAATTTGGTGCCTGTCACCTTTTTTTCCTCATGTGGGACGTTGCCGCCCAACTCGAACAGGTGATGCCCACTGCCCTGATCGGCAGTGTGGCGCAGACCAGCGGCCTGACCGTCGCCGCTGCCGGGTTTCCTGCGCCGGTAGGCGCGGTCGCCGAAATCGAACGCCACGGCGGGCCGCCGGTGCGCGCCGAAGTGGTCGGTTTCCGCGACCAGCTGACCGTGTTGTATCCGCTCGGCAGAGTCTCGGGCATCCGCCGGGGCAACCGTGTGCGCCTGGTGCGCACGGCCCACTGGCTGCGCGTGGGCGACGCCCTGCGCGGCCGGGTGATCGACGCCGCGGGCAAGCCGGTCGACGGCCGGCCCGAGCCCGCCCTGCCCGATCGCGCGGCCTTTGACCGGGCTCCGCCGCATCCCTGCCGGCGCCCGCGAATCCAGCACGCGATCGCCACGGGCGTGCGTTCGATCGACGGGCTGTTGACCTGCGGAAAGGGCCAGCGGTTGGGCGTCTTCTCCGGCTCCGGGATAGGCAAGAGCGTGTTGCTGGGCATGATGGCCCGCTACAGCTCCGCGGACGTGATCGTCATCGCACTGATCGGCGAGCGCGGCCGGGAGGTCAACGAGTTCATCGAGGGCGACCTGGGTGCGCAAGGCCTGGCCAAGAGCGTGGTGGTGGTGGCCACCAGCGATGAGCCGGCCATCCGGCGCGTGCAGGCCGCCTCGACTGCCACGGCCGTGGCCGAGCATTTCCGCGACCAGGGACGCAGCGTGTTGTTGTTGATGGATTCCTTGACCCGCTTTGCATTCGCCCAGCGGGAAATCGGGCTGGCCGCGGGCGAGCCGCCTACTACGCGCGGCTATCCGCCGTCGGTGTTCGCCTCGCTGCCGCGGCTCGTGGAGCGCGCCGGCCAGAGTCCCCAGGGGAGCATCACCGCGTTCTACAGCGTGCTGGTGGAGGCCGACGACCCAAACGAACCGATCAGCGACGCGGTGCGCGGATTGCTCGACGGCCATGTGTGGCTCTCGCGCCGCCTGGCCTCGCGCGGCCACTACCCCGCGGTGGACGTGCTCGAAAGCCTCAGCCGCCTGATGCCCGACGTGACCGACAAGGCCCACCAGGATGCGGCCCGCGCGATCCGCGAAATCCAGGCGGCCTGGCGGGACCACGAGGACCTGATCTCGGTGGGGGCCTATCGCCGGGGGAGCCATGCGGCCGTGGACCTTGCCCTGGAGATGCAGGACGAGATCAACGGCTTCCTTCAGCAACGTGTGGACCAGCCGGCCACATTGGCCGAAGCACGCGACGCACTGCTGCGCATGTACGAGCGAATCCAACAGAGCCGATCAGCCGGCCCTGCCGGGGCCCCGCCCCAGCACGCCCGCGGCCCCGCCGCGGCTGCCGGCGCTCCGGCCCGAACCGGGGCCGGCAATCCGTGAAATACGCGATCCTAGGCCATGGCCAAGTTTCGGTATCGACTGGCGACGTTGTTGCGGCTGCGCGAAGCGGTGCGCGACCAGCGCAGAGAGGCACTAGCCGAGGCATATCGCGTGGACGAACTGCTCAGTGTGCAGTTGGCGCGTTTGGCAGATGAGATCGGCTCGCTCAGCGAGCAGTGCCGACGGGCGGCCGGCCCCGGCATCGTGAACGTGGACCGGCTGCTCGAGGCCCAGCGCTACGAACTGGCGCTGAGGGCTCGCCAGCGCCAGCTCCACGAGCAGCAACGCAACGTGGCCGAAGAGATCGAGCGGCGCCGGGAGGCACTGACCGAAGCCGACCGGGAAGTGCGGGTCCTGGAGAAGCTGCGCCAGCGCCAGGCCGCACGCCATCAATACGAGGAGAACCGGCGGGAGGTCAAGCTCCTGGATGAGGTGGCCCAACGTCAGTTCGCCCAGAGGAAGGCGCCATGATCGGCAGGTTGTTCCGGGCCATGGGCTGGGTTTTCGTGTACACGTGTGTGGCCACGGTGTTGGCTTTGGCCATTTTGCTGGGATACGCGGCGTCGCGCTGGGGTTTGGACCAGGACAAGCTGATGCGCATGCTGGCCGTGGCCTACAGCATCGACTTGGAGGCGATCCGCAGCCAGGTGACGGAGCAAGAGCTGCCCGCTTCGAGCGAACAGGTTTCCTACGACCAAATCCTCGCCGCGCGTGCGGTGAAGGCCCAACACCTGGAGCTGCGCGAGCTGGCCCTGCAGCAGGCCCTCGGCCAGCTCCAGTTCGAGAGCCAACAACTGGCCGAGCAATCGGACAAGTATCAGAGGCTCAAGGAGACCTTCGAGGCCGAACTGGCGGCGCTGCAAGAGCACGCCCAAAGCAGCGGTATCGAAGACAACCTCGCCAAACTCGAAGCACTCAAACCGGACCAGGCCAAGCAACTGCTGGTGGAAATGCTCGAGCAGGACGAAATCGACGACGTGGTCATCCTGCTCAAGGGAATGTCCACCAGCAAGGCGGCCCGAATTATCGCCGAATTCGAGACGCCCGAGGAAATCGAGCAGATCGCCGAGGTCCTGCGGCGCATCCGCCAGGGCGAGCCGGTGGCCAGCGCGGTCTCGGGCACCACGGAACAACTGGCCCCCGGCGCGATCGGCAGGCAGTGACACGGACGTGCGTCCCGCGGTGGACGACCAGACCAGGATTCGCTCGCATGGCAAGAGGCTTTCCATGGCAGAAGTCAGATTGGATTTGATCAAGCTCGACGGGCTGATCCGCTCTCGCTCGGCCGACGCGCTGTTGTCCGACCCGGAGCTGTTCGGCCCGATGCGCGATCCCGGCCGCCTGTTCAGCGATCTGCTGCGCAAAGCACAGATCTCCAGCAGCGAGGCCGGCGGCACACCGACGCCGCAGAGCCCCGCGGCGGGCGAGAGGTCGGCCTCGCACGGCTCCTCGGACACACAGGCAGCCGCCACGAGCGCCCCGACCGAGCCGGAGCGCTCCGCGCCGAACCCCCCTGCGCAAGACCGGGAACGGAAGCAATCGGAAGACCGTGCGGAGCAGAGTGCGGCTGGTGAGCGAACGGCTGCTTCGAACGAGCCGGCCGGGGCACCCGCGGCGCCTGCCGACACTCAGCGCCGCGAGGAACCTTCGCCCGACCAGGATCAGCCCGAGGTGCAGCCGACCACGGCGGGTCGGCAGCAGCAGGACACGGTAGCCCAGGCCACGGCCGCCCGGTTGGACGTTTCGGCTGCGTCCGAGGCGGAAGGCTTTTCTGAGCTCCAGCCCGTGCAAGCCCTGCCGGAAGATGTTGCAGAACAGAAGCCCAACGCCCTTCAGCCGGACGGCCCCAACGCCCCAGAATTCGAACCGGCCAGTGGTCAGGAGGGCGAACTGGTCGAGGGGAGCGGGCCCGACACGGAACAGCAATCAAACGACGATTCGGCCAAGGACGGCGGCCCGAAACCGCCCGGGCCCGAAGCAGCGCCGCAGCGGCCCCCGGCGGCAAAGGCCACGCCTGGGACGGATCAGGCAACGCACGAGAGCCCGGCAGGGAGGAACCAAACAACGGGCGAGGGTTCGGCAGGTACGGATACTGTGCAAGCGACCGGCAAGAGCCATCGTTCGACAGGGAGCACCGACAGCCGGTCGCATGCTGCGCAGCCGGCCTCAGCGGTTGCTGCGCCGGTCGAGCAGGCTGTGGTGGCCAACCAGGCGCCCGCCGCGCCGGTCCCTGAGATTTCCGCCGTGGCCGCGCAAACGAATCAGACCAGCCAGCAGGCCGGCCCCAGCGGAGCGTCGGCCCCAGGGGCGACCCAGCCGGTGGCCGGCGAGGGCGAAGGCGCTCGTTCCGCGGCAGCCATGCGCGCCGAGACGCACCAGCCGGCGCGATCGGCCGCGGCGCCGCCGCGCGACGGGTCGGAAGGCGACACCAAGGCCGTGGACCGCGTACGGTTCGTGCAGCGCGTGGCCCGCGCGTTCGAGGCCCTGGGCCAGCATCGCGGCACGCTGCGACTGCGCCTGCACCCACCCGAACTCGGCTCGTTGCGACTCGAGGTGAGTGTGGAACGCGGAGTGATGACCGCGCGTCTGGAGGCCGAAACCCATGCAGCGCGCAACCTGTTGCTGGACAACCTGCCGGCGCTGCGCGAACGCCTGGCCCAGCAGGACGTCAGGGTCCATCAGTTCCAGGTGGACCTGATGGATCAGCCGCCCGGCGGGATGCCGGACAGGATGCCGGAGGGCTGGGGCTCGGGCCGGCGTCCCAGCGACGGGCAGAGCAACTCGCAGCAGGCAACAGACGCCGAAGAGACGGCCGGGCCCGATCCTGTGGCTGTGCCGCGGCCGGGTGACGGAAATCGGCTCAACGTAGTGGTGTGAACTCACAGCAAACGAACGGCGCGCGCCAGCCGCCGAAAGCGACCGGTGAACCATGGGGCGGCTTGCGCACGGCGGCGTGCGAGCGAGAGCTGCCGGAAAACCCGTGAGCAGGAGACGAAGTCATGCAGATGTCCGGGTCGGCGAGCATTGTGGGCC
This sequence comes from uncultured Planctomycetaceae bacterium, assembly GCA_964467075.1. Taxonomy (GTDB): domain Bacteria; phylum Planctomycetota; class Planctomycetia; order Pirellulales; family Thermoguttaceae; genus CAYXPN01. The sequence continues at coordinate 4,568 of CAYXPN010000369.1, forward strand.
AGACGGCCCAGCAAACGACCACCGGTTACAACGCCTTTCGCGAAATGGACCTGGAGGCGTTCTTGAAGCTGTTGATCGCCGAGTTGCGCAACCAGGATCCCATGGACCCCATGGACAACGCTCAACTGCTCGGGCAGGTGAGCCAGATTCGCGAGATCGAATCCAACCTGCGACTGAACGAGACCCTGGAGGCCGTGCAGTTGGGCGAGAAGCTCAGCGCGGCTGCGGGCATGTTGGGCCACACGATCCTGGCCTTGGACGACCAAGGGCAGCTTGTCACCGGCGTGGTGGACCGCGTGACCGTGGACGACAACGTGCCCAAGCTCCACTTGGGCGAGTACGCGGTGGACCTGAAGAACATCCGGGAAATCCTGGCGCCCGACGAGTAGGTGACCAATCCGCGCCAGCGGGCCACAGGAAACGCGCTGGCGGGGAGCGCACGGCAAGCAACGAGCCGGCGGG
>CAYXPN010000370.1:0-4992 GCA_964467075.1 uncultured Planctomycetaceae bacterium
GAAGCGATCTACAGCTCCTATCCCATTCCATCCCACCCCATCCACCCCTTATCCCGTCCATCCTGTCATCCTGTCAGCTCGTCGTGTCAGGTCATCCTGTCAGGCCGTCGCAACGGGGACGAAGCGATCTACACCTCCCATCCCTTGCGGTGTTCGCGGTCGAGGGCCGCGGTCGCCTCGTCGTCGCCGGGGACTCTTGGTCCACTCAGATTGTAACAGCCCGGAGCCGCGAAACACAATTGTATTCGAAATCCGGTTTCACGATTCTGGGAGGTCATTCAATTCACGCCCGACTGGAGACCGCGGGCGCCAACGCACGCCGTTCGGCTGACACGTTGCCAAGGTGGATTATGCTTCGGCGTCTGAGCGGGTAGAATAGCACGCTGACGGGGAAGGGGTTTCTGTTGCTCGAACTTGATGGAGGGCGACACGATGGACCATGCAAGCAAGTGTTCACGGCGGCGTTTTCTGCAGGGCGCCGGGGCCGGACTGGCCGCGGGGGCGGCGCTGGTCGCGGAACTGAATATCGCCCGCAGTGCCCATGCCGCCGGCGGCGACACGATCAGGATCGCCTTGATCGGCTGCGGCGGACGGGGCACGGGCGCGGCCGCCAACTGTCTGAGCGTGCCCGACAGGATCGAGCTGCTCGCCGTGGCCGACGCTTTCGAGGACCGCGCGCGCGGCGCGCTTGGGCGTCTGAAGCAGCAGTTTCCCGACAGGGTCAACGTGCCCGAGGAGCGGGTCTTCTGGGGGTTGGACGCTTATCAGAAGGCCATCGATGCGGGCGCGGAGGTGGTGCTGTTGGTGACCCCGCCGGGTTTCCGTCCCGCGCATTACCGGGCGGCCGTTGAGGCGGGAAAGCACGTGTTCATGGAGAAACCCTGCTGCGTCGATGCCCCGGGTTTCCGCTGGCTCATGGAGACCAACAAGCTGGCCGAGCAGAAGAAGCGCAAGGTCGTGGTCGGACTGAATATCCGCCACACGCCCCGATTCATCGAAACGGTCAAACGCCTCCACAGCGGTGCGGTGGGCAAGCCCCTTTTCCTGCGCGCGTACGGCAACAATCCGGGCGTGTGGGTGCGTCGGCGCGAAACGGGCCAGACGGAAATGGAGTACCAGATGCGAAACTGGTATTACTTCGTCTGGCTTTGCGGCGACCTGAACGTCGAGCAGCACGTGCACATGCTCGACCTGGCAAACTGGGCCACCGGCGACCAGCACCCGGTGGAGGCCAACGGCATGGGCGGTCGCCAGGTGCGCAAGGGCAAGGAATACGGCCATATCTACGACCACCACTTCGTCGAATACACTTATGCCGACGGCACGAAGCTTTACAGCCAGTGCCGCCATATCAAGGGCTGCTGGAACCACGGCGGGGTCTATGTCCACGGCCACCAGGGCCACGCCAACTGCGGCGGAAGCATCTCGGGCGAGCATCCCTGGGAGTACGACGGCCCGAAGGTCAGCGGCCACCAGCAGGAGCACGTGGACCTGATCCGGGCGATCCGCGAGGACTCGCCTTGTCACGAGGGTTGGTACGGGGCCACCAGCAGCTTCACGGCCGTCTTGGGTCGGATGGCGACCTATAGCGGACAGGTGGTTCGCTGGGACGATGCCGTGGCGAAAGGGCCCGACGAAATGCCCGAGCGGCTGGCGTGGGACGCCGACCCGCCCGTTCTGCCCGACGCCGAGGGGAGCTACGAGCACGCGGTGGCCGTCCCGGGTATGTATGAACCGTATTGATAGATATGCAACACTTCAGCGGCATGGATGAAGAGCCTATCCCAAAAGCTCGTTGTGGCCGGTCTCCCGACCGAGCCACCGGCCTCGACCGAAGGTCTCGCGAGAGGTTGGGGTAGAGTCTTGCGCTGTAAGATGCGCGTGGTGCGCGCATCTTTGGCGTAGGGGCGACGCATGCGTCGCCCCTACGGCGGCGGCTGGCAGCCGCTCCTACATTTGGTTGCGGCCCTGGGGCCGTGTTGAGCTTTAAGCGGGTGTTGGTGGCCTTCAGTTGGCCGTACACTCCATCAAAAGGGAGGACGCGCATGATTCGCCTGACGATCGTTGCTCTGTTCGCGCTGGGCGCCGCAACGGGTGCCGAACCCCTGAGTGCCGCGCAGCAATCAGAAGACCGCGCTTCGCCCAGGGCGGCCGGCATGGGTGAAGGCGTTCTGTTCTTCGACAGCTTCGAATCGGCCGACATGTCGGCGACCAGCCGCGACGGCTTCAAGTGGGGCGGGAACAATCGCACGTCCGTTGTCACCATGGCGCCGGGCCCCAAGGTGGTCTGGCACAACGGTCCTCGAGACGAGGCCGGACCCGAGGGTGCCGACTGGACGGCCTGCCACGGCGTCCACGCCCTGCGATTCCGCTACCCGGCCGGGCAAGCCTGGGCCGAGCAGCGCTTCGACCTGGGCGGCGCGTATCCCGAGATCTGGATTCGCTACTGGCTGCGGGTTCCCAGGAACTTCGTCCACGGCGGCGCCAACCCTTCGAACAACAAGTTCTTCGCCCTGTGGATGGACGGATACTCCCAGCACGGCAAGGGACCGACCATCGTTTGGAACTTCTGGCGCCAGGCCGACGGCAACAGCAGGTTCTCCTTTTCCCTCTCCAACGTTGCCGCACCCAGAGGGCACCACGGACTGGCCGAAGCTTTCCTTGTCTCGCCCCGGGACCAGGGGCGCTGGATGCAAATCGTCTTGTACGCCAGAATGAGTTCGTCGCCCGAGGCCAACGACGGCGAGGCCCGCATCTGGAGACGATGGAAGGACGAAGACTCCTTCACGCTGATCTCCGAGACCGTTGGACGCGGATTCCATCCGCCCGAGGACGGCCCGCGGGGCTGGGCCGCGGGCTACATCCTGGGCTGGGCCAACGCGGCGTACGCCGAGGACACCGAGTGGCTGCTGGACGGCTTCACGGTATCCGAGAAGAGCCTGCTGAAGGCAGACTGACCTCGCTCAAGAGAAGCCGGCGCCGCGGGAACAGACCTCGTAGGGTGGGTCGAGCGCAAAGCGAGACCCACCGACAAGGCACAGTGGTGGGTCTGCGCCTCCGGCTTGACCCACCCTACGCGCTTGACCCACCCTACGCGCTGGAGGGACGCGGTCTCTCGCGTCCGTTTTCATATGCTCTGCCTTCGGCCACGACGGAGCGTGGCCCTCCATTGCAACCGGCCGACGCGGGTTAGAACTCCGCGGAAGGGCGCATCCCGTCCGGGTCGAGCAGCTTGAGCCGCGGCCGGCCGTTCTCCAGCGTCACGAGGTACACGGAGCCGCAATCGCGGGCCCGCAGCTTCAACTCGCCCAGCCCCAGAATCTCGACCGCCACCTCGCGGTCGTCGCCGCCGGCCGCCCAGGCGGTGACCAGCCAGGCGGGGCCCTGCCGGTGTTTGCGCGCCACAACGCGCGCGTCGGCGTCGCCCGTAGGGATTTCGTAGGCCGGGCGGTCCTTTGACCAGCGGTGCATTTGCGGGCCCGGCAGGAGATCGCCGTTGCGCAAGTGGTCTTCCAGGTGCGAAAACAGGGCGTGTGCCCGGCCGAGCACCAGCATCTGCGCAAGCCAGCTCGGCATCTCATCGCCCAGCTCGGCGTGGAAGCCGCCCTGGGGATAGCTGAAGTAGCCGGCCACCCCGCCGATCATTCCGGCCGTGTAGTAGCACTTCAGAAACCCCATGTAGCGGCGCATGTCGCCCAGCGCCTTTTCGCCCAAGTCCTCGCGGGGCCAGCCGGCACAAAGCCAGTTGTACGAGAGCGGCTCGCCCTGGGCGAGCTGCAGCCCCACGCTGTTCAGCGCCTGGGTGAGCATGTCGATCTCGCCGGTCCAGCCGGCGTTAAAATGCCGGTAGTACGACTCGCCGTTGGGGATGTCGGAGACGGGCTTCATCCACTCGTAGCCGTAGGCCCATTTCCACCAGTCGAGGTTGCGGTTGCGGTGGGGGCAGCCGCTGGTGGGATAGTAGAGATACAGCCCCCCGTCGGCTGCCTTGCGCACCCGCTCGGCGATGATCAACTCGCCGTGCGCCTTGCGCCGCGAGAGATACTCGAACCAGCTCACCACGCCCTTGGCGCGCACCACGCGGGGGTCCTGGGCCCAGTAGCGACCGTGGAAGCCGAACACGCCCATCCCGTATTCGCCGCCGTTGTGCAGCACCGCAATGGGCGCCCGCTCGCGCAGCGCGGCGACCGGGTCCGCGGTGATCCGGCCCGCCTGGTGGTAGATCGCGTCAGGGGCTTCGGGGCTGAGCACCCGCCGGCCCGGCTTGGGAGCGACCAGCTCGCCCTGCTCGTCGCGGCACCAGGCGTCCTCGGGCAGGCCCGCGCGAAACTCCCTGTCGTGGAACGGACGCAGCGTGGTGATGCACAACGGATAGCGCTGCGGGTCGGAGCGGGCCAGGGCCACCAACCGGGCCTGATCGCTCTGCGGGTCGTCGAGCCGCTCGACCGCGCGCTCGTTGACCACGCCGAACTCCAGCGCATAGCCCCAGTGCTCACAAAGCTCGAGGCGCACCTCGTAGGGCATGTTCCAGCCCCAGCGCGTCAGCCGCGGCAGGCTGTGGCCTGCGCGGAACTTCGGGCGCGCCTGCTGTTGGATCAGCTCCAGCGGTGTCTTGGCCAAGACCGGCGGCGCCGCCGGGCCCGACAGGCCGACCGCTGCCGCAGCCATTGCCACCGCGCTGAGCAGGCTGAAGAAACGCAGCCCTCGGAGATTCATGGGTGATGCTCCTTGTGGGTATGACTCGGCAAAGCATATTGGCCGGCAACGCACGGCCTTCTGGCGCAGCCGGGGGGCGGCTGCTCTCGCCCGACCCGGCGCTGTTACGCCTCCTCGATCAGCTCCAGCTTCAATCGCCACCCCCGGGCAAGCAGATCGCCGGCGGCAAGGACCTCGTTAGAGTCTTAGGCTGTGGATTCTGCGCGCCGTGCGCGCATCACGTACAGTAGTTTGTACAGTACGTTCGACTTCGGCTTTGGCCTTTCGCAGTCGCCT
>CAYXPN010000371.1:0-4975 GCA_964467075.1 uncultured Planctomycetaceae bacterium
CGTGCGCGAGGACGTGCGCCGGTTTGCGACCGAGGAGCTGCCGGGCTTCGGCGTGGTGTTTCGCAATCGGCCGGGCACGGAGCAGGAGACCTATCTGGCCTTCAAGAGCGGGCCCAATCGGGGCCACTACCACGGCGACCAGCTCTCCTTCCACTACTGCGCCCACGCCCGGCCGCTGGCCATCGACCACATGTGCAGCTACTCGCCGCGCGCCGGCCAGGAGCACATGCACAACCGCGTGGCCTTCCATACCGACAAGTTGCCCTGGGCCAACATGGACGGCTACGAACGGGTGATCGCCTTCCAGCCCGGTCGCGAGGTGGACGTGGCCGTCGGCCAGGTCGAGTCCGAGCGCCTGCGCATCACCACCGAGTATCCGCCCGAGGAGTGGGACACCTACTTGCCCGAAGAGCGCTTCGACACGCCGCTGCGCTACCGGCGCACGATCGCGTTTGTGAAAGACCAGGGCAATCAGGGCGGGGACTACTTTGTGATCCGCGACCAACACGACGGGCCGCAGATCAAGGCCACCTACTGTCTGCACGTGGTCGCGGACCGCTGCGAACAGAAGGGCAACCGGGTGGAGTTCGGCAAGCTGACGCTCGTCTGCGCCAAGCCGGTCGAGTTCGCGTTCGGCCGCCACGACTGGCAGTTTGAGAAGAAGGACCGCTCGGGCAAGGTCACTTTCAGCGAGGCCACCAAGGGCGTGCGCCTTTCGATCGAGGGCGCCGAGGGCGAGTTCGTCACCGTGCTCTATCCCTCGGGCAAGACGCCGCCCATCGAGCCGATCGAAGGCGGCGTGCGCGTGGGCAACGACGAGATCACTTTCGGCGGCGCGATCGACGACGAGGACCAGACCGTCTACGTGTCGGTGCGCCGCGGCGGCAAGCAGTTGCTCGAACTGACCGGCCGCCAGATCGACCTGGACCGCCCGCAGGGCGAGGTAGGATTGTTTGTGCCCGATGCCGGGTATCCCTTCGGGGTGATTCCCGACTGGCTGATCAAACAGCGCTCGCAGGTGCCCGACTGGGCCCCTGATTGGGCCGGCCAGGCCCGACGGTTCGAGCTGCCGTAGCCCGACCGTGCCGTCCCGGCGGCACGCCAGGCCCGAGCACCGGCAGAGCCAGGCACTCACGCTACTCCCCTCTCCCGCCTTTGGGGGAGAGGGGAGGCAAGATCATGCGTGCGCGCATGCACCGTACGCTCTGCCCGCTGACATCTTCGCGCCAAGCGCACGGAAAGCCACCCTCGATGAAATGCCACCGACCCACGATCGCCGTATGGCTGACCGCGGTCTGCATGCACCTTGCCCCGGCCGGGCGCACGCCCGCGGCGGACTGGCCCATGTGGCGCTGCGACGCTGAGCGCACGGCCGTTTCAGCCGACCGCCTGCCCGATGTGCTGCACCTGCAATGGACCCGACACCTGCCCCCGCCCATCCCGGCCTGGAAGGACGAGCCGCGTGCGCAGTTCGACCGCGCCTACCTGCCTGTGGTCTCGGGCGCGCTGGTGTTTGTGGGCTCCACGGTGAACGATCGGCTCACGGCCTACGACCTGCGCACCGGCGCGGAGCGCTGGCGTTTCTACACCGAGGGACCGGTGCGCACGGCCCCGGCTGCGTGGCAGGATCGGGTGTTCGTGGGCTCGGACGACGGCTGGCTGTATTGCCTCGAAGCACGCGACGGGCGCCTGCTGTGGCGCCGGCGCGGCGGGCCCGGCGACCGGCGCCTGATCGGCAACCAGCGCCTCGTCTCCACCTGGCCGGTGCGCGGCGGGCCGGTGGTGCATGAAGACAAAGTCTATTTCGCCGCGGGCGTGTGGCCGTTCATGGGCACCTTTGTCCATGCGCTCGATGCGCGCAGCGGCCGGACCGTCTGGCTCAACGACAGCACCAGCTTCACCTGGCGGCGCCTGCCGCACCCCGGCTCCGCGGCCTTTTCCGGCCTTTCGCCCCAGGGGCACCTGGTCGTCTCGCGCGGGCGCCTGGTGGTGCCCGGCAGCCGGGGGCAGCCTGCCTTGTTCGATCTCCAGACAGGGCGCTTCCTAAGCTATGCGGCCGGTGGCGGGCCGCAGGTGTTCGCTGCCGGCCCACTGGGTGTGAGCCAGGACGGCTTGTTCGACCTGGAGCACGGCCACAGTGTGCAGCTCGAAAAGGTCGGACGGTTCAACTCGGGCGTGTTCGCGCCGCGGCGCTGGTACACCGCGGCCGGTATCCTCCAGCCGGAGACGCTCCGACTCAAACCTACGCCGGTGCGTTTGAAAGACAGCACCCAGCCCGACGGCCCCAGCCACCTGGAGACGGTGCTCGTAGGCACGTTAGAGAGCGCCGGCAAGCTGCGCGGGCGCGTGTGGCTGGCGGCCGGTGAGAAGCTGGTCACCTCGCACGATTCGCAGATTCAGCTTCTGCGCATCCCGGCCGGGTCCTCAGAGCCCGAGGTGCTCTGGCAGGCCGACATTTCGGGCACAGCGGCTGAGATTGTGGCCGCGGACGGGCATCTGCTGGTGGTCACGCTCGAAGGCGGCCTCCATTGCTTTGGTCCGCACGAGGGCGAATCCGAGAACTACCCGCTCAACAAGCCGGCGCAGGTGGCCGACTCCTCGTGGTCGAAGCCGGCCGGCGAAATCCTGCGCACCAGCCGGGTGGCCGACGGCTATTGCCTGGTGTGCGGGATGAAAGACGGTGGGCTGGTCGTCGAGCTGCTGCGCCAAAGCCGGCTCCACGTGATCGCCGTAGACCGCGATGCGCGGAAGGTCGACGTCCTGCGCAGGCGCTTGGACGAGGCCGGGCTCTATGGGACCCGCGCGTCAGCCCTAGTGGCCGAGCCGGCCGAGATCACGCTGGCCCCGTATCTTGCCAGCCTGATCGTCTCCGAAGACCCGCGCTCGGCCGGGCTGAGCAGCCGGGCTGAGCCGATCGAACGCCTGGCCGCGGCGCTCCGCCCGTATGGCGGCACGGCCCTCTTGGCCCTGGACGCCAGGGCCCACGACGCGCTGGCAACCCAAGTGGGCGAGGGCCCCCTGGCAGAATTCGAAGTCCGGCGCGAAGGTTCCTTGACGCTGTTGCGCCGCCCCGGCGCGCTACGCGGTGCAGCCGACTGGCAGGGCCAAAACGCCGACGCGGGCAACACCCGCTTCAGCCGCGACCAGCTCGTGCGAGCCCCGCTGGGCGTGTTGTGGTTCGGCAGCGCGTTGAGCAACAGCCTGATCCTGCCGCGCCACGGCGAAGGGCCGGTCGAACAGGTCGTCGGCGGGCGCATTTTCATCGAGGGGCCCGACAGCCTCAGCGCGATGGACGTGTACACCGGCCGGCGCCTCTGGGTGCGCGAGTTCCCGGGCCTGGGGCGCTACTACGCTTCCGAGAAACACCAGCCGGGGGCCCACTCGATCGGCAGCAATTTCTATGCGGTGGCCGACGCGGTCTACGTGGCCGCGGGGCCAAGCTGCCACGTGCTCGATCCTGCCAGCGGGCGCACGCAACGGGAAATCCGCACGCCGAGTGTGCCGCAGTGGCAGTTCCTAATGGTTTACGAAGACCTGCTCATCGCCGGGGCCGATCCGGTGATCGACACCAGCCAGCCGCCCACGCGCATCTACAGCCCCACCTCCAGCCGGCGACTGGTGGTGTTCGACCGCCGAAGCGGGCGCGAGCTGTGGTCGCGCAAGGCCCAATACAGTTTTCGCCACTACGGCATCTGTGCCGGCGGCGGCAAGGTGTTTTGCATCGACCGCCTTTCGCCCGAGACGCTGGCCAAGGCCGACCGCCGCGGCCGGACGCCCGAGCAAACGCCGCGCATCCTGGCCCTGGACGCGCGCAGCGGAGACGTTGTGTGGCAGACCGAGGAGCACGTGGCCGAACAGCTTTCCTACAGCGAGCAGCACGACATCCTCGTTTCCGCGGCCGCACTGCGCGGTGCGGACGGTTCGCTCGTCTGGCAACTGGCCCGACCCGAGGAGCAAGCACTTCTCTGGGACGGCAAGTGGGGCCTGATGCTCGGCGATCGCTGGGTTTATACCCAAGTGGCTGCTGGCTTTGATTTGCTCACGGGCCGGCGCCGCATGGCCGTGGACTTCGACGGCCGAGCGCAACCGTGGCGCTATCCGCGCAGTTACGGCTGCGGGCCAAAGGCCGGCGCGATCCACCTGCTCACGTTCCGCTCGGGCGCGGCGGGCTATTGCGACCTGGCGCACGACGGCGGCACCGGCAACCTGGGCGGATTCCGCTCGGGTTGCACCTCGAACCTGATCGCGGCAGGTGGCGTGCTCTGCGCGCCCGACTACACACGGACCTGCACGTGCACCTATCAGAACCGCTCCTCGCTGGGGCTGGTCCACATGCCGCAGATCGAATACTGGACGTACGGGGCGTTTCCGCAACCCGGGCGCCTGGGGTTCAACTTCGGAGCGCCCGGCGACCGCCGCGCGGAAGAAGGCGCGCTCTGGAAGGCGACGCCCAACCGGGTGGACCAGTTCTTCGGCGCAAAGCCGCTGGCGGAAATGGAACCCGACGATGCCCACCCCTACTACCACCACGTCTCGCGCATCGCTGAAGCCGCGCCGCTGGGGTGGGTGGCTGCCTCGGGCATCGAGGGGGCGCGCGTGGTGCGCGTGCCGCTGGCGGGCCTTGACCTCCAGCGCCCGTTCGCCCTGCGCCTGGTGTTTGCCGAACCGGAGCAAGCCCGGCCGGGCGAGCGCGTCTTCAGCGTGGCGGTCGACGGCAAGCTGCTTCTGCGCGATCTGGACATCGCGCGCGAGGCAGGCGGAGCGTGGCGCGTGTTGACCAAGGAGTTCTCCGGGCTGGAGCACTCCGGACGCAAGGCAAGCGGGCGCGCGGTGCTGGAAATCACCCTCTCGCCGAGCCGCGGGCGCACGCTGCTGGGCGGAGTGGAAATCGTGCAGGACGCCCAGCAGCCTGACCAGGAACGTAAGAACTTGTAAGAGTATTACTTCCCGGGGCTTCGCTTCGCTCCAGCCCCGG
>CAYXPN010000372.1:0-4974 GCA_964467075.1 uncultured Planctomycetaceae bacterium
GCGACTGTGTTCGCGTACAAAGCGGAGAGCCGAAAGCGGACGGCGGAGGGCGGAATCCCCAATCCCCAATCCCCAATCCCCAATCCCCAATCCCCAATCCCCAGATCCCGAAATCCCCAAGACGCCCATGACCAACTCATCGCTCCAGATCTCCATGTCGGACGGCCGGTCGCACAAGGTCCCCTTGTCCCAGGTCCACACCCTGGTCGTCGGCAGCGGGGCAGCCGGGCTGAACGCCGCGGTGCAGCTCGCCCTCTGCGGTGTGAGCGACGTGCTCATCCTCACCGAAGGGCTCGAGCGGGGCACCTCGATCAATGCCGGCAGCGACAAGCAGACCTACTACAAGCTCTCGCTTTGCGGGCGCGAGGGCGACTCGCCCCAACTCATGGCCGAGACGTTCTTCGCCGGCGGTGCCATGCACGGCGACCTGGCCATGGCCGAGGCCTGTCTTTCGGTGCGCGCGTTCTTGCACCTGGTGGAGCTGGGGCTGCCCTTTCCCCGCGATCCTTACGGTCAGTTCGTGGGCTACAAGACCGACCACGACCCGCGCGGCCGGGCCACGTCGATCGGGCCTTACACCTCGCGCGAGATGTGTCGGGCCCTGACGCGCCGGGTGCGCGAGCTTAAGATCCCCGTGCGCGAGCCGCGCAGCGTGGTCGAGCTGGTCGTGCTCGACGAGCCGCCCCTGGGGCGCGCCGCGGGCGTGGTGGCCGTCGATCCTGAGGGCCGGCTGGAGGTGGTGCTGGCCGAGAACGTGGTTTTTGCCGTGGGCGGGCCCGCTTTGCTGTACCAGGCCAGCGTCTATCCCGAGGCCCAGACCGGCGCGATCGGCGTGGCCCTGCTGGCCGGCGCCGCGGCCCAGAACCTGACCGAATCGCAATACGGCCTGGCGTCGCTGCGCCCGCGCTGGAACGTCTCGGGCACCTACATGCAGGTGGTTCCTTGCATCATCAGCACGGCTGCGGACGGGCGGAGCGACGAACAGGAGTTCCTTGGGCCCTATTTCGACTCGCCGGGTGAGTTGTGTTCCAGGATTTTTCTAAAGGGCTACCAATGGCCGTTCGACTCGCGCAAGGTGATCGGTGGCTCGTCGCTGGTGGACCTGCTGGTGTATGTCGAGACGGTGCACAAAGGGCGGCGCGTGTTCATGGACTTCCGGCGCAACCCGTCGGGGTTCGATTTCCAGTCGCTCAGCCCCGAGGCCCATGACTACCTGTCGCGCTGCCGGGCCCTGCAAGGGACACCCATCGAGCGGCTGCGCCAGATGAATCCGGCCGCGGTGGCGTTCTATGCCGAGCACGGCGTGGAGCTGGCCGACGAGCCCCTGGAAATCGCCGTGGGCGCGCAGCACAACAACGGCGGACTGGCGGCCAATTGCTGGTGGGAGTCGATCAACCTGAAACACCTCTTCCCCATCGGCGAGGTCAACGGCTCGCACGGCGTGTATCGGCCGGGCGGCGCCTCGCTCAATGCCGGCCAGACCGGCGGCTTCCGCGCGGCCGACTACATCTCGCATCGCTATGCCGACTGGACCCTGGACCCACAGCTCGCCCAGCGCGCCGCCGCGACCGCGGTGGAGCGCCTGTTGGGCTTCGTCCAGCGCTGCGCTCGGGCCGAGGTCTCTTGGCAGGACGAACGGGCCGAGTTCCAGCGCCGCATGGGCGCCGCCGCGGCCCACGTGCGCTCGGCTGCGCTGGCGGAGCGGGCCGTGGCCGAGGCCTGGCAGCAAGTGGCCCGGCTGGAGCAATCCGGCTGCCGGGCCGCGGAAGGCGTCGACGTGGTCGAAGCACTGAGAAACCGCCAGCTCTGTTTCTCCCATGCCGTGTATCTTGAGGCCGTGCGATTTGCGCTTAGAAGCGGCGTGGGCAGCCGCGGCTCGGTCGTAGTGCTCGATCCCTCGGGCACGCCGGCCCACGAGCGTCTGGGACCCGAGTGGCGGATCGTGCCCGAGGACACGTCGTTTCGCCAAAAGGTCCTTCAGACCATCCCCTGCGGACCCGGCCGGGTGGAGAGCCAGTGGGTGGACTGCCGGCCTCTGCCCGAGAGCGACCTGTGGTTCGAGACGGCCTGGGAGCGGTTCCGCCGCGGGGAGATCTACGACGATTGAACCGAACTGCCTGCCGACCGGGGAGCCGGCGCGCAGCTAGGCAACCGCCCTGGGACGGGGCTTGCGAGGGATGAGTCTGCCGGCCGGACAATTCCGGCGGGCTGCGCAAAGTTTGGCCGTTATTCCTAATTTTCGGGTCCGCCACCTGCCGATCCTACCCAAGTGCGAGGGCCTGCCGCGAGCTGGGACGCTCGGAGTTTGGCAGGTCGGAATCCCGTCTTCTCGCTTTGGGGGGCCGTCGCCGTGCGCCGCAGGGATGCTCTGTTTCGCGTGGGCCTGGTGTTGCTCGTCGGGCTGTCGGTAAGCTGCGCAGGCTGTTTCCGACATTGCTGCTTCCGGCGCGCCCGCCATGGGCTCGTCTTCCGGGGAAACTTTGCCCTGGAGCTGAACCGCGTGCCGTGGGTCCACAGTCGCACGGAGGTGTGCGACGAGCGCTCCGAGCTGGATGCGCAGTTGGAAACCCTGGGCTGCCGGACCTACTCGCAACCGATCGAAGCAGCAGGTCCGCCGGTCGATGCCGGGGCGTGCCAGGCCGCGCCGGGCGAGGTGCCTTGCGGGACCTGCGTCGGACCGGTGCGCGCGGCACTGCTGGGCCTGAGGACCCTGGGGGGCCGGCTGGGCGGGAGCCATGGGCCGGCCGTGCCCACTGGTCCGGAAGGCATCTCGCGCTTCCATCCGGTGCCCACGCAGCCGGCCTTCTCGCGGCGCGACTGGCAGCTCGGCCCGGCCCCAGCCGTTCCATGGACCGCAGGCAGCCAGGCTGATCTGCCGTGGCCGCCGGGGGAGCAGATGGCCCCTTCGGGCCCGTTGCCGGCCGCCCCGGCGCCGGAGGAGCTGCAATCGCTGCCCCCTGAGCCGGCGCCCGCGCCGGCACCTGCGCAAGGGCAGCAGGCCCGAGCGCCCTCGGACCCCAGCGCGGTGCGAAGCTGGATATTCATGGCTCCGGAGCCGCGACACGTTGATGCCGTGGCGGGCGTCCGGCCCAGGAGGACCCCACAAATCGCGAGCAGATAGCCGGCCTCGCTGGGCGACGGGCCGGGCGGCAAGGAAGGCCCTTAGATGGCGGTTTCCGGGGGGCGTGAGAAACAAGGCAAACTGTATCGGTCGTAGCAGCCCCGGTGAAGGCTTGGCCCCGGCCGGACCGATCTAGCATGAGTGTGTTGGACGCGCGCGGGCACTTTCGTTTCGCGCGCCCCTTGGGTCCGTGCGGAAACCGCCAGTCCTCCGTCGACCACCTGCCACGATCTGCCCATGCCCCGAGCACCCGCGCGCGAAACCTGCGGTTGGGACCGCCCCGCGCTTGTCGGCCCGATGGTCTCCGGCCTGCTGGTTTGCTGCACGCTCTCGGTAGCCGCGGCCTCGGAGCTGCGCATCACCCCGATCGTCAAGGCCGTCGAGCAGGCGGCCCCCGCGGTGGTCAACATCCAGGGCGAGAAGACCATCTCCGCCGCGGATTTCTCCGGCGGCAGCGTCGAAGGCGTGCGCCGTGTGAACGGCATGGGCACCGGCGTGGTGATCGACCCGCGAGGCTACATCCTCACCAACCACCACGTGGTGGCCGGGGTGCGCCAGATCAAGGTCACCCTCAGCGACGGCAGCCACTTCACCGCCCGGCTCGTCGCCCGCGACCCCGAAACCGACTTGGCCATCGTCAAGGTCGATTGCCCCAAGCCGCTGCCGGTGATCACCATCGGCACCTCTGCCGACCTGATGCCCGGCGAGACCGTGATCGCCGTGGGCAATGCCTACGGCTACGAGCACACGATCACCCGCGGCATCGTCAGCGCGCTGCACCGGGCCGTGCAGGTCAGCGAGGCCCAGTTCTACAACGACCTGATCCAGACGGACGCGAGCATCAACCCGGGCAACTCGGGCGGCCCGCTGTTGAACATCGACGGCGAGATGGTCGGGGTGAACGTGGCGGTGCGCGCGGGGGCCCAGGGGATCGGGTTTGCGATTCCGGTGGACCTGGCCATGGAGGCGGCCACGCGCCTGCTGGCTTCGTGCAATGCCACGCAAGTGCGCCATGGCTTGGTGCCCGGCGATATGAAGCCGCCACCCGGCGAGCAGGGAGTGGTGGTGGCCGAAGTGGCCCAAGACAGCCCGGCGGCGCGAGGCGGGCTGGCGCCGGGCGATTGGATTCGCGCGATCGACGGCCGGCAATTGAGCGGGGCGCTGGACTTCCAGCGGGCCTTGCTGGAGCGCAGGCCGGGCGAGACGCTCGAGCTGGAGGTGGTGCGCGAGGGCGAGCCGCGGAAGCTTCAGCTCGCGCTGGCCGAGCCCGCGGCGCCGACCCCTTTGCCCAGCCATCCCGCGTGGAACATGCTCGGTCTGCAACTCGAGCCCATCGCGGCCGAGGCGTTCCAACAGCGTTTCAACACGCGTTATCGCGGGGGCCTGGAGGTAACGGGCGTGCGACCGGGCAGCCCGGCCGTCAACCAGGGAATCCGCGCGGGCGACGTGCTGGTGGGCATGCACATTTGGGAAACAGTCTCGCTGGACAACGTGGCCTATGTGCTCAACCGCCCGGACCTGCCCAGCTTCAGCCCCGTGAAGTTCTTCATCCTGCGCGGCCACGAAACGCTCTACGGCTATCTGCCCGTGCCGCTGCGCACCGCGCAGCGCTAGGCTGTCTTCTGACGCCCGCTTGGCGGCGTTTCAGACAAAGCTTGCAACTGCCGCGCCGCTGTAGTACAAGGGTGGCATGGGTGGCGGGTTTCCGCGTGTTTCGGCTGCGCGGCACGCCCTCAGAAGGACGTGGCTAACCTGGCGCCACGTGTGTAGAAAGCGCGACGTCTGTAGGGGCGACGCATGCGTCGCCCCTACGGGACGGCTGGCCACACAGGACTGCCCACGCCCGTCGCTAA
>CAYXPN010000373.1:0-4973 GCA_964467075.1 uncultured Planctomycetaceae bacterium
GACCTGGGTGGCCGGGGTTGGAGCGTAGCGAAACCCCGGAAAACCGCGCCCTGGCTTCCCTTCGGCGTAAGCCACGGCCACCCAAACTGCGTTTTCAGCTCGAAAGGGGGTCGGAAGTCTTTTTCGGTCAAGAGCCGCCCCATATGGAAAGAACCATAGCCCGAAAAAGACTCCCGACCCTGTTCCACCCTCGGCCCTCTCAAGTGCCTGCGGCAAATCCGAGGCGGCCCGGTCTCGTCGGCCGGCTTCTCGCGGCCCTGATCGGCCAGCAGGGGTCCCGTTGGAGGGGTTCCGCGTCCCACTTGTCCCGGGTATCATGAGAGTGCCGCCAGCTTGTCTCAAGGTCCGGCTGCCGGTGACTCCTCGACCGACAAGTCCGGGGGGAAACGGGGTGGAGGAATCGAGGCCATGGCCGTCCGTTTG
The DNA here is from genome assembly GCA_964467075.1 of uncultured Planctomycetaceae bacterium. Lineage (GTDB taxonomy): Bacteria > Planctomycetota > Planctomycetia > Pirellulales > Thermoguttaceae > CAYXPN01. The sequence continues at coordinate 424 of CAYXPN010000373.1, forward strand.
AAATGCCCGAGGTGCGGGCGTTCGTTTGTGGTAGCCGGGCGCCCCACAGCGCGGCAGATCGACTGCCCGGACTGCGGGGTAGCCGTGCCGGTTGCGCCGGCTGGTGAACGGCCTGCGGCGGAAGCGCGACCCGGCCAACAGTCTGTAGGCGGCGAGACGTCCGAAACAACTCCGGCGGACGGCCCGGGCGGTCGATCCGGCTCTCTCCCTCCGCGCCCGTCGCGCCGTCGGCCGGGGGATAGTTCCTCCAGCAGCCGGCCGGTCAGCCCGCTGGCCAAACCGCCGGTTCGCGGTTCACGTTCTCCAGCCGAACCGGCCGACACGCCTGAGGAACTGCCCTCCATCTCGGTCACCCCAACAAGGGCCAGTCCGCGCGGTGCGCCTGGACGCCCGGGACGAACGGCATCTCGGGCTGGGCCTGCGGGTCTACCCGCGGCAGGAACGGGCCCCACTGCGGCCGGGCTGAGCGACACTGCCGGCGGGTCGGGCCGACAAAGCGCGATACGGAGCTTCCGTCTGCGCACAACCTTCCTCGGCTTTCCGCTCTGGGGGTGGATCGTGCTGGTCGCCGGCGGCGTGGTCTGTGCGGTCGGTCTGGGCTGGGCGGTGTGGCACGAGCCGGGCGAGACATCCGGGCAGGAGATGGCCGATCGCTCCTCGTCGCTGGGCATAGACCCGGGATTCGAAGAGGAAGATCTCCCGCCAGCGGGACCGGGCGGCGTGTCGGGGTCCGGCAGGCCGAGTGGAGCCGGGCAGCTTACACCGGCGCCTTCGGCCGGCGGATCGGACACGCGCCGCACCGCATCCCGGGACACGCCATCCTTCCAGATGGATTTCGCCCCGCCCAAGGTGGCCAAATCCCTGGAAGAGATCAAGGAGGCTGTGGTCAAGTTGGTCATTCCTTTGCCCGACGGCAAGGAGACCGGGGCAGGATTTCTGATCGACGACCGCGGCTGGGTGGCCACCAACTACCACGTCATCGAGCACGCCAATTCGGCCACGATTGCGGTGCTGGCCAACGGCATGGAATGCCGGCTGGCGGGAGTGCTGGCCAAGGCACCCGAGTACGATCTGGCCATCGTGCGGCTCGAAGAACGGCCCTTCCAGTTGACCCTGCTGGACATCAGCTACGAGGGTCAACCCAAGCTGGGGGCCGAGGTGTTTGCGTTCGGTCATCCCTACGGAGTGGATTTCTCGCTTTCCAAGGGGATCGTCAGCCGCGTGGTGACTACCGGAGAACTGAAGGACAGCGATCCCGGACATCTGGTCACGGAGATCGACAGCCCGGGCGCCACCATCTGGATTCAACACACGGCCAAGATTTCGCCGGGCAACAGCGGCGGGCCGCTGTTGGACGCCGAGGCGGAAGTCGTGGGGGTGAATACCTTTGTCCACATGGCGGCTGAATACGGTTTTGCCAGCCACGTGTGCTACTTGCGCGAATTGGTGGAAAAGGCCGAGAGCGGCAAGCTCACGCCTTTGCCCGGCGTTTTGGTGGCCCGCTTTCCTGAAGATCCCAATCCAGAAGCGCGTGCCGGTCCGGAGGTGGTCTCCGCGGAGGGGATGAAGCAGTTATTCGCACTGGCGCAGACGTTCAAGCTGCGGCCGACAACGAATGGGGAGTACGAGCTGGTGGCCGGACTGGCCAAGATGATGGGCTTTGCCAAACGTGCCCAGACCCACCCGCCCGGCGGTCCTCCGCTGCCCGAAAAGACACTGAAGGAGCTGGCCGACGTGGCCGATGAGCTGTTCGGCAAGCTCAGCAGGGTATCGTTCAGCCAGGACGACCAACGTACCGTCAACCGCCTGGCGGCCCAGCAAATGCAGCAGGGCGCAGGCACGCTGTTCTTCGGCAAGGTGGTCTCCGTCTTTCCAGCCGAAGCTCCTTCGGCAGACGCAGCCCCGGGCGACGTGGGGCAAATCCAGCTCGACGACGTCGCGACCGATGAGAAGCCTGCCGACGCCGCGACGCCCGCAGACAACGTTCCGGCAGACGCTGCTACAGAGGATGACACTCCAGAGGATGCTGCCGCGGAAGATGCGACTGCGGCGGACGCTGCTCCGGAAGACGCCGCTGCTGAGGACGCCGATCCCGGGAATGCTGATCCAGAGAACACTGGGCCCAGGGGCCTGTTGATGCAGTTGGAGGGCACCCCGCAAGTTGTGTTCGTGTCCCTGGAGGACGAGGCAGAGGCAAAGCCTGTGTCATCGCGCTGGCTGGTCGTGGGCGTGGTTTCGTTCGGCGGAATCATCCTGCGCGATGAGAATTCCCGGGAAACCGTGGTCCCCGTGGTCATCGCCCCGTATCTGTCCCCCCGTTAGTAATCGGACCATGCCGCCTGCCTCTGTCTCTCCAACACACTTCGCCGCGGGACTGACGGTTCTCTGGCTCCTGGGACTGGGCGGCATTGTGGGCAGTTTCCTGAACGTGGTCGTCTTTCGGACGCCCCGGGGCCAGAGCCTGGTGCAGCCCGGCTCGCGCTGCCCGCACTGCGGCCATCCGATCCGCTGGTACGACAATGTGCCGGTGGTGAGTTGGCTGATCCTGGGCGGGCGCTGCCGCGATTGCCAAGGGCCCATCTCGGCCCGATATCCCGCGGTCGAGGGTCTGTGCGCGCTCATGTTTCTCGGCCTGGGACTGCTGGAGCTGGGCCCCGACGGTTTCTCGCGCCTGCTCCACGCGCTCGGTTCAGTGGGTTCCTCCGCCGGCCCGGCAGACCTCGCGCCCCACACGGCCTCGGCCGCAGAGCCCGTCTTGCCAGCCTGCCTGAGACTGGTCTGCCACCTGACGCTGCTCTGCACGCTCCTGGCCCACCTGTTGATCCGGTGGGACGGTCATCACCGCACGTCCGGGCTTTTCTTCGTGCCCGCGGCCGCGCTGGGGCTTCTGGCAGGAAGCTGGCCGGGCGTGCGCCTGGTGGGACCCTGGCCGGCAGCCACGGGTGGTTTCGCCGGGCTGGCAGGCGGCCTCGCGGGCCTGCTCGTTGGAGGCGTGTGCGACGACCTTTGGCGCCGCTATGCGCCCAGGCTCTTGCACGCCCGCGGGTCGAGACCAGCCTGTGGTGCAAGCGACCGGAGTGGCCGGGGCTGGAGCGAAGCGAAGCCCCGGGAAGCAGCACCCTCGCAAGTTCCAAGGGCAGAATCCGGTGTGAGGGGCACCCGGCTCGATGTGTGCTCGGCCGGGTCGTGGATTCGGCTCTCGGCGCTCGGGGCGATCGGCAGCGTGCTCGGCTGGCAGGCCGCCGGCTTGATGGCACTGGCGGGTATGGCCGGCCAGTTGGCTGCCCGGCCGCTGCGGGTCCGCTTTGCTGCCAGGGTCCCAGTGGCGGAGCTGGTCTGGCTGGCAGGGAGCGCGTTGTGGATCGTCTTTTGGGTGGTAGCACACGCCCAGTAGGTAGTGGTCTCGTGCCTTGCCGACCGTGCCGACCCGATCGGCCGGGCCAGATACGAGAAAGGCGCCGCAACCCAGCGCGGGCAAGCTGTGCCGGCAACGACGCGAGAGAACGCGGGCTGCGGGGGTGTGCGACAGGGCGGACGGGCCGGCTGGCGCAGCGCCGGGTTGCGGGGGTGCCGGGCCAGTGGGACGCGCCCGCTTGGCTGCCGGGCTTTTCGCGGCCCTGGCGATCGCTATAATAGATGGTTTCCGTTCATTGAGCAGGTGTCCCCATGCCCAAGATGAAGACACACAAGGCCACCAAGAAGCGATTCCGGCTCACAGCCACCGGCAAAGTGAAACACCGCAGCGCCGGCACCAGCCACCTGGCCACGCGCATGAGCCAGAAGCGCAAGCGCAAGCTGCGCGGCACCAGCACGCTGAGCAAGACCGAAACCAAGCGCATCCAGCGGGCATTGGCCGGAGAGAGCTACTGACGCGGCCTGAGGCGAAAAGCCGAAAGCCGTAGCCACCGAAAGCCAGACGGTGGAAGGGCCTGTTTGTCACAGGATGGCGGCACGTGCCGGTCCACGCTCTGGCAGGCGTGGCTACCATTACCAGGATCCACGCTCTGGCAAGCGTGGCTACAAACGCGCAGAGCGCAAAACCGAAGGCCGACCTGCGGAGCGGGCAAAGAACGCTTCCCTCAAGCGGGGAAGGGCCTGGTCTCCGCCCAGCACGATCAACGACCAGCCATGAGAACCACCAAGGGAGCGGCCCGGCACCGGGCCAAGAAGCGCGTGCTCCGCCGGGCCAAGGGATTTCGGGGCGGCCGCAGCAAGCTGATCCGAACCGCCAGGGAAACACTGCTGCGCGCGGGGGCCTATGCCTATCGCGACCGGCGCGTGCGCAAACGCGAGTTCCGGCGATTGTGGATCATCCGGCTCAACGCTGCGGCGCGCCAGCGCGGCTTGGCCTACAGCCAACTGATCGCCGGACTGAAAAAGGCCGGGGTCGCACTCGACCGCAAGAGCCTGTCTGAAATGGCGATCCACGACCCGGAAGCCTTCGACACACTGGTGACCCTGGCACGCGAGGCCCTGGCACAGCCCGCTGCGGTTTCCTAAGCACTTGTAAGGGTATAACTTCCCGGGAAAAGGTGACAGGCACCATTTGC
>CAYXPN010000374.1:0-4943 GCA_964467075.1 uncultured Planctomycetaceae bacterium
AAAGCGGAACTCCGCCAGCCCATCCCTTTATCCTGCTGATCCTGTCATCCTGTCCCGTGACTTGTCCTGTAATCCTGTCCCCCGACCGAACCCGAAAGTGGGAAGCGCCGGCTCGCACCAACGCGCCCCCCGGCCCTCTGCTCACCGATTGTTTCCCGGCCGGCCGCGGCTGTCAACAAACGCACCTCGAACATGCCCGGGGCGCGAAAGGCACACGGCCGGGCACATGGCCTTATGGTCGGCCCCCTGTCGGCCGCTGCCACTGGGCCGTAGAATGGTCGGACCATGCCTGCCGAACCCTGCGCAAGTGCCCGCCTGTCTCCGCCACGGCGCCCCTCGCCGGTGGCCCTGGGCACGGCCTTCTGCATCGGTTCGGCGGTGGGATACACGGCGTCGAACATCTGCATGCGCCAGCTCTCGCAACTGTTGCCCGGCTACGACTGGGCCATGTGGAGCATCTGCAACCGCGAGCTGGTCAGCGTGGTGGTGGCCGGTCCGTGGCTTCTCTGGGCAGCGCTGCGCTGGGGCCTGCCGCGCGTGCCGCTGCGGGGTCTGGGCATGTTGATCCTGGTGGGCCTGGCCGTGCAAGTGGGTGCCAATCTGAGCCTGCAGTGGTCGTTCGGCGTGGTGGGCCTGGCCGTGGCCATCCCCGCCATGTTCGCCCTGATGATCATTGCCAGCGCCGTGCTCGGCCGGCTGCTGCTGGGCGAACCGGTCACCCGTCGCACCTTGCTGTCCATCGCGCTGCTGCTGGGTGCACTGGGGTTGTTGGGAATCGCCACGTACACTGCCCGCGGCTCGGGCAATTTGGCCATCCACAGTCTCGGGCGGCTGGCGCTGGGGATCGGTGCGCCGTGTCTGACCGGGACCATTTTCGCCCTGCTGACGATTACCATCCGGCATACGGTCACGCGCGAGATGCCGCTCAGTGTGATCGTTTTCGTAACCACTGCCATGGGCGTGGTGTCATTGGGGCCCTTGAGTGTCTGGCGCCTCGGCCTGCCCGCCCTGCAAGCCACCACCCCGGGCGCCTGGGCCTGGATGCTCTCGGCCGGCGTGTTCAACCTGCTGGCATTCCTGGCGATTATCAAGGGATTGCAACTCACCACGGCCGTCCACGCCAACATGCTCAACGCCACCCAGGTGGCCATGGGCGCGGTGGCCGGGCTGGTGGGCTTCGGCGAACCGGTGACCGTGTGGCTGGTGTTCGGTCTGGTGCTGACCGTGGCCGGAGTGGTGCTCATCGACCGGCCCGACGATCAAATCCTGGCCGACCAGCACGCCTGAGGTGCCAGCTTTCCCCCCGCAGAATTCTTGCCCCGCGGTGGCCGTATGCGTTCAGCGTGGTGGCAATCGGCTTGACGCGGAAGACGCGACATGCCGGAGCCTGAGTTGCAAGGACGAGCATCGCGAAAACGCGAAAGGAGGAAAGCACGAAAGCGGGACGTCCGTGTGGGAGAGTCTCGCTGGTGCGAAATGGAAGCGGCACGTGATCCCGGCGCGCGACCGTAACCGGGCCTGATCCGTCCCGGCCGGGCTTGTTTGGCTGCTTTGGGCACCTGACCCTGCCGCTTACCCTCGTTTTCGCGTTTTCGTCCTTTCGTGCTTTCGCGATTGTGAGAGAGCATTGGCCTGCTGCCCGACTGGGCTGCTAGTTCGCGGCGGAAACCCTCAGAATTCTTGCCCCGCGGTGCCTGGCTGGCTAAAGTAATAGCCGCCGGACAGACTGGTTGCGGCGGCCACCCGGGGCTTCGCTTCGCTCCAGCCCCGGCCACCCGAAGCTGGGCACCAGGCCGGGGAAACAATTCGCTTACAAGTTCTTACCAAGCCCATCTGGTGGGTCTCGCTGACGCTCGACCCACCCTGCCGGCTCGGAGAGACGAACCACACTTGCAAAGAAGGGAGGAGCCAGCTCATGCGCACCTGGAATCGTTTCATGGTCGCGGGCGTCGTCTTGTTGTTGCTCGGCTCCACGCTTGCCGCGGCTGCCGAGCAACCCCGGCGCCCGGGCGGTCTCTTGCCCGCGCAACTGGCCGCGGCCGGCGTGGTGCTCCAGCGCGACGTGGAGTACGGCCGGGCGGGCGACCGGGCCTTGCACCTCGACATCCTGCGCCCCAAGGAGCCGGGCGAGAAGCCGCTGCCGGTGATTGTGTTCATCCACGGCGGCGGCTGGCGCGCCGGCAACAAGGCGGGCGGCTTGCCGCGGGTGCTGCCGTTTGTGGTTTCGGGCAAGTACGTGGGCGTGTCGGTCGGATACCGGCTCTCGGACGAGGCCACTTGGCCCGCCCAAATCCACGACTGCAAGGCGGCCATCCGCTACCTGCGCGCCAACGCGGAGAAGCTCGGCATCGACCCGGAGAAGATCGGCGTTTGGGGCATCTCGGCCGGCGGACACCTGGTCAGCCTGCTGGGCACCTCGGGCGGAGTAAAAGAGCTGGAAGGCGAGGGCGGCTCGCCCGACCAGTCGAGCCGCGTAAGCTGCGTGGTGGATTTCTGCGGGCCGAGCGATTTCACGGCCATTCTCGAGCGCACCCGGGGCGAGGCGCCGAATGCGGTCACGGCCCTGCTGGGCGGTTCGCTCAAGGAGAAGCGTGCGGAGGCGATCGCCGCCTCGCCGGTGACGCACGTCACTCGCGACGATCCGCCGTTCCTGATCGTCCATGGCACCAAAGACGCCATCGTGCCGCTTGCGCAGGCGGAGATGCTCTGCGAGAAGCTCAAGCAGGCCGGGGTGGACGTGACGTTCGTGAAGATCGAAGGCGGGGGCCACGGCATCGGCGGGCCCGAGGTGGGCAAGCGCGTGGCGGCGTTCTTCGACAGGCACCTGCGCGGAGAGGACGTGGAGGTCGCCGGCGGGACCATCCAGGCGCAGTGAGCCGGTGTGTGATCGAGTCGTAGGGTGCGTGCTTGCACGCACGTGAGTTTTGGAGGGACGCGGTCCCTCGCGTCCGTGGCGCTCCTCAGTGAAGCTTGGGTGGCACGTCCAGAGCGCTGGACGTTGGGCGTGGCTCGTGTTGCGCGCTCGGGCCACGCCCTTCTGAGGGCGTGCCACCCATCGCGCGGCCACGACAGAGCGTGGCCCTCCATAGGGAAGACGGCCGAACTGAACCGCAGGCTCACGGTAAGCGGCTCGCCGGGCGAAGTGCCACGTGCAAACTGCGGCTCGCCGGGTGGCTGCCCGGGACGCTACTGGTGCTGCTGGCGGTAGATGGCCTGGATCAGGGCCTCGACGTCTTTGAATCTCTTGCCCGTGGCCAGCGCCGCATCGAGCAGCCGGCGCGCGTCGCTCTCCGAATGGCCCAGCCCGCGCAGGATGTCGAACGTGGCCGAGACAATGTCCGGCTCGACCTGGGTCTGGACCGCCTCGCGCCGGGCCACCAGCAGCGCGAACTTGGGCACCTTGCGCCGCAGCTTGGCCACGATGCGCTCGGCCATGGCCGGTCCGATGCCCGGCAGCGCGGCCAGCAGCTTGGTGTCCTGCTCCTCGATGGCCGTGGCCACCTCCTGGACCGGCCGGACCATGGCTCGCAGGGCCTTGCGGGCACCCACGCCGTCGACCGAGCAGAACAGCTCGAAGAACTCGCGTTCGGCCTCGCTTAAGAAACCGATCAGCCGGGGCGTGAGCCGGCCCTGCATGGGGTTGCCTTCGAGGTACTCGATGGTGTGCAGGCTGATCTGGCGGTCCACCTCGGCCTGCAAATGGCGGCGCGTGAACTCGGGGATCAGCACCTCGTATTCCATGACCCCCACGGCCAGGGTGAGCACGTTGTCGCTCAGCGCCTTCAGCGTTCCGGTGATGCGGGTAATCACCCCTTGGGTTCCTTCCAGCAGTAGGGTGCGTGCTCGCACGCACGCGAGTTTTGGAGGGACGCGGTCTGTGGCGTCCGTGGCGCTGCTTTGCGTCCGCAGTGTGCCGACCATCGGCCACGACAAAGCGTGGCCCTCCATAGCTGCGTAGGCTGCGTGCTCGCACGCACGCGAAATGAGGAATCAAACAGGATTACAGGATAAGCAACTGTTCAGCCGTCTGAAGTTGGCTCCACGATCCATGGGTAACGGGATTGCGCCCTGGTATGTTGTCAAGCCACAGAAAAAACCAATAAGCCCATTCCAACTGTTCGTTGGGGGAAATGGGGCACCTTTTTCCCGCCATAGGAGAACCCTTGGAATGGTCAAGAAACACAAGTCTCGCAAATCCCGCAAATCCTGTCCAGTCCTGCTTGGCAAACCGAACGGGGTGATCCAGCCTCGGGTGCAGGCCGTGGGCCCAGAACGGTTCGGGGGCCGCGGCATTTGCGGCCCAGTTCGCCAGGCACTGCACCGTGCGCTGCTGGAAGCGCAGGCCTGCTTCTCGCAGCTACCGGCTCACGCCGGGGATTCCCACCCTCCGCAGCGCCTCGGCGGTGCCGGCACGTTGCGCCACGGCCAGCGCCACCGGACGCGTCCACAGCCCGTCGTCGGGAAAGAGATCGGCGTAGCCGGGCATGCAGCGATGAAGGTATTGGGTTACAATTCAGCCGTCTGGAGCCGGAGAACTGCACGGCATCACGGCCTGTCGTATGGCGCCGCAGGGGCAGACGCAGGCTGGACGGCCGATCGCGCCCTTTCAGGGCTGAGAATGTGGTAGGGCAGTTCTGCCTGGAGGCGGCGTAGCCGGCGGATTGCGGCCAGGCGCGACTTGGGGCAAAATCAACGGCAAGTCGCGCGCAAAAAAAATGGGCGGATCCTCTCGCATGGAGAACCATTCTCAGCTTCAGCGGCCGCGCGAGACCCTTGGTATGGGGCTGGCGGGCCGCTACACCTTAACCAACCCCAATTGCTGTCCAACGATTGGGGGCTACCTCCTACATCAGACATTTCGTGACGCTTCAGCGGAATGGAGCGATGGCGTGGCACAAGGTTTTGGACGCCCTCCGGCACGATTTCCGCGCATATTTGGCCGA
>CAYXPN010000375.1:0-4913 GCA_964467075.1 uncultured Planctomycetaceae bacterium
TTTGTGCGAAGCCGGGCACCGACGGAACGTTGGTCGCGGGCCGCCCAAAGGCAAAGGGTGCCTGTCACCTTTTTCCATCCAGGGGTTATACCTTCACAAGTTCTTAATCGACCGACCCGCGGTCTCCCAGACTGCCCACCCGAAAACGGATATTCCTGATACCCTGCTCCGGCAGACGCCGCTGAAGCGCCTCGAGCAGGCGCGGCTTTTCAAAGGCCAACTCCTGGACCAGCGCCGAATTGGCCACCACCACCTCGAGCACGCCTCGTCGAACCCTGCCCGGCCGGCTGTAGCCCGCGGCCAGCGGTCCGGCCGCTTCGCGCCAGGCCTGCTCACATGCCTTGGCCGCCCGCCGGCCGGCAAACCCGGTCCGGGCCATCAGCTCCGCCAGCACGTTGCCGATCCGCTGCGGCCCGTGCCGCGCAGATCGCCGAGACACACTGCGTTTCCGGGCACCGGACATCCGTGGCTCACCTTCCTTGCTCCCGGGCCATGGGCATCACCACATAGCCGTAGTTATCGTCGGTCGTACACACCACCGGGCTCTCGGCGTCGCGCACCCGCATCACAAACGACTGCTCCGCGTCCAACGCCCGCAAGAAGTCGATCATGTAGCGTGGATCGAGGCTCACGGCCAACTCCGAGCCGCTGAACGCAATCGGCATCTCCACCTGCGATTCGCCGTACTCCGCGGCGTGGGCGGCCAGCACGAGCTTGCCTTCTGCAAAGCTGAACTGCACGCCCCGGCGCTCCCCGCCGGTGACGATCGCCGCCTGGCGCACCCCGGAGAGCATCGGCCCAACACAAAGCTCCACGGCCGGCCAGCCCTCGGTGTCGGGAAACACGTCGCGCCAAGGCGGAAACCGCCCTTCCACCAGGCGAGAGCGCACGGTAATGCGCCCGCTGCGCACCACCACGTCGTTTTCCCGCACCGCCAGCTCCACCTGCTCCTCGTCGCCCTCCACGGCGCGGCCCAGAAGTTGCATGGCCTTGGTCGGCACAATGGGGGCGTTTTCTTCGACAGCGTGGCCTCCCACCGATTCCGCGGGTCCCTCCTGCTTTGCCAGGCGCCGGCCGTCCGTGCCCACGCCGATCACCCGGTCGGCAAGCGATTCCAAGAGCACTCCCCCCAGGGCATAGTGGCCGGCCGACGGGTCCGTGGCAAAGGTTGTGCGCGCCACAATCGTGCGCAGCAACGATGGGGAGAATTGATGATAGCTCTCTGCATCGAACGGCTCGATGGGCGGGAATTCCTCGGGGTTCTGCGTGGGGAGCTGGAACTGGCTGTGTTGGCCCCAGACACGCACCCTGGTCCCGTCACTCTCCAGATTCAAGGTCTCGTCCGGGCTTTCGCGCAAGATCGAACCGAATCGTTCCGGCGGCAGCAGGATCTTTCCATCCCCTTGGGCCTGGATGGCCGGCACTTCGACCCGAATGCCTACTTCGTAGTCGGTAGCCATCAGTGTGGGAACCTCGCCCGAGGCGTCGAGCATGATCATCTGCGCGATCGGCTTCGGACTGCCCGCCGGAGCCACGGCCGCCGCAATCTGGAAAGCGTGGAGCAGTTTGACGCGGTCACACTTGGCTTTCATGGTTCCCTGGTCCTTTATCTAACAGGTTTGGTCTGCCTTCTGCTTGAGCGAGCAGGCTCAACGCGGTTGCCGGTCGTTCCTGTCATATCAAAAGAATTCTTTCAGTAGCCTTTATAGTAGGGGTGCCCGCAGTGCCGCCTTTGGCCGGGCAAGCGCCCCACCGGACTGATCGTAAGTGGCGACGGTCGGGGGAGTTGTGGATTTGTGGTGCCTCGGGGTTTGGTAGTGGAAAAACTGTTGGTTACCTGTCTGTAGGAGGTCAGCCGGCGTCGGGTGGCTGCTGTCCGGTCGAACAGCACCCCGGCGCGTTGTGTGGCAACGGTCGCCGCTCGACAGTTGATTGACGCCTTGTCGGCACTTTTTCCACATGTGCCCTGCCGCCCCCGGCACATGGCCCGGCGGAACGCAGTCGCTGGGTGATCCGGTCAACCGCCCGACGCAAGGCGGGTCTGCTGCCCAGCAGCCCCGCGGTTCGCCGGCATCCGTGCAGTACAGTCGTATGGTCGCGTCCGCCGAAATACCTGCCGATCCGGCTGAGGCTCTCGCTGGTCAACTGTCGGGCCAGGAACATGGCCACCGCCCGGGCCTGGACCACGGCCTGGCGCCGCGACCGGCTGCGCAGATCAGCGACTTTCAGGCAAAACTCCCGCGCCGTGGCCGCAGCGATCTGGGGAACCGAAGGCTGTGAGGGGTCTCTGCGTCCCAGGCGGCGGCGAATCGCGGCATCGCTCAAGGTACGGGCCGATCGACCGTCCGCCTTCAACTCGCCCAACACACGCTCCAACTCCGGCACATCGTCTCCTGCACGCTCGGCCAGCAGCCGGGCCGTCGACTCCGGCAGGCGCAACCGGTTTTCTGCCGCCCAGCGACGAACAAACACCAGCCGGGCCTCGAACCCCGCGGGCGAGACCCCCAGCACCAGACCGCCCACCAGCCGACCGGCCAGGGCCGGCAGCATCCCGCTGAGCGCCTGGGGGGCCGCCCTGGCGGTCACCACCACCTGGTGCTCCTCGGCCAGCAGCGCGTCCAGGGTGTGCACGAGTTCGATCTGGGCTGCCTGGCTGTTGGCGATCCCTTCGACGTCCTCGAGCACCAGCAACGCTGCCCGGCGATATCGCTGGCGAAACACCTCCGTGGCCTGCGCGTCGATGGCGTCGGCCAGTTCGCGCACAAACGCCGCGCCGCTCAGACGCCGCACCGCCCGTGATCCGTGGCGGCGCTGCCACGCATCCAGCGCCACTTCGACCAGTCGCGTCTTGCCCGCGCCGCTGGGCCCGTAGAGCACCAGCGGGTTGTAGCAGCGCCCCGGCGCCTCGCAAACCGCCCGGACCGCCGGCCCCAGCAGCCGGTTTTCGGGTCCGGCCACAAAGGGCTGGCTGCCCCACGGTGGGGTCTGCTCCGGATGACCAGAACATCCCCCTATAAGTTCTACGTCCGCATGGTCCGCGACGGTGGTCGGATCCATCCTCAGGCCCTACCGTTCCAGCTACTTTGCTTCAGGATCGCCGAGCGTTGATTCTACCCGGTTGTTCGTCTTCAGGGGAGGGCCGGGAAGAGGGATCGACCGGGCCAAAGGACCGCCCATCCACCGCGCCGGGCCGCGGCCGGCTGGGAATCCGATGTCGCAGGCCCCGGTCGCCGCGCTCAGCAGCGACCGCGGGCATAGGCCGAGGCCGGCGATATCCGGACTGGCGGGCGGCTGCACACACGCTTGGCGGCGAGCGATTTCTCCAGCGGCGGTCCGAGGCGCGATTCTCGAAGAGAGGGGGTTGCGGCAGCCAACGCCCCAGTCCCCGTCGCCGCACAGGCCACCGCGGTTTGACGGGTTCCACACAACCCGAACTCCCGGTTTCGCAGATTCGCCGGGATTCTGCGCCAAAGGCGGCAAGAAGGGGTTGACGGCGCGCGGGGCCAAGTCCTAGATTGATGTGTTGGAGAGGTTTGCTCGCGAGTTCCCACCAAGCCCAAGGCGGTTTGCGCAAGCACAGCGTCGGGCCCCGGAGCCGCGATCGGCCTCCTTCGACCGCGGACCTCATCACACTTGATCCGGCCGGCTCAGGGACGCAAGGTTCGCTCGGGCGGCTGGTCGCCGAGTGCACGTATCACACAACTTCAGGCCACGGACGGACGGGGCGTGAAAACTCTGAACGCCACAGATTTGCAGTCGCGGGCCCAGGCCGCACTGGCCAGTAGCCCCTTCTATGAGCTGCGCAACCTCCGGGTGGAGCAACACTGCGGAGGATTGCTCATCTCCGGCGCAGTCTCCAGCTTCTACTACAAACAAATTGCCCAGGAAGTCGTCCGCGCTGTGTGCAAGGACCAGGATATCGAGCTGGTCAATTCGATCCGCGTACATTGAGAGCCTATCCCCGAACCCTGTCGGGAGACCTTCGGTCGAGGCCAGTGGCTCGGCCCGGAGACCGGCCACAACGAGCTTTTGGGATAGGCTCTAACGCCCTGCAAACAGAGGCCCGTTGCGCCCGCAAACAACCGAGATTCCGGGGCTTTTCCCAGGCAACCGTCCCGAACGTCGGGCCGCCCGAAGGGCGGCCGGCCGATGACCTGTTGATCGGTCGGCTGAGACCGCCGCCTGCCTGGCAGCCGGCGCTCGGGCAAAGCGTTTTTGTCGCGGGAACAAGGAGGTTCCTCAATACGTTCCCGCCCACCCCGATGACCGGAGGGACTCGGCCGGCGGGAAGGCAAGGAGGAACCGATGGACAATCCTCTAAGGAACCCGATGTCCAGGCATGAGCCGTTGGGGCGCGGGCTACCGGAGACCCTGGCCGAGGCCGAAGCCCTGGCGGCTTCGATCGAGCAGGCGGTCCATCGCCGTACCGGTCGCGGCGTCCACGACTTGCACGTAGAGGTGGGTCCAGAGGGAATTGTGCTGGAAGGCCGCTGCCACACCTACTATTGCAAGCAGCTTGCGCAGACTGCCGTGCTGGCCATGGCTGACGGCGATCGGCTGAACAATCGGATCGAGGTCTTGTGAACTCCGAGCGCCGAACGCTTCGTGCGCGGGACGGCTTCTTTCTCTGCTTTTCCCAGTGCTAGCACTGCTAGCAGGCCTTGCGGCCCACGTGCTTTCCGCGGCGCGACCCGTCGACCGGAATACCTGTGCGCCGTGTCACACCCACGCCTCCAGCTCGTTTAACGGCCAGCCGCAGGCGACTGAGTCTGTGAGGCCTGCACCTTCAGTCACACCGGCGCCTTCGGCTAGCCGTCTTGAGCACACCGGCGCCTTCGGCTAGTAGTCCGACACACCTGAAGTGTCGAGTTGGGTGCCACTGCTGGCTTGTCCAGCAGTGCCGAATACACGGT
>CAYXPN010000376.1:0-4898 GCA_964467075.1 uncultured Planctomycetaceae bacterium
GGGCAAATGGTGCCTGTCACCTTTTCCCGGGAAGTTATACCCTTACAAGTGCTTACCCTGTCGTTCTCAACGCAAATCCCTCCGCCGCGGCGAGGCGCCCGGCCGATTGGCACTCACGTGTGCAGCACGCGCAGCGTCGGTAGGGGCAACGCATGCGTCGCCCCTACGGGCCGGGCGCTGCCGCAAGGACTACACGCCCATTTCCGGTGATTCTCAACAGTCGCGCGTGGCAGGCTAACGCCGCGAGGCCAGATAGCCCGACAGCACCACGTCGAGCGACTGGTCGGTGCGCATGGGCACATAGTCCATCCGGTGCATACGGCAGCCCTGCTTGACCCGGCGCAGGAATTCGCCCAACCGCTGCTGGTAGGCCCGGCGCACGCTGCGCGGCTCGACGAGCACGTTGGGCAGCCCCTCGAGCCCGCGGAACAGCGTGGTGCGCTGGAAGGGGAACTCCAGCTCGGCCGGATCGAGCACGTGCATCACCACCACCTCGTGACGGCGATGGCGGAAGTGTTTCAGCCCGGTCATCATCGAGTCCACGTCGTCGAAGAGGTCGCTGAGGACCACCACGATGCCGCGCTTCTTGAACCGCTCGGCCAGCTCATGGAAGATCGCGCCGCAGTGGGTCTTGCGCTCGGCCCGGGTCTGTTCCATCACGTGGACCAACTGCTTGAGGTGCGCCGGGGTGCTGCTGGGGCGGACCAGGGCCCGAATCTCGTGGTCGAAGGTCACCAGCCCCGCGCTGTCCTGCTGGCGCAACACCAGATAGGCCAGCGCCGCGGCCGCACACTGGGCATATTCCAGCTTGGACATCGGCGCTTGCGCGCTGCGGTAGTCCATGCTCTGGCTTATGTCGAGCACCAGGTAGCAGAACAGGTTGGTCTCTTCCTCGTACTCCTTGAGGTAATACTTGTCGGTGCGCCCGAACACCTTCCAGTCCAGGTAGCGCAGATCGTCGCCCGGGCTGTATTCGCGGTGCTCGGCGAATTCGATGGAGAAGCCGTGGAACGGGCTGCGGTGCACACCCGACACGTAGCCCTCCACGATCAGCTTGGCGCGCAGTTGCAGCCCTTCGATGCGGGCGAGCACTTGGGGATCGAGGTATCTCTGCGATTGGCGGTCCGACACGCGCATGTCCCTCACAACAAGGCCCGTCACACTCTGCGGGGGAGTTTGTAGGGTGGGTCGAGCGATAGCGAGACCCACCGGCAGGTTGGTGGGTCTGCGCAAAGCGGCTTGACCCACCCTACGTGGCCACGAACGGTTTGTCGCGACCGTACTTCTACGGTGTTCACCGGCCCCGATAAATCGGGGCACTACGAACGGCCGCCGGCCGGCTCCTCGCCGCTGCGCAACACCTCGGCCATCGGTCCGGCTTCCTCATGCTGCCGATCCACGGTCTGGATCAGCCGGCGGATCAGGTCGTCGGTCTTCAATCCCTCGGCCTCGGCATTGAAATTGGTGATCAGCCGATGGCGCAGCACGGGAAAGGCCACCGCGCGCACGTCCTCCGTGGCCGCGTGGAACCGCCCGTAAAGCACGGCCCGGCCCTTGGCGCCGAGAATCATGTACTGGCCGGCGCGCGGACCGGCGCCCCAGGAGACGTACTCGCGCACAAACTCCGGAACCCCCTCCCTGTCCGGCCGGCTCAATCGCGCCAGTTTCAACGCATAGCGGATCACGTGATCGGCTACCGGCACGCGGCGCACGATGTGTTGCAGCTCGAGAATCTGCGGGCCGTCGAGCGTGGGCGTGATCTGGGGGGCCCATTCGGCCGTGGTCCGCTTGACGATCTGGAATTCCTCCTCTTCGTCCGGGTAGTCGACCAGGACGTTGAACATGAAGCGGTCCAACTGGGCCTCGGGCAGCGGATAGGTGCCTTCCTGCTCGATGGGGTTCTGGGTGGCCAGCACGAAGAACGGTTCGCTCAGCGGATGGCGCCGGCCCCCCGCGGTGACCTGGTATTCCTGCATGGCCTCGAGCAAGGCGGCCTGGGTCTTGGGCGGGGTGCGGTTGATCTCGTCCGCCAGGATCACGTTACCGAAGATCGGGCCCTGAAAAAAACGTAACTCGCGCGTGCCCGAGAGCTTGTCTTCCTGGATCACCTCCGTGCCCGTGATGTCGGAGGGCATCAGGTCGGGAGTGAACTGGATGCGGCGGAACTCCAGCGAGAGCGCATCGGCCAGGGTGCGGATCAAAAGGGTCTTGGCCAAGCCCGGCACACCCACCAGCAGGCAATGGCCTCGGGCGAACAGGGCCACCAGCAGCTCTTCGATCACCTGCTGCTGGCCCACGATCACGCGTTCGAGCTGTTCGCGGATCAGGCCATAGGCCTCGTGGAGCCGCCGGACCGCCTGCACATCGTCTTGCGACATGGATCATCCTCGTTGATCGGGTTCTTTCGGATAGGCGATCGCCGCCGGTTCGATTCCCGCGAGGATAAACCTCGCGGCTCGATGGGAAAACCAATCACTGCCGGTGCGAGGCGCGTAGGGTGGGTCAAGCCGTAGCGCGTAGGGTGGGTCAAGCCGTAGGCGCAGACCCACCAAATTGCCTTCGCGGTGGGTCTCGCTACCGCTCGACCCACCCTACAGTCCTCGCGGCTCGATGGGAAACAAATCGCCGTCGGCCTGCACCGCCAAACCCGCAGGCCCTTCGTTGGTTTCCCCCCCAGGTCCCAGGGCCACCAACTGCCCCCTGCCGGCAATCAGCAACTTCTCGCCCGCCACGACCAGGTTGCCGCCCATGGCCCCTTGCGGCACCAGGTCGATCACCTTGCGGGGCTCGGCCGTCTGCTGGTCGAACGCGTGGATTCTCTCGCGCGTGGGAAACAGCACGTCCTCGCCCGCCAGCAGCCCGCGCCCGTAGCCGGGCTGGTCCGGGCCGTCGGGCCAGAGGTGGCGCACGCGCCCGCGCTGCGGGCCCCTCAGGGCGATCCAGTAGAGCTTGCCGCCGCTGGCGATCAACTGCTCGCCCGTCACGCCCAGCAGGTGCACGGCATCGGCCAGCTCCGGGCCGCTCAGCCAGAGAATCTGGCCGTTGGCCGCATCCAGTGCGAGGATCGAGGGCGTGTCGGCCGGCGCGACCAGCAGCATGCCCCGATCATACAAACAAGGCGCTGGGTCGCGCCGCCAGTGGGGCGCCAGGTGGAGCAGGTCCACCTTGCTCGCCCGAGGATAGCGGCTCAGCCACAAGATGCGCCCGTCCTGGCTACTAAGCGCTGCGACCGCACCCAGGTTCGTGTTGTAATACAGCGTTCCCCGATACAACGTCAGCAGGCCGTGCGTGCTCTCGAACAGTTGGCCGCGCCCCGGCGTTTCGGCCCCGCAGACAAACCGCCGCCAGATAAGCTCGCCGGTGGCCGCGTCGAAACACGCCACGTGGGCCTGGCAGCGCACGTCGCTCCGCCGCATGGCCACATACACGCGCGCCTCGTCGGCCACGGGCGATCCCTCGAAGGCCCAGCCTTCCTCGGGCTCGATCTTCCAGCGCAACGCCCCCTGCCTGCCGAGGCTCAAGCACACCAGGTAGCCCGGCCGAACCGTGGAAACCGGCTCCTGCGGTCCGCCGGTCACCGCCGTGCCCATGCGCGCGTAGACGCGATCGCCGAACACGGCGAGCGTGAACCGGGGCGTGCCCAGGGTATTGCTCGGATTGGCCAGGTCGCCGGGCGCGTCGTAGAACCGGCCGCGATAGACCACCGGCGTGTCGGCCCAGGCCGGCTTGCCCGTCGTGGTGCGCAGGGCCCAAATCTCGCCCTGGTTGCACACCAGCGCCACATCGCCTGCCACCACGGGGAAGTAGCTCGGCCCCGCCGGAAGCGCCTCAGCTCCAGCCGCGGCCGGCGCCGAGCCTTCGCCCGGCAGCGCACTGCGCCACAACACGCGCCCGCCGTCGATCGTCCGTCCGGACCGCCCGTTGCGCTGGGCATTGCCCGCAAAGCTCAACCAGTCGCCCGGCCGCGGAGGCTCGGGCCACTGCTGGCTCTCGGCCAGCAGTTCCAAGAGCGCGTCGACGTATCCGACCTCCCGGCCACCCAAGATGCCCTTGGCCTGCGCATGGAGCCGGCCGAACTGGGCCAACTCCTCGCGTGCCCGGGCAAAGGAACCTTCGAGGATCGAGACCAGCACCAGGCGTGCGCGCACCGCGGCCAGATCGAGCGTCGAGTCGGGATAGCCGGGCCACTGCGGCGACTGGCCTTCAGGCGCATCGAAGGGCACGATCCGCTCCCAATACCATCGTGCGCGCGCGTGGTCGCCCGACTCCAGGGCCAGCTCGCCCAGGGCCAACAGGGCATCGTCGCCCCAACTGCTGGCCAGTGCCTCGTCGACCACCTTGGCCAGCAGGGCCTCGTCCCTTTCGGCCAGACCCCGGCGATACCACGTCTCGGCCACGGGATCGACCTGGCTGCGATACAGGCGCAGGGCCTCGGGCGGCATGGCGGCAAGCTGCACCTGGCAATAGTCGCGCAGGCTCACATAGCGCCACTGGGACTGGCTGACCGGCATCAGCTTCTCTTCAGCCGTCTCGCTCACTTGGCGCAGGGTCTGGATGGCCTCTTCCCATTGCTGGTTGGCCAGGCCCGTGCGCGCGCGCTCCAGCAAGGCCAGCGTGGTGGTTTCGGCCAGGTCGAGCTGCACGGTTTCCGAGAGTTCAAACGGCTCGCCGGGCTGAAGCTCCCATTGCGCGCAGACTGGCGAGGCGGCCCAGACCAGCGCGCCCAGCGCCACTGCCGCGGCGCAGAGGCCGGCAATCCGCGCCGCGGTGTGTGTGTCGGTCTTGCGCGCAGCCGTAGGGCGGCTGCGTGCAGGCGCGCGTGGCGACTGGAGGGCCACGCTCCGTCGTGGCCGCGAATCAACACACAACGCACGCCACGGACGCGAGGGACCGCGTCC
>CAYXPN010000377.1:0-4879 GCA_964467075.1 uncultured Planctomycetaceae bacterium
TTTTCGCGGGCAGCCGCGGCGCATGCGCGCGTGCTACTTCGGCAATATCCACCAGCGCCCGCTGCGCGACATCTGGCAGGACGAGCCATATCAGGCGTTTCGGCGGCGCGTGCGGCGTTTCGAGTTTTCGCCCTGCATCGACTGCGGCGGCTGCGACCTGCGCGAGACGAACGAGGAGGACTGCTTCGGCAACGAGTTTCCCTGTTGCGGCGAGTGCCTGTGGGCCGCGGGGTTGGTGCAGTGCCCTTGAGAAAAATCGCATGCCGCAGGGCGCTCACCCGCGCCGCCGCGCGCCGCCGGATTCGCGCGTCCGCGGCAGCGGACTGCACGCTCGCGGCAAGGAGTCGAAGCTGCGCTGCGCGGGCAACCGCGGGGTAGAATGGACGGGGCAGACACGATGGCAGGGCCATCGGATCGCCCAAGTCCCCGTACCGCCCCGCAGACCGCAGCGAGGGAGCAAAGCTCCCGTGGGGCCATGATGGTTTCCTGCGCGGCGCCCTCACTTGAGGAGACCTCGCCATGATGCGACAAATGCTCTGCGGGCTAATCGTGGCCCTGCTGGCCGCCCCTTCCGTGCATGGCCAGTCGTGGGCCGAAAAGATGTTCCAGGGACCCTCGAGCCACGACTTCGGCATCATCGCCCGCGGGGCCCGGGCCGAGCATGAGTTTGTACTCAAGAACATTTACGTGGGCGACGTGCAGATCGTGTCCGCGCGGCCCAATTGCGGTTGCACGAGCGTGCGCATCACCCAGCCGACCCTGAAAACCTACGAGCGGGGCTCGATCGTGGCCAGTATTAACAGCGATTCGTTTCTGGGCCACCAGGCGGCGACGATCAACGTGGTTTTCGATCAGCCGGCTCGTGCAGTCGTGCAACTTCACGTGAAGGTCTATGTACAGGCCGACGTGGTCGTGGAGCCCGGAGCGATTGATTTCGGCGAGGTGGCCGCGGCACAGACGGCCGAACAGACGCTGACCATTCGGGCCGCGCGCGGCGGGCGCTGGGCGATCACGGGCGTTGACGCTCCCGAGGACCGCTACGCGACAGAGCTGGCCGAAACATCGCGGACTGCTGGTGCCGTAGAATATCGTTTGCGTGTGCGCCTGGGAGAGGGCGTGGAGCCGGGCTTGCTCAGCGACGTGCTGCTCTTGAGGACCAACGACCCGGCCACGCCCCAGATTCCCGTGGAGGTGCGCGGGCGCGTGCTCGCGGCCTTGAGCGCCAGCCCGGCACCCCTGTTTCTGGGCGTGCTTTCGCCGGGCCAGAAGGTGAGCCGGGCCCTGGTGATCCGCGCGGCAAAGCCGTTTCGCATCCTTTCGATCACCGCCGACGGCGAAGGCTTCAGCTTCTCGGCCGGGGGACAGGGTGCATCGAACGGTCCGGCAGCGCAGAGCCCGCGGCCCGTGCACGTGGTTTCTGTGAGCTTTACCGCGGGCGACCAGCCGGGGCCGGTCGCGCGCACGATTCGGGTGACTGCGGACTTGGACGGCGGGGCCAAGGTGGCCGTAACGGTCTCGGCGCTGGTGGTCGAGCCTTGAGGGCCCGCGAGTTTGGCCGCGCCCCTGGATCGCTTTGAGCCACCCGGCCCATGTGATTAAGCCCCATTTCCCGTGGACGTTCGCTGTGTGCCATGCTCAAGGTCTCACCCCATCCCAGCTATCCGCCCGAGCCCGGCAGATATCTGCGCGGCAACGATGCCTCGCCGGTGGCCGTGGCCGTGGTGCTCAATTGCGAGGCCGAGCACATCCCCGGCGATCTGGAAGAGCTGGTCCGCGGGGGAATCGAGAGCGGCGCCGCGCTGTCGGGCACCGTGCAGACCGAGAACGTCGGCTTCGAGAAGATCGTGTGCAACATCGTGGCCAATCCCAATATCCGCTACCTGGTGCTGGCCGGGCCGGAATCCGCCGGCCACCTGACCGGCGAGGCACTGAAGGCCTTGTTCCAGAACGGCATCGACGAGAAGCAACGCATCGTCGGCACGCGGGCCCCACATCCCTTCCTGTTCAATGTGCCCGCCGAGTTTGTGGATCGCTTTCGCCGCCAATTGACGCTCGTCGATCTGCAATTCCAGGGTGACCCAGGGCTGGTGCGCCGTGCCGTTTGGTCCTGTTATCAGGAACAGCCCGTTGATTTTCGCGGCCAGCAGCTCTACGATCCCGGGGCCCTGGACGAGCCGCCCCTGAGCGGAAAGATCACGTGGCGCGTCATGCAGCCCTGGTATGAGCCCCAGGACGACCGCGGGCGCGAGGCGGTGCGCAAGGCCCGGGGCCTGATCGAGCGCCTCAAGGCGCGTTCGCAAGGCAAGCCCGATGCGCCGGAAAGCGGCGAACGTGCGGATTGAGCCGCCCCGGCGGGCGTCTGCCTGCGCCGCGGCGTTGCGGGGAACAGGGCGTATTCCGGGGCGTGCTGGGCATTCTGCCGGCAGCCTACGAAGCGGGGGTTGCGGCGACTATAATGTGTGGCGCGGACGTTTTTTGCGACGCGGTTCGTGGTTCCATCTTCCCGCAGACGAGACAGCGGACCGTGGCGCCTGCCTTTGCGTGGAGCAAACCTTGTCTGAAGAAAAAGGGACTAGCGCAACATGAAACCGCAGATTACACGGCGCGACCTGCTCAAGAGGGCCGCCGCGACCGCGCTGGCAGCGCCCGCGGTGGTGCCGGCCACGGCCCTGGGATTGGCCGGCGCGGTGGGGCCCAACGAGCGCGTGACGTTGGGCTTGATCGGCACGGGCCGGCAGTGCTACTTCCACAACATCCCGCTCTTCGTGCGCACGCCCGGCGTACAGGCGCTGGCCGTCTGCGACGTGGACCGCTGGCGCCTGGAAAACGCCGTGCCGCGGATCGAGGAGCAGTATACCTCAGGCAGGGCCAAGGGACGTTACACGCCGGTGGCCACGTATGTGGACTACCACGAGCTGATCGCGCGCGACGACATCGACGCGGTGGTCATCTCCACGCCCGACCACTGGCACGCCACGATGGCACTCGATGCCATGAAGGCGGGCAAGCACGTGGCCCTGGAGAAGCCCATCCAGCGCACCATTGCCGAAGGCCGGCGCATGGCCGAGGCCGCGCGCAAGCACCAGCGCGTCTTCCGCGTGGATAGCGAGTTCCGCAGCGGCAAGCCGGCTCATTGGGCCGCTTCCATCGTGCGCAACGGCTATCTGGGCCGGCTCAAACGCGTGGTGGTCGCGGTGCCCGAGACGGACGTGGGCTGCCCGCCCCAGCCCGAGATGCCCGTGCCGCCCGAGTTGGACTACCAGCGCTGGCAGGGGCCGGCGCCGCGCGCGCCCTACACCGAGCGGCGTGTCCACCCGCCCAAGGACTTCCGGGGCCGGCCCGGCTGGATGCGTCATCTCTACTACTGCGACGGCATGATCACCAACTGGAGCACCCATCTGAACAACGGCGCCATGTGGGCCACCGGCAAGGAGCGCACCGGGCCGGTGGAGATCGAGGGCACGGGCGTCTATCCCGGGCCGGAGAGCTTCTGGAATGTGCTCTTGAAGTTCGAGGTGCACTATCGATTCGCCGACGGGTTGGAGTGGACCCTGAAGACCGAGAAGCCCTATTTCACCATCGAGGGTGAAGAAGGTTGGATTCGCGCCGGGTTCAGCGAGATGGACGCCGAGCCGAAGTCGCTGCTCACGCTCGAACTGAAAGACACCGACCAGCACTTCCCGCTTAGGAGCGAAAAGCAGGACTTCATCGACTGCGTGCGCAGCGGCCGGGAGACCCTGGAGCCTGCGGAAGTGGGCCATCGGGTCACCTCCATGGCCCTGCTGGGCCACATCGCCATCCAGCTCGGTCGCAAGCTGCGCTGGGACCCTGAGAGCGAATCCTTCCCCGGCGACGACGAGGCCAATGGCCTGCGCGACCGGCCCATCCTCGAGCCGCGGCGTGCGTGACGTGCAGCGCGGGCCGGGTCGGCCCTTCGCATAAAAGGACAGTAAGATGCGGTGGTCCCGGGTTAGATTAGGTCTGCCGATGGTTCTTCTCATCTTTGCGGCGAGCAGGGCAGCTTGGTGTTTCGGCGCGGAGCCCCGGGACTGCGCCCGGCACTACCACATCCCCAGCCCTGAAAGGGCGCAATCCTCCATCCAGCCTGCGTCCGCCCTTGCGGTGCCATACGATACGCCATGGTGCAGTGCAGTCCTCCGGCTCCAGACGGCTGAACTGTTACGCTCTGTCCAGGGCCTGCGTTGGCTAAGCGGAGATCGGCAAAGGTTGCACGGTCGGGGCTCATTTGCCGAAACGGCCCCAAGGGTGCTTCGCACAAATGAGACCCAACCTGGGTAGGTGAAAGAATTAGCTGCTTTCAAGGCACAATGGTTTCCAGTTGTGTTCCCATTGGCCTGCCGCAAAGGATTGTGGCATAATGGGTTGCGTCGTCTGTCCCTCGGTGCGCGGAACAAATCTGGCACCCCGTTCTCATGGCAGGGCCTTGTTTGCTGGTTTTGTTCCGCAACGCTTGGTAGATTCGCCGGAACTGATAGCACGTCAACACCCGAAGCGTGAACAAAAGCGGAATCAGGCACTGCGGATTCTTTCACCTACCCAGACCCAACCCCTTTTTCCTCCCAAATGAGACCCAACGCCTTTTTCCTCCTGCCCCGTACCAGGACGAACGCCCGACCGCTGGCCTTGTGGAGCCGATACGAGGGTGCCCGGGCGCTTCGCCGCGGGCCGGTAGAGGTGTGCGTGTTGCGCTTTGCAGGGGCAACGGGGGTCAGAGAACGCGCAGCGGGCGTCAGAGAACGCATGGCAGCACGTCCTTTCCATCTAAAAGGGGTCAAATGCTGACCCCTCTTCGTCGATTTCCAGGCCGCACTGCCGACCGCCGGCAGGTATCTAAGTCCAAGATTCGGCAAGGGTTAGA
>CAYXPN010000378.1:0-4873 GCA_964467075.1 uncultured Planctomycetaceae bacterium
CATTTGTGCGAAGCACCCTTCGGGCCGTTCCGGCAAATGGTGCCTGTCACCTTTTTCTTCCCGGAAGTTTTGCCGGATCGAGCGCCAGAGGGCTGATGAGCACTAGTAGGTTGATCAGCATAGTGGATTATACGCCGGCGCGCAGCGTGGATCAAGGCTCGTGCCGCTGTGGCATGCGCCGGCAGCTCGCCGGGCATTCGTCGCGGCCCACTTCTTCACACCGCGTGCTCGATGTACTCCGCGGGGAACTTCCACGGGTGGCGATACTCGGGCACCGCGGCGCGGGCAGCTTCCGGGTCGCCCACGATCTGGAGCGTCTTCGGATCGAAGCGCACCGAACGGCCGCCCAGGCGATAGGACAGGTTGCCCAAGACCAGGGGGACATCCACCTTGCTGTGATAGGCCACGCTGCAGCTCGGCTCTGCACCGCAACGAATGCAGTCGAGCCATTCGCGTTCGTGGCCGGGCGAGCGCGGCAGGGTGGGCGGCGGTGGTTCCTGGTCTTTCATGCGGTCGCCCTCGGGCACGATCTCGTGCATGCTGTAGTTGCCATACAGCGTGGCGGCCGCGCCGTGGAAGTAGATGCCCAGGCGCCGCCGGGGCACTGGTTCGCCGTGCAGGTCGAACCCGTAGCTGTTGATCGCGGACTGGCTCCAGGTCACCGTGCGGTTGGGATACTGGAAGAGCATCTCCTGCACGTCCGGCGCATCGCCGTCGTCCTGGATCACGTAGCGCCCGCCCGAGCAGCTCACGGTGGTCGGGTAGCCCAGCTCCAGGGCCCAGACGGGCAGGTCGAGGATGTGCGGGGCCATGCCCGGCGTCCAGCCGCCGCTGTAGGTGAAGAACGAGCAGTGGTAGAACGAGCTGCGCGCGAGGATCGAATTGTAAGGGCGCATGGGATAAGGACCGATCCACATTTCCCAGTCGAGGCCCTCGGGCGGCGTGGTGTTGGGATCACGGCCCACGCCCTCGGGCCCCTGGTTTTGCACGTTGAACGTCCGTGCTACGGTGATCGGCCCCAGCTTGCCCGAGCGGACCCACTCCACCACGCGGCGATAGTTCTCGCCGGCATGGATTTGGGTGCCGATCTGGCTGATCACTTTGTGGCGTCGGACCGCGCCCAGCACGGCCAGGCTTTCGCCCGGATGGAGCGTCATGGGCTTCTGCACGTAGATGTGCTTGCCGGCCCGGCAGGCGTCGACCGCCTGCAGACAGTGCCAGTGTGGCGGGGTGGCGATGATCACCGCGTCCACGTCGTCGCGCGCCAGCAGCTCGCGGTAGTCGCGATGGCCCCGAGCCGTGTTCTCATGTTGCTTCAAGGTGGCGTCCAGTCGCTGCTGCCATACGTCGCACAGCGCAGTGACCACCACGTCGTCGTACTGGGCGCAGTTGCCCAGGTTGCCGCGTCCCATGCCGCCGCAACCGATCAGGCCCACGCGGATGCGCTCGCTGGGCGGGGAACCTTCGGCACCGCGGGCGCGGGCCGAAATCAGTGCGGGGGCCGCTCCCAGGGCACCAAACAAAGTAGTTTGCTTGACGAACCCTCGACGCGAGACCGTATTCGGGCTGTTCATGATCTTGCTTCCTTATGTGGTCGGGTAACACTTCAGCCGGCTGAAAGAAGCGGGCTGCACTGGGCGTCAGGTGATTGAATCGCACACGCGGGGCGCGCCACCGGCTGGATCGCCGATCGTGCCCTTTCAGGGCTCGTGGATGGGGGCGTGTCGACCGTCCCCCGGGCTGCGCCCTGGGCTTTCGTATTCTGCCCCGTTGGGGCAGGGATGACCACATCAAAGTCCATTGGGGCGAAAACGTAGGCCGGAACGAGTCGCGGACGCGACGATGTTCCGGCGTCAGGTCTGCTTCTGCCAGCGTGCAATAGCTCTGTCCCTGCCACCACGCCATAGGTCGTGCCGGAACAGCGCTGCGCTTGTTCCGGCCTACGACTTGCGCGGCCGCCCCTCCCGCTTTTCGGGAGAGGGAATCACTTGCCGGCGATGATCAGCTCCAGCCGGCGGTTCTGCTCTTCCAGCGACAGCCCACCGCTGCCCTCGATGGTCATCCAGCCGCTGTATTCGATCCGCTCCAGCTCGCGGCGCACCAGCGGCCAATTGACGCTGCCCTCGCGGATATCGACGAACTGGCCCCCGCGGCCGTCCGGGTTGAGCCGGAAGTCCTTCACGTGGCAGCGGACGATCAGCCGGCCCAGCGCGCGAATCCACTCTTCGGGCAGGGCGTATTTGACGTGGTTGCCGATGTCGAAGTAGCACTGCACCCACGGGCTGTCGAACGAGGCGATGAAATGGCGGAAGATTTCCGGCTTGACCCACAGATTGTTCCACACGTTTTCCAGGGCGATCACCACGCCGCACTTCTCGGCCACCGGGATTAATTGCTCCACGGCCTTGCGCGAGGCGTCCACCGCGTGGTCGTGGGCCGCCATGTAATCGCGATACGGCGCATTGTCGCCCGCCACCACCCGGCGCAGGTGGCCGGTCCGCTCGTCGAATTCGATCTCGAACTCCCACGCTTCGGGCATGGCCATGCCGCCGATCCGGCAGGTGACCAGCAAGAGGGCGTCGCCGCCGTAGCCCGCGGTTGCGCGCAGGGCGGTTTCCACTTTGGCCAGATCGGCCTCAAACGCTTCGGGGCGATTGAAATTGGCCCAACCGTAGAGCACGCTGTGGATGCGCATGCCCAGCTTTTCGGCCTCGCGCCCGGCGGACTGGGCCTCGGCGGGCGTGACGCTCCAGGCCGTGGATTCCATGCCCTCGAAGCCCGCGGCCTTCCAGGCGGCGAACGTCTTGGGGTCCGGCTTGCCGATCAGGGCCTTGTGCAAGGTGGTCTTCCACGTGGCGGCGTGCAGATGTTTCCCGGCCACCATGATCGTACCTGCGGCGGCAGCGGAACCGCCCAGGAAACGGCGACGACTGATCGCTTCGGCCATCGGTTTGTCTCCTCGTGCGCGAAAGCAAAGCAGAAGGGGGACAGGCACGCTTATTCCTCAACCAAGAGTCCCGGCGGACCGTTGCGCCGACCCTGCCTATGGGATAGCAGCCGGATGGGTGAAAGTCAAGTTTTCGCTGGGTTTCCTGGCCCGAACGCCCGTCGCCCCCACCACGCTGGTCGCCGCCGAAACGCGCTGGGCTCCGAAGAGTTGCGAGGCTTGCGACCCGCACGCGCAGGGGATAAAATCACTGCGGATCGTCGAGTGCCATGCTCGCAAATGCTGCGCCGCACCGTTGTGGACGGGGGTGGAGTGGTCGGGAGACCACTCCACAACGAAGCGCGATCTGCGCCCCTGCTCGGCCAAGACCTGTGCCGGCCGCCGCATCGGCACGCAATGACATCCCGCATGATGTTCGCCCCGAAAACCCAGGAGAACCATGATGACTGTCACTCGTCGCAAGTTTCTCGGTGCCGGCGCTGCCGCCGGCCTGGCCTTTGCCGCCCCGGCCGTCCACGGGGCCCAGAAGAACCGCAAGTTTCGCACGGCCATCATCGGCAGCGGATGGTGGGGGATGAACATCCTCAACACCGCCATCGACGCCGGACACTCCGAGGTGGTGGCCATGTGTGACGTGGACCGCAACATCCTCGACAAAGCCGCCCAAAGCGTCGAACAGAAGACCGGGCAGATGCCCAAGAAATACGGCGACTTCCGCGAGCTGCTCGACGAGCAGAAACCCGAGATCGCCATCGTGGCCACGCCCGACCACTGGCACCCCTTGTGTGCCATCGCCGCGGTCAAGGCCGGGGCCCATGTTTACGTGGAAAAACCCATCTCCCACACGATCCACGAAGGCATCGCCATGGTACGCGCTGCGCGGGCGGCCGATCGCGTGGTGCAGGTGGGCACCCATCGCCGGGCCTCGCCGCACAACATCTCGGGCATGAAGTTCCTCCGCTCGGGCAAGGCGGGCAAGATCGGCATGGTGCGCGCGTTTGTCCACTATCCCGGCGGACCCGGCGAGCCCGTGCCCGACAGCGATCCGCCGCCGGGGCTGGATTGGGACATGTGGTGCGGGCCGGCGCCGCTGAGGCCCTTCAACCGGTTGATCCATCCTCGCGGCTTCCGCCGCTTTCTCGACTACGCCAACGGCCAGTTGGGCGATTGGGGCATCCACTGGATGGACCAGATCCTCTGGTGGACCGAGGAGAAATGGCCCCAGAGCGTGCACTCCACCGGCGGGCGGTTCATCAAGCGCGACAACACCGATGCGCCCGACACCCAGGTGGTCAATTTCGAGTTCGATTCATTTACTGCGGTGTGGGAGCACCGCTGGTATGCGGGCAACGAGGCCGAGAAGCACAACATCGGCTGCTACTTCTACGGCACCGAGGGCACTTTTCACTTGGGCTGGCGCGACGGCTGGAATTTCTATCCCTCGCGCAAGAGCCAGCCGGTCGTGCACGAAGACCCGCAGTTGCACCAGCCCGACGACCAGAACATCCCCGAGCTGTGGGCCGACTTTTTGCACTGCATCGAACACGGCGGCCGGCCGATCTGCGATATCGAGATCGGCCACCGCTCGACCACGATGAGCCTCTTGGGCATGCTTTCGCTGAGGCTGGGGCGCAGCGTGCGCTGGGACGGCGAGCGCCAGGTCTGCGCAGGCGACGAGCAGGCCGACCGCCTGCTTCGGCGCGCCTACCGCGCGCCGTGGAGGTATCCCGAGTAGCTGCAGGCTCGTAGGGTGCGTGCTTGCACGCACGCGCGGCCAGTTCGTAGGGTGCGTGCTTGCACGCACGCGCAGCAGCTGCTGGACAAGCCAGCAGCCTGTAGGGTGCGTGCTTGCACGCACGCGCAGCCAGTTCGTAGGGTGCGTGCTTGCACGCACGCGCAGCCAGTTCGTAGGGTGCGTGCTTGCAC
>CAYXPN010000379.1:0-4799 GCA_964467075.1 uncultured Planctomycetaceae bacterium
TCACGTACGGATCTGTGGGAGCCCCGGTCGGGCAACCGACCGGGGCCACCCGGCCAAGAGACGACACACCGATCCAGAGGGGCTGTGACGAACCGAGGAGCTTCTGAAGAGATATCCGAAAGATATCCGAAGATATCCCGTTGTGGAGGTACTCATGTCCAAGCAAGTGTTTACGCAAGTGATTCGCGGTGCCCACCAGTGGGTCAAGCAGGCTGAAGACGCGCTCCAGCAGGCCCTGGCCGAGCACGGCCCGGACAAGCCCGTGGGCTGGGGGCCGCTGACGGCCTATTCTCTGCCCATGTCCTATTCGCTGATGGGCCTGGAGGTCAAGACCCTGGGCGAGCTGCGTGCCCAGGTGGAACACGCGCGCGAGCTGCTCCGGCCGATCCCGACCGACGACGTCTGGCTGCCCTACTTGGGCGACGGGCTGGACGCCGGGGCCGCGACCATGCTGGCCCAGGAGGCGCTGGTGGCGCTGCGCACGGTGAACGGCCACCAGATGGGGCCCGGCTGGCAGGGGTTCATCTCGGATACCATCATGCGCGAGCTGGGCATCCAGTTGGTCGACGGGCGCATGCCGGGATTCGCGGCCATTCTCGGCCCCGCACCCACCACGCAAGCCGCGGTCAGGGTGGTGCGCGACTTGCAGGAACGCAACATCCTGGTCTTCCTCGTCGCCAACCGCGACGGCAAGACCATGCGCGAGCAGTTGGTCGAAGGCGGCGTGCTCAACGCAGAGGCGCCCCTGGAGGAATGCTGGGACCTCTACGTGGTGCCCGTGGGCCCCGACACGCTCGACGGCATCTACGTGCTCAACTGGTCGATCCGCAGCGCGCTGACGTTCGGCGGCCACAAGCGCGGCGAGGCGCGCAAGTGCCTCGACTACACCAAGCGCCGCATCCACGCCTTCGGCATCACCTTCGGCGAGATTCCCGACGACTGGTACGCCCTGGGCGCCGGCGCGATCCTGCTGGGCTACCCGGTGATCTCCGATTCGACCACCACGCCGGAAATCCGACCCACGGGCGTCACCGTGCGCGAGGAGCTGGTCGTGCAGACCGACTACGAGCAGCTCGTGCCCACCTGCATCGACACCCGCGCCGTGAAGGTGAAGATCGAGAAGATCGACATTCCCGTGGGCTATGCCGCGGCCTACGAGGGCGAGCGCGTGCGCAAGGACGACATGCACGTGCAGTTCGGGTTCAAGTATTCCGACGCGCTGGAATACACGCGCATGGTCGAGCCCGGCGAAATCCAGGACGGCGCGATTGAAGTCAGCGGGCCGGATATCGACTCGGTCCAGCCGGGCGGGGCCATGCCCCTGGCCGTCGAGGTGCTCGTCGCCGGGCGCAAGATGCAGCGCGATTTCGAGGGCATCATGGAACGCCAGATCCACCGCTGGCTGAGCAATGCCATGGGATTCATGCACACCGGCCAGCGCGACCAGCTCTGGTGCCGCATCAGCAAGCGGGCCTTCGAGGCCGGCCTGCGCCTGAAACACCTGGGCACCATCCTGCACGCCAAGCTGCACGACGAATACGGCGGCATTGTGGACAAGGTGGCCGTGCGCATCAGCACCGACGCGGACCAGGTCAAGGCCCTGATCGAAGAGGCGCGCGAGGCGTTCACCTACCGCGACGACCGCATCGCCGGCATGACCGACGAGTCGGTGGACGTGTTCTACAGTTGCACGGTCTGCCAGAGTTATGCCCCGGACCACGTTTGCGTGATCACCCCCCAGCGATTGGGATTGTGCGGGGCCTACAACTGGCTGGACGGCCGGGCCAACTACGAAATCAACCCCGCCGGTCCCAACCAGCCCATCCCCAAGGGGCGCACGCTCGATCTGACCAAGGGCGAATGGGACGGCGTGAACAAGTTCGTGTTCGAGAACTCCAACCGCAAGGTCGAGCGCTTCTGCGCCTACAGCCTGCTCGAAGCGCCCATGACCAGTTGCGGGTGCTTCGAGTGCATCGTGGCCATCCTGCCGCTGGCCAACGGCGTGATGGTGGTCAACCGCGAGTTCCCGGAGGTCACGCCCTCAGGGATGAGCTTCGGCGAGCTGGCCTCGGTCACCGGCGGCGGGGCCCAGACGCCCGGCTTCCTGGGCGTGGGCCGGTTGTATCTCTCCAGTCCGAAGTTCATCTCCGCCGACGGCGGCATCAAACGCATCGTCTGGATGCCCAAGCAGCTCAAAGAGGGCATCCGCGAACGTTTCCAGAAAGAAGCCGATCGGCTCGGCGAGCCCGACTTGCTCGACAAAATCCCCACGGAAGACGACGCCAAGACAGAAGAAGAAGTGGCCGAATACCTGGCCAAAGTGAACCACCCGGCCCTCGCGCTGGACCCGCTGATGTAGGCTTGTGTCGCGCAGACAAGCGGCAAGAGGTGTTGGGCCTGTCGGCGTGTGAGGGCGGCAAGCGCCCGCCGGCGCGCCGAATCGCAGCAAAGCCCGGCACCGCGCCGGCCCGAGCCGCGGCGAATCGGCCGGCGCAGGGCTAAACCGTCCCATAACCCAGAGGAGCCGTCGGGGCCCGTTTCGCCCCACCCTTACCGGAGGAGGAATCATGGCGCTTAGTGGTCTGCAAATCTACAAGCATCTGCCGAAGACGAACTGCCGTGACTGCGGTTTTCCCACCTGCCTGGCCTTTGCCATGAAGATGGCGGCCAAGCAGGTCGCGCTGGAGAAGTGTCCGCATGTGAGCGACGAGGCCAAGGCGGCCTTGGAATCCGCCTCGCGCCCGCCCATCCAATTGGTCACCATCGGCGCCGATTCCCAGGAAATCAGGGTCGGCAACGAAACCCAGCTCTTCCGCCATGAAGAGCGCTTCCACCGACCCACGGCCGTGGCCGTGCGCGTCTCCGATACCCTGGACGAGACCGCCCTGGCCCAGCGGGCCGAGAAGATCGGCTGCCTGGCGTTCGAGCGGGTGGGAACCCAGATCAAGGTGAATCTGGTGGCCGTGGACAACGAGTCGGGCGAGGCCGCTCGGTTGGAAAAGGCCGCCAAGCTGGCCGCGGAGAAATCCGGTCTGGCCTGCGTGCTGATCTCGGCCAAGGCCGACAACCTCAAGCGCGCCGCGGCATCGCTCGCGGGCCAGCGACCCCTGCTCTACATCTCCGATCCGGCCCAGGCCGAGGCGGCCGCCGCGGTGGCCAAGGACGAGAAATGCCCCCTGGCCATCCGCGCCGACGGACTGGAGGCCCTGGCCGAGCTGACGCAGAAGATCACGGGCCTGGGCGTGGAAGACCTCGTGCTGGACCCGGGCGCGCGCGGCCTGAAGCCTACGCTTCAGGAGCTGACGCGCATCCGCCGTTTGGCACTGAAGAGTTTCCGCGCGCTGGGCTATCCCACCATCGCCTTCGCCACCGATGCCGACCCCTACATGCAGGTCGTCGAGGCCGGCACCTACATCGCCAAGTACGCCGGCGTGGTGGTGGTCGACGCGGTCGAGCCGTGGCAGTTGCTGCCCATCCTCACCACGCGCCAGGACATCTACATCGACCCGCAAAAGCCGGTGGCCGTGGAGCCGAAGCTCTACGAGGTGGGCGAAGTCACGCCGCAGTCGCCGGTGCTGGTGACCACCAATTTCTCGCTGAGCTATTATTCAGTCGAAGGCGAAGTGGAGGCCAGCCGCGTGCCGGCCTATATCATCTCCGTGGATACCGAAGGCACTTCGGTGCTCACAGCCTGGGCCTCGGACAAATTCAACGCCGAGTCGATCGCCGCGGCGATGAAGAAGTGCAGCATCGAAGAAAAGGCCCCGCACCGCAAGTTGCTCATTCCCGGCCTGGTGGCCGTGCTCTCCGCGGGGATCGAGGACGAATCGGGCTGGTCGGTGCTGATCGGGCCCAAGGAGGCCTCCGGGATTCCCAGCTACTTGAAGAACCAGTGGCGGGCTTGAGCTTTCGTGGGGAAAGTTGTTCGGCGGCAAGCCGAAGCCGCCGGTGTGATGGGGCGCGGAGTGGTGGAACCCCTCGTTTAACGGCAAGCCGAAGGCGCCGGTGTGATCGACACAGTCGCCTGCGGCTCACCGCCGAACGAGCCGCCCACCGCGTTAACAATCGTCAGAGGAGCCGACAGGCCCATGGCAGGCTTTCGCGTTCGCTTTCTTCCGGACGACCGCGAAGTGGTGGTCGAGCAAGGCAAGACCCTGCTCGACGCCGCCCGGGAGGCGAACGTCTACGTGGGCGCTGTCTGCGGGGGCGAAGGCGCGTGTGGCAAGTGCCGCGTGATCGTGCGCAGCGGTGAGGTCGAGGGGCAATCGACCGAGTTCCTCACGCGCGACGACATCCGCCGCGGCTATGTGCTGGCCTGCCAGGTGGTGCCGCTCGGCGACCTGGTGGTGGAAGTGCCGCCCGAAAGCCGGCTCCCCGCAGCCAAGGAGATCGCGCGCGACGGCGAGCAGTTCCGCGATTTCGCCCACCGCGGGGCCCAGCGCCCGCCGGCGGAGCTGCACCCGCTGGTCTCCAAGCACTATCTCCAGCTGCCCGAGCCCACGCTGGACGACCCCACGCCCGACCAGGAGCGCCTGCTGGCCGCGGTGGCCGGCCGCCAGCAGCGCCCGCTGCAGATGGGTCTGAAGATCGTGCGCGAGCTGCCGCGCGTGTTGCGCACGCACCAGCCCGGGCGATCCTCGTGGAAGTGGCACTGGGACGGGCGCGTGACCGCGGCCGTGGCCTGCCGCGACGTGGTGGACGAGGTGCTGTTCGTCGAGCCGGGCGACTCCTCGGACCGCAATTTTGGTCTGGCCCTGGACGTGGGCACCACCACGGTGGTGGCCCACCTGGTGGATTTG
>CAYXPN010000380.1:0-4797 GCA_964467075.1 uncultured Planctomycetaceae bacterium
AAGACGGACGCAATATCAACTCGCCAACTTAAGTGCGATGGACTACTAGTAGTCCGACACACCCGAAGTGTCGAGTTGGGTGCCACTGCTGGCTTGTCCAGCAGTGCCGAATACACGGTTGGGCAAGCCACACGCGGCACCCCACAGTTTAGCCGTGTCGGACGACCAGGCACGTAACCATGATCACTCTCAGCGCATCAGGCGATTGCCGCGCTGCGGAGCCACCGATCCCTGGGGGCCGAACCGGGGGTTGATTCGTCTTGTGGCCCCGGACGGCCGAAGAATAGACTGGGGGCCTTGCCGGCGCCCCAGGCCGATTGGACCCACGTCCCGGCCCGCTGGACTTCGCGGGAAGCACTGCCAACCATGTCGAGCCCATCCGAGCCATCCGCGGCCCTGCGTTTCGCCCACCCCCTGCCCTACGGCGCGATCCTCCACGACGGCGGCGTGCAGTTCGTGGTGTTCAGCCGATCGGCCGCGGCCATGCGGGTGTTGCTCTACAAGAAGGTGAGCGACCCCGAGCCCGACGCGGCGGTCGACTACGATCCCGACCTGAACCGCTGGGGCGACATTTGGAGCGTGTTCGTGCCTGGGGCAGGGCCGGGGCAGCTCTATCATTTCCAGGCCGATGGGCCCCACGAACCCGACCGCGGCCACCGCTTCGATCCGCAGGCCCGGCTGATCGACCCTTATGCCAAGGCGCTGGCCGGCTGCTTCCTGCCGGCCGACGGGGGCATCATCCGGCCGCCGAAGTGTGTGGTGGTCGACGACGAGTTCGACTGGCAGGGCGATCGCCATCTGCGCCGCCCGCTGTCGGAGACGATCATTTACGAGATGCACGTGCGCGGACTGACGCGCGCCCGCTCCAGCCGCGTGAAACATCCCGGCACGTATCGAGGGGTGATCGAGAAGATACCCTATCTGCAATCGCTGGGCGTGACGGCCGTGGAGCTGATGCCCGTCCAGGAGTTCCCCATTCTCGACTGCCTGGGGCAGAAACCTGAACGGCCGAACTACTGGGGCTACGATCCGCTGGCCTTCTTCGCGCCGCACCGGGGCTATGCCTCGGGCAGCGAGCCGGGCGGCCAGGTGCGCGAGCTGAAGGAGATGGTCCGCGCCCTGCACCAGGCGGGCATCGAAGTGATCCTCGACGTGGTCTTCAACCACACGGCCGAGGGCAACGAGCAGGGGCCGGTGCTGGGCCTGAAGGGGCTGGAAAACCGCGTCTACTACATGCTGGCCGACGGCGGCCGGACGTATCGCAATTTCTCCGGATGCGGCAACACGCTCAACGGCAACCACCCCATTGTGCGCGAGCTGATCTTCCACTGCCTGCGCTACTGGGTCCACAACTACCACATCGACGGCTTCCGCTTCGACCTGGCTTCGATCCTCAGCCGCGACCGCGACGGCCACCTGCTGCCCAACCCTCCGGTGGTCGAGGCCATTGCCGAAGACCCCCTGCTGGCCGACACCAAGATCATCGCCGAGGCCTGGGACGCGGCCGGGGCCTATCAGGTGGGCACCTTCGGCGGGCGGCGCTGGGCGGAATGGAACGGCCGCTTTCGCGACGACGTGCGCCGTTACTGGCGGGGCGACGGGCAGATGATCGGCCCGCTGGCCACGCGCCTGGCCGGCTCGAGCGACCTCTATCAACCCAGCGGACGGCGCCCCTACCACAGCATCAATTTCATCACCTCCCACGACGGCTTTACGCTCAACGACCTGGTCAGCTACAACGAAAAACACAACGAAGACAACGGCGAAGACAACCGCGACGGCGAGAACCACAACTTCAGTTGCAACTACGGCGTGGAAGGCCCCACCCGCCGACGCAGCGTGGAGAGCCTGCGCAGCCGCCAGGTCAGAAACATGCTGGCCACCCTGCTACTGAGCCAGGGTGTGCCCATGCTGCTCTCCGGCGACGAGTGCCGTCGCACCCAGCGCGGAAACAACAACGCCTACTGCCAGGACAACTCCCTCTCCTGGTTCGACTGGAAACTGGTCCGCAAACACGATGATCTGGTGCGATTCTGCCGCGCGCTGATCGCCTTCCGCAAGGCAGAGCCCACCGTGCGCCAGACCGAATTCCTCACCGGCCGTCCGCGCCGGCCCGGCGGGCTGCCCGATGCAAGTTGGTATGGGCCCGCGGGCGAGCCGATCGACTGGCAGCAGGATTCCCGCAGCCTCATGCTGCTTTTGGCTGCGGCGCCGCCGCGCGGGCTGCTCGAACCGCCGGGCTACCACGTGTTGCTCTTGCTCCATACGGGCGAGTCGGTCCAGGAGTTCCGTCTGCCCGGACCTGCCCGGCGCCTGGCCTGGTCGCTGTTCGTGGACACGGGCGCGGAGGCGCCGGGCGATGTGTATCCGGAGCTCGACGGGCCGCCTCCGCCCGGGGGCGGTGCGGTCTTGCTCGAAGGGCGCTCGCTGCGCTGCTACGTGGCCCGCGACGAGTGGTAGGGCGCGTGTGCCACTGCTTGCCCGGCGGGCAAGCAGTGCCAGCAACGGCGAGGCACTGCTTCTGGCGAAGCAGTGGCACACTGCGTGATTTGTGCCGCTTGCTGGGGTATCATGTCTCCGGGCCAGGGCAAAGAGGGCCGCTTTGCGGGGCCCGTCTTCCCGCTCGGCCCGCACGCCCGGCTTTCCCCCCGCGCGAAAGGATCGGCCCATGATCGGCAGCGTCCTCTTGGCCCTCGGGACACTGCTGGCAGCAGCCGGCGTCTCGGCGCGGGCCGACTGGCCCACCTTGCACCGCGACAATCAGCGCTCGGCCTGCACCGACGAGACCGTCTCCGAGCCCTACGAGCGCAAGTGGTACCGCAGCTTCGTCGAGGAAATGATCGGCCCACGCGTCGAGCCCATCGTGGCCGAGGGGCTGTGTTTCGTGGGCACCTACGCGGGCAACGTATATGCCCTGCGCATCGACGACGGCACCACGGCGTGGCAATTTGCCGCGGGCGGGGCAGTGGGCCATTCGCCGTGCTACGATGCCGGGCGGCTCTACGTGGCCACCGACGAGGAATTCAACCGCGGCCGGCTCATCTGCCTGGAGGCCAAGAGCGGGCAAGTCCGCTGGCGATACACGACCCCGGCCGGCATCTGGACTTCTCCGGCGTGCGACGGGCGCCAGGTCTATGTGGGCGATCGCGCCGGGGTGTTCCACGCGGTGGGTGCAGCCACGGGCCGACCCCGGTGGACGTTTCGGACCGGCTACATGATCCTCAAGCCGGCTTCCATCGTCCCGGACGGCCGGATCATCGTGGGCTCGGAAGACATGCGCGTCTATTGCCTGGCGCCGGACGGGCGATTGCTTTGGCGGTCTGCGCAGTTGAACGGCCTGTCGCTGCGCGACCAGGCGCCGACGATCTGGCAGGGGCTCGTGGTGGTGCGCACCAATCCCGCGGCGGCGTTTCACGAGGCGCTCTACACCGGCCGGCAATTGCTGCGCGATATCCACGAGCGCCTGCCCTTTGATCCGCAGGAAGACCACCTGGTGGCCGAGTCGAAGAACTACCGCTGGTTCCGCCGCACCGAGCGCCGCGAGCGCGCGGAATACGAAGCCTTGCGCGACTATCTGCGCGCCCACCCGTGGCTGCGCACCTGGTTTACGCTGCGCCTGAGCGACGGCAGCGAGCCGTGGATCAGCAGCGTGTGGTTTACCTCGGGCATGCACAACCCGCCCTCGGCCCCCACGTTCAATCCCCACACCGGCGCGCTCTACACGATCATCCCCACGGCGATCGGCGTCTATTGCTCGGGCGTGAGCCAGACGGGCATCGGCATCGGCCGGGTCGATGACCAGACCGGCTACGTGACCAACCTCGCCCATGCCCACGGCGACCGCGAGCCCGGTTATTTCGCCGGCATGCCCATGATCACCGACGAGACATCGAGCCTCAGCCTGATGGGCGACTTCCTGGTGGTCACCCACATGGGCGCCGTGGGCGGCGTGGACCTTGCGACCCGAAGAATCCGCCACCTGCACGGGCGACGCGACACCTACGGCGGGCTGTTCGGCCCCGGCGCAGCGCCGGGCAGCTTCGAGGGCTCGCGCCGCCTGGCGGCCGAGGGCTATGTGCAGAATGCGGTGAACGAATGGCACGGCCCGGATCGTTCCGTGGCGGCGATTTCCGACGGCCGGTTCTTCTGGGTGGTGGGCGGATGCGTGGTTTGCTTCGCCGGCCCGGAGATACCGGCCGCTGCCACTCGCGGCGACCGGCCGCCCGAGCCCTGGAAGTGGGCCTCTGCCCGGCGCATCGTCGGCGGCAATCTCACGGCCCCGCTGGGCCAGCCCGATCCGCACGTTCCCCTGCCGACGATCACGCCCGAAGATTTGGAACCCTACCTGCGCGATCCGCCCGCGGACAGTGCTCCGGCGGCGCTGGCGGGCGAACTGGCAACCGAGCTGCGCGGGCGCCTCGAGGCGGAGGTTGAAGAACTGGCGGCCGGCTGGCCGTGGGCCCCACTGGTGGTCGAGCTGGGCATCTCGGGCGAGGAGGTCCACTTCCGCCGCTCGGCCGAGACCATGCAGATTCTCTGCGCGGCCTTGCCGTTTCTTTCCCCGCCCGTGCGGGCCCGGGCCGTGGGTTTGCTCGACCGGCTGTTCGAGGAGGGTGTACCGCTGCAGAGACCGGTCTTTGCCCCCGACGGGCGCCGGCGCGAATACTACGAGCTGCCCGCCACGCTCATCGAGCACACCTCGGCCCGCTCGCGCCAATCCACCGCGGGGCTGAGCGACCTGTATGCGCTTTGGGCCTATGGCCACAGGGCCGGGCGCTGGGATCGGGTGCTACCTCT
>CAYXPN010000381.1:0-4770 GCA_964467075.1 uncultured Planctomycetaceae bacterium
CGCGTCCGTTGAGCCCCGATCAAGCGGCCACGACAAAGCGTGGCCCTCCAAATGAGATACGGCCACGACAAAGCGTGGCCCTCCAAATGAGATCCGGCCACGACAAAGCGTGGCCCTCCAGAGAGATTGCATCGGGGCAATCCGGGAAAACGAGGCACTTCGGGCAGACTTCTCTTGACCCATCCGGCGGTTTCCCGTACCTTCCGCCCTCCACGATTCGCGCCCGGAGCATCGCGCGCGAGGTCCGCCAAA
Source organism: uncultured Planctomycetaceae bacterium (assembly GCA_964467075.1). GTDB lineage: Bacteria > Planctomycetota > Planctomycetia > Pirellulales > Thermoguttaceae > CAYXPN01. Next base: position 253 of record CAYXPN010000381.1, read on the forward strand.
CCAAACGTCGGCTTCCCCCTGACTCACGTACACTTGTCCTCCATCCATCAGGTCCTTTGCACTGCCATGAGACCGCGGAATCGAACCGTGCCGATCGTTCGTGGCGCGCTGTTGCTGGCCCTGGGCGCGTGGCCATTGACCGCGCAGGTTGCTCTGGCAGCCGCGCCGCCGCCCACCGCACCGATCTTCGCCTCGGCCGCGCCGGAGGCTGGGCCCCTCGACGCGCAGCCCGGCGTGTTGCTGCTCCGTAACGGCGAGCTGCTCTCCGGCCGGATCGCGCGCGTGGGCGACTATTACGAGGTGCTGCTGCCCCACGGGCGCATCCGGCTGCGGGCCGCAGAGGTGGAAACGGCCTGCCGCGATCTGGAAGAGGGCTACCAGCACAAGCGCGCGGCGATCCGTCCGGACGACGCGCGCGCGCATCTGCGCCTGGCCTGGTGGTGCCTGCACCACGAGATGCCCGGCCATGCCGCGGCCGAGCTGGCCGATGCCACACGGCTCGATCCAGACGACCCGATGATCGACTTTGTCCGGCGCCGCCTGGAGCTGGCGCTTGATCCGCCCAAGCCGTCCGCCACGTCCGCGGCTGCTGCCGCTGCTGACGCTGCTGACGTTGCCGCGGCTGCTGGCCAGAGCGGCCCGTCGCTCGAGGAGCTCGAGCGCACGGTGCGCGAACTGCCGCCGGGTGCGGTGGGGCGGTTCCGGCAGGTGATCCAGCCGCTGTTGTGGAACAGTTGCGGCTTGGGCCAGTGCCACGGCAGGCAGGGCAGCGAGTCGTTTCGTCTGCTGCGTGCGCCGCACGGCCAGGTGCCCACGCGGCGGCTCACGCAGCGCAACCTCCACAGCGTGCTCAGCCAGATCGACCGCACCAACCCGGCGCAAAGCCCCTTGCTGCGCGCCGCGCGCACCGCACACGGCACCGTGCGCAGCGCCCCTGGCGCGGCAGACCAACAGGGTATTGCGCCGACGGACGCGAGCCAATACCGGATGCTGTCCGCTTGGGTGGCCGGGCTCGCCGCGCCGCACAGTCAGGCGCACCAGACCGCGACCCAAATGCAGCAGAGCAATGGCCAGGTGCAGCAAGCCGCGGCCGCGGCCGATCCGAGCGCGCAGTCCTCAGCCGGCAATGCCCAGGCCGCGGTGTTTGTGGCCCCCATCGACGGGCCACTGCCACAGCCGGCAGCGGCGGGCGCATCTGGTTCGTCGCTTGCGCCGGGTGCGCCGAGCGCGCCCGCGGCCCAGGGGCTTGCCGAGCAGGCGCCATCCGCAGGCATTGGCGAGGAAACGCGCAGCCGCGAGAGCAACGTGCAATACGGCGCGCGCCTGGAGGTCTTCGAGCCGGTTGATGCGTTCGATCCGCAGATCTTCAACCGGCGCTACTTTCCCGATGCGCCTGGCTCCGACGCCGATCCAGGACGCAGCGACGCAGAGCCCCTGCCGGAGACCCCGCCCTTGCCGCTCTCCACGCAGCAGCCCACAGGCCGGCCGGGTTCCGCCCCAACGCCCATCTGGCAAGCCAGACCGCAGCCGCCGGAACCCGAGAGTGAAACGCCAGCGGCACCCGAGGTTCAACCGCGGCTCATCCCCCGCGCGCAGTCGAGCCGGATTTCGCCGCGCTGAACCAGTTCGAGAAACCGGCGATTGCTCTCCAACAGATCGGGCAAGGCGGCCATCTCTTCCACCGTGAGCCAGTGGACCGATTCGACCTCCGCGGTATTGGGCACGAGCACGGCACCTTCGGGCAGCTCGGCCAGCCACCAAGACAAGTGTACCTTCCACGGGGTCACACACTGCCACAGCCGGCGCAGCGGCTGGATCACGACGCCCAACTCTTCGCCAAGCTCACGCACGAGGGCCTGCTCGTCGGTCTCCGCGCCTTCGATGCCCCCGCCCGGGAAGCAGTAGACCCGCGGGGCGACCACGCGGCGCGAGCGCCGGATGACGAGCAAGCGGCCGGCGCGGGGGATGATGGCCACGGCCCCGCGGCGCCCGGGATCGTCGGGAATCTCAGGCATAGGGTCATCGTAGCGGCAGGCTGCCGAAGTGCAAGGGACCGTTCGATCGCGTCGGGCACTGGTGCGTTTATTGCCTCATCGACGCCACTGTGCCGATGGCCGCGGGGCAGCAACGCACTGGTTCTGTCTCTTTTCGTGTACTCTGCGCCTCTTTACGCTCTCCGACGAACCCACCGAGGTGGCATCGAAAAGTGCGGGCCGGTGGGGTAGAATAAGAATAGGTCGTCGCGTATTTCGGCCCGCGGCGACCAGGAAATGAAATCACCGAGGGTGTCCGGGAATTCAGTGTGCCACTGCTTCGCCAGAAGCAGTGCCTCGCCGCTCTGAGCACTGCTTGCCCGGCGGGCAAGCAGTGGCACACACCGCGTTTTGTGAGTGAAATCCGGCATCAATTCCCGGACACCCCCAAGGAATCGAGAAACTATCGCATGGCAAGCGAGCCCCCGCGCAAACCTTCCACCCCGGACGGCAAACCGCCCCCGGACCACAAACCGTCCCCGGCCCGCAGCAGCACGATGGGCTGGTGGCTGTTGCTGGTCTTCATGCTGGTGCTGGGATTGTTGTATTTCGGCGGGCGCGGCGAGGAGCGTTCGGAGATCGATTTCGGCGTCTTCTACCGCGAGCTGGAGAAGAACAACGTGGCCGGCGTGGACGTGCGCGGGCGTGCGATCCTGGGCGAGTTCCGCGAGCCGCCGCCCGATCCCAGCGGCCTGAAGGACTCCCAGGGCGAACCGGTGCGTCTGAAAAAGGAGTTCACCACTACCGTGCCGCCCGAGGGGCTCACCGACCAGGAGCTCGGCAGCCTGTTGATCCAGAACGTGGGCGACAACTACAAGGTCACCGAGGAAAGCGACCACACGTTCCTGATCCTGGCGGTCTACGTGCTGTTGACCGTGGGGCTGTTCGTGGGGCTGTGGCTGATGCTGCGGCGCACGCGCGACCAGGTGTTCGGCGCCGGGCTGATGGGCGGGTTCGGCAAGAGCACGGCCCGACGCTATGAGCCGCAAGGCGAGGTGGTCACCTTCGCCGATGTGGCCGGCCTGGAGGAGGCCAAACGCGACTTGCAGGAGGTCGTGCAATACCTGAAAGACCCCAAAAAATTCGAGCGCCTCGGCGGGCGCGTGCCCAAGGGAGTGCTGCTCTTGGGACCGCCGGGCACGGGCAAGACGCTCTTGGGCCGGGCCGTGGCCGGCGAGGCGGGCGTGCCCTTCTTCTCGGTCAACGGTTCGGAGTTCATCCAGATGTTCGTGGGCGTGGGCGCCAGCCGGGTGCGCGACCTGTTTGCCACGGCCAAGGAAAACGCCCCCTGTATCCTGTTCATCGACGAGATCGACGCGGTGGGTCGCTATCGCGGCGCAGGACTGGGCGGCGGACACGACGAACGCGAACAGACGCTCAACCAGATTCTCGGCGAGATGGACGGGTTCACGCCGTCCGAGTCGGTGATCGTCATGGCCGCCACCAACCGCCCCGACGTGCTCGATCCTGCGCTGCTGCGCCCCGGGCGCTTCGACCGCCATGTGACCATCGACCGGCCCAGCTTGCGCGGCCGGGTGGAGATTTTCAAGGTCCACATGCGCGGAGTGCCGCTGGCCGACGACATCGACGTGGAAAAGCTGGCCGGCGCCACCGTGGGCCTGACCGGGGCCGACATCCGCAACGTAGTCAACGAGGCCGCCCTCTGGGCCAGCCGGCACGATAAAGAAAAAGTCGAAATGGCCGACTTCGAGTATGCCCTCGACAAGGTGCTCCTCGGATCGAAACGCGAAGAAGTCCTCAAGGGGCGCGAGAAATCGCTGACCGCCTATCACGAGGCCGGCCACGCGCTGGCCACCTGGCTCGTGCCCACACGCCAGCGTCTCCGCAAGGTCTCCATCATCCCCCGCGGACGCGCCCTGGGCTCCACTCTGGTGCTGCCCGAAGACGACCTGCTCAGCATCGGCGAAAAGCAACTGCACAACATGCTGCTCCACACCCTCGCCGGCCGCGCAGCCGAAAAGCTCGTCTTCGGCGAACACTCGGCGGGCGGGGCCAACGACCTGGACCGGGCCACCCAGCTCGCCCGCGCCATGGTCGCCCGCTTCGGCATGTCCGAGCGCCTGGGGCCGGCCGCGTTTCGCGACGGCGAGGAACACCCCTTCCTGGGCAAGGAGATGGCTGAGCCGCGGCGCTTCAGCGAGCACACGGCCCGGCTGATCGACGAGGAGGTGGTGCGCATCCTGCGCGAGGCCTCGGAGCAGGCCGCGGAGTTGCTGCGCCGGAACCGTGAGAAGCTCGACGCCCTGGCCACGGCCTTGCTGCGCGAAGAGACGCTCTACGAGTCGCAGATCGAGGCGCTGGTCGGCCCGCCCAACCGGCTCGAAGACGACACGCCCGCCCCGTCCGTTTGAACCGCCGGCTGACGCCGGCGGCTCGCCCCACAAACGAGTTTCCGGCTATCGCGCGATCAGACCCGTAGGGTGCGTGCTTTGCACGCACGCGAACTGCGTGCCGGGTCAACCGC
>CAYXPN010000382.1:0-4755 GCA_964467075.1 uncultured Planctomycetaceae bacterium
GGCCGGGAGTCTTTTTCAGTCAAAAGCCGTCCCGCATGGAGAGAACCATAGCCCGAAAAAGACTCCCAACTCGTTTCGACCGCCTGGGTAGGGGCGACGCATACGTCGCCCCTACGCCAAAGATGCGCGCACCACGCGCGCATCTTACGACGCAAGACTCTATCAGGATGGATGCACGATGCGCGACTCACCACACCCGTCGCCAAAGCTCCGGGTGTGCCACCCATCTGCCTGCGGCTCGCCGGTTCCTGTGTAGCGGGCAGCAAGCGCGATCGGCGCTCAGCCCCCTTCGAGCGCCTTGGCCAGTTGTTCGACCGGCTTGGGATCGAGCGCGGTCTCGATCAGTTTCCTGGTCTCAGCGACCTGGGCTTCCAGGCGGCTGCGGGCCGCCGCGTCGGCCGGGGTGGATCGCCCTTGAAGTTCCGCCAGCCTGCGCAGCATTTCTTCGCGAGCGGGCAGCCTGTGGATTTGCTCGAGTATCTGCCGGGCTTCCGCGGTCTGCCCATCAGCCTGGTACAGCTCGGCCCGCGTGAGCAGCACTTCGCGCCGCGTGGCCACGTCGATCACGTCGTTGCGCAAGCCCGCCAGCAGTGCCTCAAGGAGCAATTGCCCTTCTTCGACCGGCAACACGGCCACAAGCTCGCTCTGCAATCCCGGCACTATGGGCAACCGGGCCAGGAACCCGTCCGCGCCGCCCACCAACAGGATGCGCAGCGCGTCTTCCTGCGGCCCCGGCCCCACGCCCAGCGCGCCCTGGCGGTCCGTGCGCCCCAGCAGGTCCGGCTCAGCGCCCCGGCCGCCCGCGGCATAGACTCCCACGCCCGCCAGCGCCCCGGCGGACGCGCCAGTAGTGCGAAGCACCAGGCGCGTCGATGCGCCGGGCGGATTGACGGCCAGGGCCAGAACCTCCACCCCGGGCGGAGCCGGCGCAGGCAACGGGTTCTTCAGGCCCGATTCCACCCGAGCGGGCCACTCGCCGCGCCGTTGGTCCAACTCGCCGGGCTCTTGCACGACGCAGAACGTCCACGGCACAGCGGCGGTCGAATCTGCGCTGCCCGCGGGGCCCGTGGTTCGCACCACCGGTTGGAAGAGGCTTCCCGGGCCGATTTCGCCAAGCGCGGGCGAGCCCTCTCGATTCGCCCCGGCGCGCAGGCGCAACACGCGGCGCACGCGCTGCGGCTTGCCGACCTCCTCCCAGGCCTGGTCGAGTCCCCCGCCGAGTGCGTCGGGCAGGGCGTCGAGCCGATCGACCTGGCAGAGCGGCAAGACCTTCACCGCGGCCGGCCACTGGGTGTAGGCGTGCAGTTCCGCACACAGTTTGCCCTCATCCGACCGGACCACCACCACCAGCACCTCGTCGAACGCCCCGGCCTCGGCCGGCAGGCCATCGACCCGCTGGGTGCCCACCTGCACCCGCTGCAAATCGACTGCCGCGGCGCTGACTCGCAATTCCATTTGCAGGCTTGCGCGCCCATGGGCCCAGCCGCGCAGCCGGGCCAACAGCTCCTCGCGCATCTGGCGCGTCAGCTCCACGCCCGCCTGGCCCAGCAACACCAGGCGACGCACCGAAGCGGTCTCCAGGCGCGCCAGCGGGCGAAATGACTGCTCGGCCGACCGACAGGCCGCGGGCGAGACCTCGGCCCATTGCCACACGCGCCGGCGAACCACCGGGCCGAGCGCGCGCGTGGCTGCGTCGTACTCGCGGGCGCTCAGCTCGTAGGCATTCGGCAGGGCCTGGACGCGGAGCAGGAGCGTCTTGTCCGCGCTCGATTGCTCCGCCGGGATCGTCTCGGCAGAGAAGGATTCCAGGCTGGCGAGCATTCCGCGATGCGCCGCGTCGGGCGCGTCTTCGATCTTCACGCGCGCCGCCGCGCCGAGGAACCGCGCCAGCCGAGCGCCCATCTGCTCCCTGAGCCTCGCCTGCCACTGCGGCGTAAACTCGGCGTCGGGCACCACGGCCACCCACACGCGCACCTCCAGCGGCGCCGTGTCCCAGGCGGGTGGCCCGGCTTCGGCAGCGCCGACTGCCGGCCCGAGCGCCGCCAGGAGCAAGGCCGCCCCAACGAAATGTAAACCGACTGTCTGCGCAATCGTAGGCCAGCGCCTGGGTGGCCGGGGCTGGAGCGCAGCCAAGCCCCGGGGAGCCGTTGCTTCATACGTGCTTACCTGCATGGCGACGGTTGCCTGCGACCTCGTGCTCATGGAAGCTCAGTCCCGACCGGCTGGGGCCGATCGCCCGTTCTCTTGCGCCTCGACCGGATACCGAAACACCGGTTGCCACTGCTCCACGTGCTGATACAGCGTGATCGGCTGGGGGACGAAGCCGGCCAGCTCGGCCCGCGCCGCATAGTGCTCGGTCAACTGCCAAAGGGGAATCACGCCCAGCTCGTCGTGGAGCAAGCGGTGCAACGTGTGCAGCTCGCGGCAGAGTGTCTGCCAATCCTCGGCTGCGGCCAGGCGCCTCAGGCCGCACTGCACCGCGGGGCTGGGTTCGACCACCGCGCCCGGGCCGACCAATTCCCACACGTCGGCCAGCGGCTCGTCCATGGCCAGTTCGGCATAGCGAAAATCGGCTGCCGAATCATCGGCCGCTGTGCCCGGCTCCGCGGCTCCTGCCGCCGGCTTAAGCTCCATCAGTTCCACGTCGATGCCCACCAGCGCGAGCTGTCGCTGGATTTCGCGGCAGGCCTCGCGTGCCACCTCGTCCGGAGGCAGTGCGATCGAGATGCCGCAGCGCCGCGGCGCATCGCTCGATTCGCCCGCCTGCGGCCCGCCGACCTCCTTGAGCGCGGCCCGCAGGAGCACCATGGCCAGGTGCGGATCGTAGGGCCGGGGCACGATCTTCGGATCGGCTGCATAGGCGCCCGGCACATCGGCACCTTCGCCCGAGGGAAACGGCCCGCCAGCCACTCCGCAGCCCTTGATCCGCGCTCCCTGCAAGAGCCGGTTGAGAATCGCCTCGCGGTGAATCCCATAGACCATCGCCCGGCGGAACGTCCGGCAACCGGGCAGAGTCCCGCGCGGATTGGGCACCAGGCAGTGGATTCGCGGCACGGCATAGGCCCCCACCGCGATCCCTGCTTCGCGCTCCAGCCGCGGCACCAGGTGCGGGGGCACCCGGGCGAGCACGTCCAGCTCGCCGGCCCGCAACATGCGCAGGGCGGCCGGCGCATCGGGCACGTATTCCTCGCGCACTTCCTTCGGGCCCGGCCATTGCCCGCCGAGGCCGCCTTGCGGATCGGCCGAAAAGGTCGCGCCATTCTTGTCGGCGCCCCCGAGCCGGTAAGGACCATTGGCCACGGGCTGGTCGCCGCGGGCCAGCTCGGGTTCGGCATAGGGCGGCACCGTGATCCGCAGCAATGCCTCGGGACGCGGCCAGGGATGGCGCAGGCGCACGTGCAGCTCGAACACGCCGCGCACCTCCGCTTCGTCCAACAACAGCCGCCAGGCCTGGCCCACCCCCGAAGTCTCGTGCTCGGCCAACTCGGCAATGCGTCGGGCCACATCGTGGGCACTCAAGCTCGAGCGTCCCTCCTGCCAGCCCACGCCCGGATTGATCTGGAGCACAAGCGTGCCGGCCGCTTGATCCGCGCTGAGCCGGCCTACAGGACACGTGTAGGTGCCGCCTTGTTCGCCGGGTCCGGCCAGTTCGGTGATCGTCCGGTAGAGCAGGGGGCGCACCCGCCGGGCCGCTGGGGCGTCCAACCCGCCGGGCACAAAGGGCACGCGCCCCTTGTACCACTCCACCCCCACGGGTCGACACACGCCCACCACCACGCGCGGATACTGCTCGTGCACCTCCGCGGCCAGCTCGCGCGCACCGGAAAGCTGCGGCCAGAGGCGCGCGATGCGCCGACAGGCAGCCGCAGCCGCAGCGAGGCGTTGTACATCCAGATCAGCGCGCGCCTGGGCCAGCAAAGCCGCAGCCTCTTGGCGCCAGCGCTGGTGCCACGCCGCGGCCACCGGATCGCCGGGGAAGGCACTCTCGAGGCGCTGGGTCAGTGCCCGGGCCGCAGGGAACTTCTCCGCGGCCACGTACTCTTGGACAAGCTGCTCGGTGGCAATGCCCAGTGCCTTGTCCAATCCCGGGCGTTGCGGGTTGCGCTGGTGGATTTCCCAGAGCATGGCCAGGGCCCGGTGAAAATCGGCGGTGCGGAAGGCGGCCTTGGCTTCTTCGTAGAGATAGGCCTCCATGGCCGGGCCCAGCTCGAGCAGGTCCGCATCGTCCCGCTCCAGGCGCGCAAAGTATTCGTAGGCCTCTTCCAAACGCCCTTCGCCCATCAGGCGCCCGGCCTCGGCCAGCAGCATCTGCTCGAACAGCTCCACGCGCTCGATCGCGCCCCAGCGCACTTCGTAGCGCTTGTCCGGCCGGTCGAGCAGTTGGATGACGAGCTTCTCGTCGGGATCGGGTTCCGCGGGCAGTCGCCTCCCCGGCAGGTCGAGCGGCGCCACTTCGAGCACTGCCCGGTTGTTCTCTGCATCGAGCGTGATGCGATCGAAGGGCTCCCGCTCCAGCAGGCGCTGCTCAGCGCCGGCGGCTCGGGCACCAGCGATAGCCGCCCACAACGCTACGAGGACCACCAGCAGCCGGCCCAGGCGGGCGAACAGCCCGGCCCACCCAACCGGCCTCAAGAGGCTCGCATTCAGTGTAAAGCGCGTGTGCCACTGCTTGCCCGGTGGGCAAGCAGTGCCGGCCGCGGCGAAGCACTGCTTCTGGCGAAGCAGTGGCACACTGAATTCCCCGACACCCTCATT
>CAYXPN010000383.1:0-4723 GCA_964467075.1 uncultured Planctomycetaceae bacterium
TTTCCGACTTCCGACAGAAAACGTCGCCTGCGGCTTGCCGTTAAACGGCCAGCCGCTTTCCGACTTCCGACAGAAAACGTCGCCTGCGGCTTGCCGTTAAACGGCCAGCCGCTTTCCGACTTCCGACAGAAAACGTCGCCTGCGGCTTGCCGTTAAACGGCCAGCCGACCTCCGACCTCCGAGTGTGCCGCCCTCACCCGGCCAGCAGGCTGCGCAGCACCGCGGGCAGGATGCCGCCGTGGCGGTAGTAGTCCAGCTCCACGGGCGTGTCGATGCGCGCGCAGACCGGAAAGTCGATCGCGCGTCCCTCAGCGCCGGTGGCGCGCACGGCAAGTTGCGCACGCGGCCTAAGTGACGCATCCAGCCCTTCGATGTCGAACAGCTCTTCGCCCGTCAGTCCCAGGCCCTCCCGCGACGTGCCCGGCGGAAATTCCAAGGGCAGCACGCCCATGCCCACCAGGTTGCTGCGGTGGATGCGTTCGAAGCCGGCGGCGATCACCGCGCGCACACCCAGCAGGCGCGTGCCCTTGGCCGCCCAATCGCGGCTGCTGCCGGTGCCGTATTCGCGCCCAGCCAACACTACCAGTGGCACGCCTTCTTCGGCGTACTTCTGCGCTGCCTCGTAGATGCTCATGACCTCTCCGTCGGGCAGGTGGCGGGTCCAGCCGCCCTCGGTGCCCGGTGCGAGCAGATTGCGCAGCCGGATGTTGGCAAACGTGCCGCGGGTCATCACCCGATCGTTGCCCCGGCGCGAACCATAGGTGTTGAACTGCTCGGGCGAGACGCCCAGGGAGATAAGATACCGGCCGGCCGGGCTGTCGGGAGCGATCGCGCCGGCCGGCGAGATATGGTCCGTGGTCACCGAATCGCCCAGCGCCGCCAGCACGCGCGCACCGCGAATCGGCTGGATCGGCTCCGGCTCAGCGCTGAGACCGCACAGGAAGGGCGGCTCCTGGATGTACGTGTTCTCGGCGTCCCAGCGATAAACCGTGCCCTCGCCGCCCGGCAGCATGTTCCACTGCGCATTGCCCTGGAACACGTTGCCGTATCGCCGGCGGAACATCTCCGGCTCGACGGCCTCGCCCAGGGCCTGCAGCTCCTCGGGCCGCGGCCAGATGTCTCTCAGAAATACCGGTTTGCCGCTGCGGTCCGTGCCCAGCGGCTGCCGCTCGAAATCAAAATCCACCGTGCCCGCCAGCGCACAGGCCACCACCAACGGCGGCCCGGCCAGGTAGTTGGCCTTCACTTGCGCATGGATGCGCCCTTCGAAGTTGCGGTTGCCGCTCAGCACCGAGGCGACCACTAGTTGCTCTTCGTCGATGGCCCGGGCCACGCTCTCGGGCAGCGGCCCGCTGTTGCCGATGCACGTGGCGCAGCCGTAGCCGACCGTGTGAAAGCCCAGCGCCTCCAAATCCTGGCTCAGGCCGGTGCGCTCCAGATACTCGGTCACCACGCGGCTGCCAGGCGCCAGGCTGGTCTTCACGTGCGGCGGCACGCGCAGCCCCCGCGCCACGGCCTTGTGTGCCAGCAGACCCGCGGCCAGCATCAAGTCCGGGTTGCTCGTATTCGTACAGCTCGTAATCGCCGCGAGCACCACCGAGCCGTGGCCGATGGTGCTCGTGCGCCCCTCGCGTGTCACCTGGGCCCCGCGGCCGAGCTGCTCGTCGCTCAGCCCGAAGCCGCGCTCTTGCGGCGGCTGGCTCAATGCCTGACGGAAGCACTCGTGCAACCGGGCCAGCGGCACGCGATCCTGCGGGCGCTTGGGTCCGGCCAGGCAGGGCTCCACCCGATCGAGCTCCAAGCGAAGGACCTTGGTGTACTCGGGCGCGGGTACGTCGGGGGTGTAGAACAACTGTTGGGCCTTGGCATAGCGCTCGACCAGCTCGACGTGCGACCCGCTGCGCCCGGTGCGGCGCAGGTAGGCCAGGGTCTGGTCGTCGATGGGGAAGAAGCCCACGGTGGCGCCGTATTCGGGCGCCATGTTGGCCAGCACGGCGCGCTGGGCCACGCTCATCTGCCCCATCGCCGGGCCGAAGTATTCCACAAACTTGCCCACCACACCCTCGCTGCGGAGCATCTCGGTGAGCGTGAGCACCAGGTCCGTGGCCGTGCTGCCCGGGGGGAGTCGGCCGCAAAGCTCCACGCCCACCACCTCCGGCACCGGGAAACAGACGGGCCGGCCGAGCATGGCCGCCTCGGCCTCGATGCCGCCCACCCCCCAGCCCAGCACACCCAGGCCGTTGATCATCGTCGTGTGGCTATCGGTGCCCACCAGGGTGTCGGGAAAGGCCTCGGTGCCGGCCGGCGTGGTTCTTAGCATCACCACCTGGGCCAGGAACTCCAGGTTCACTTGGTGGATAATACCCATGCCCGGCGGCACCACGCGCAGATTGTCGAACGCCCCTTGAGCCCAACGCAGAAATTCATAGCGCGCCCGGTTGCGCTGCATTTCCAGTGCCATGTTCAGTTCGAGCGCGTCGGGCGCGCCGAAATGATCCACCTGCACTGAGTGGTCGATGACCAGATCGACGGGCACCTGGGGGTTGACCCGCCGCGGATCGCCGCCCAGGCGCTCGACCGCGCTGCGCATGGCCGCCAGGTCCACCAAAACCGGCACACCCGTAAAATCCTGCAACAACACGCGCGCCGGCCGGAAGGGCACCTCGCCGGGCGCGTCCCGGGGACCCCAGGCAGCCAGCCGGCGCACGTCCGGCTCGGTAATCGCCCGGCCGTCACAATGGCGCAACACCGCCTCCAGGAGCGTGCGCACGGCATAGGGCAGCGCGGCCAGCTTTGTCAGCCCCGCTTCCTCCAGCCGGGCAAGCCGGTAGAACTGCACCGGGCCGTCCGGCGTGTGAAGCTCTGCTCGCGCACCAAAGGGGTCGTTCACGCTCACGGTCTCCTCCCGCGGATGGCTGATCTCTGCAATAAATGCGGTTACGCCAACCTGCTCGTACAACAGCTCGAAACTCGCGGGCTGCACGTACCCTATTCTACGGGTGGCCCTGAAGGCCGACCACCGGTAGGCCGAGCCCGAGAGCGCCGCGGCGATGCGACTTCGGCCACAGCGGGCGTCTCCCCACGACGCGCATCGGCCTTGGAGGGCCACGCTGCGGTCGTGGCCGTTGGGCGGCCAAGGGCGTCCTGCCGGGAAATCTCAACAGACGCCGGTTCCTGGATTGCGTGAAAAGGCACCGCGTTTGGTGTAAAGTAGTCCATGGTCGCCTTGGGGAACTGCGAGGCGATCATCCGGCAGATAGCACATCCCACCCACCACGAGGGAGCCACCATGCAACAGATGCTCACAGCTACCCGGCCGAGTCCTCTGACGGCAGTCGCTTTGCTGACACTCGTCTGCGGCACGGCGATGGTCCATCGAGCACGCGCAGACCAGCCTGCCGGACCCCCGCGCCCCAACATCGTCCTGGCCATGGCCGACGACTTGGGCTGGGGCGATGCCGGCTACCAGGGCCACCCCTTCCTGCGCACGCCCCATCTCGACGCCATGGCCGCGGAGGGTCTGCGCTTCAACCGCTTCTATGCTGCGGCCCCGGTCTGCTCGCCCACGCGCGGCAGCGCACTTACCGGGCGCCATCCCTATCGCTACGGGATCACCTTTGCCAACGCCGGCCATATGCTGCCCCCGGAGATTACCCTGGCCGAATCGCTCAAAGCGCACGGCTACCTGACAGGCCACTTCGGCAAATGGCACCTGGGCACGCTGACGACCGAGATTCGCGACAGCAATCGCGGCCGGCCCGGCGACCGTACGCACTTCGCCCCGCCCTGGGAACATGGTTTCGACGTGTGCTTCTCGACCGAGGCCAAGGTGCCCACCTACAACCCCATGAAGGTGCCCGGCAGCGACCAGCCCTACGGCACCTACTATTGGAAAAGCGACGGCACGCGCGAGACCGAGAACCTCCAGGGCGATAACTCGCGGATCGTCATGGATCGGGTGATCCCCTTCGTGCGCGAGGCAGCCGCTCAGAAGAAGCCCTTCCTGGCCGTGGTCTGGTTCCATGCGCCGCATTTGCCGGTGGTGGCCGGGCCGGAACATCGGGCCCTCTACGAAAACGTCGCCGGGGCCCATCCCGACTACCACGGCTGTATCACGGCCATGGACGAGCAGCTCGGGCGGCTGCGCGAAGAGCTTGGGCGCCTCGGCGTGGCCGAGAACACCATGCTCTGGTTCTGCAGCGACAACGGCCCGGAGGGCAAGTCGGGCAAAGCCCCCGGCTCGGCCAGCCCGTTGCGCGGACGCAAGCGCGACCTGTTCGAAGGCGGCATCCGCGTGCCGGGCATCCTCGTCTGGCCCGCGCGCATCAAGCAGGCGCGCGTGACCGACGTGCCCTGCTGCACCTCGGATTACCTGCCCACGGTGCTCGACGTGCTGGGCATGGAGCCCGAAGAGCACCCCCTGCCGCTCGACGGCCTGAGCCTCCTGCCCCTGATCGAGGGGCGCATGGAAGAACGGCCGCGGCCGATCGGCTTCCAGTCGGGCGGGCAGTTGGCCCTGGTGGACAACCGCTACAAGCTCATCCGCCGCGGGCCCGGTGAGCCGTTCATGCTCTTCGATCCCAGCGAAGACCCGGGCGAGCAACTGGACCTGGCCGAGCGCCTGCCCGAGGTGGTCGAGCGCATGAAGCGCACGGTGCTCGATTGGCAGGCCTCCTGCGCCCGGAGCGCCGGGGGCGGGGATTACCCGCAGTGAGACCGGCCG
>CAYXPN010000384.1:0-4718 GCA_964467075.1 uncultured Planctomycetaceae bacterium
GCTGGGCGCGTGGCGAGCCGGGAGCGTCAGCTCCCGGTTCGCGTGGAATCGCTGATAACGTTAATCGTTCTGCCGGGTGAACCGGCCGGTTACGCCGCCGGCTCGCCGGTATGCTGTAGCTGACGCGCAAAACGCGCACATCTCTCGCCCGGAGCGTCTATTCCACAAACGACACTCGGATCGCCTCGTCCAGGCTGGTCTGTCCGGCCTCGGCCAGGCGCAGGGCCTCGTCGAACAGGGTGCGCCCGCCCTGGTCGCGATACCACTTGCGGATTTCACCCAGGCCGGCCTCGCTGACGATCAGGCGGTGTACGTCCTGCTCGCAGATGAGCACCTCGTAAACCCCCGTGCGCCCGCGAAAGCCCGTGTCGTGGCACCCGTCGCAGCCCTGCCCCCGCAGGAACGAGCGGCGGAAATCGCCCTGGTAGTTGATCGACTTGAGCAGCTCGGCGGGCGGGTAGTAGGTGGTCTGGCATTCGGGACAAAGGGTGCGCACCAGGCGTTGGGCCACCACGCCGATCAGCGCCGCCGCCACCTTGTACGAGGCCACCCCCATGTCCAGCAAGCGCGTGACCGCGCCGGCGCTGTCGTTGGTGTGCAAGGTGCTCAGCACCAGGTGTCCCGTGAGCGCGGCCTGCACGGCCACGTTGGCGGTCTCCGGGTCGCGGATTTCGCCGACCATGATCACGTCCGGGTCCTGGCGGAGGATGGAGCGCAGGGCCACGGGAAAGTTCAAGCGGGCGCCTTCGTCCACCTGCACCTGGTTGACCATCTCCAACTGGTATTCCACCGGGTCTTCCACGGTAACGATGTTCTGGTGGACCGACTTGATCAGCTCGATAGCCGAGTAGAGCGAGGTGGTTTTGCCGCTGCCGGTGGGCCCGGTGACCAGCAGCAGCCCGTAGGGCTTGGCCAGCAGGCGCTTGAGGGCGCCCAGCGAATCGGGAGCGAAGCCGAGCCGGTCGAGGTTGAAGGTCAGACGGCGGCGGTCGAGCACGCGGATCACCACCTTCTCGCCGAGCACCGTAGGCAGCACGGAGACGCGCAGGTCCACTTCCCGGCCCTCGACCACCACGTGCACGCGCCCGTCCTGGGGCAGGCGGTGTTCGGCGATGTCGAGTCGGGCGATGACCTTGATGCGGGAGACGATGGCCGGGTGCAGATCGCGTCTGGGGCGCAGGACTTCGTAGAGCTGGCCGTCCACGCGGAAGCGCACGATGGTGTATTGGCGGCCGGGCTCGATGTGGATGTCGCTGGCCCCCTGGCGCAGGGACTGCATGATCAGGTAGTTGACCAGGTTGATGATGGGGCTGCTGTCGTCGGCGTGTTCGCCCAGGCTGAGGTCGATGGCCACCGCGTCGTCGGAGATTTCCACGGCGGATTCGTCCAGGTCGGCGGTGACCGTGTCCACGCGGAAGTTGGCCTCGTAGCAGCGTTGGGTCATGCGCTGGATGCTGCGCCGGTTGGCGAACAGCGCGCGCACGCGCAGCCCGGTGATTCGTTCGATCTCGTCGATCTGCTGCAAGTTGAGCGGGTCCGCCATGGCCACCGAGAGCACGTCGCGGACCTTGAACAGCGCCAGCACGTCCAGCGCCTCGGCGCGTTTTTGGGGAATCAGGTGGACGGCCGCGGGGTCCACGATGCCGTCGCGCAGGCGCACGGCGGGCACGTTCAGGCGGCGCTGCATGTAGGGCAGCAGGTCCTGCTCGCCCACGAAGCCCAGCTCGATCAGCGCTTCGCCCAGCCTGAGCCCCATGTCCTCCTGGCGGCGCAGGGCCTCTTCGAGCTGCTCGGGGGTGACCACCCCGGCGGCCAGCAACTGCTCGCCCAGCTTGGCGAAGGCGGTGTTGGGCACTGCGGGCGCAGCCGCGGCCGCCACCGGTGCGAAACTCGCCGCCGGCGCCGCGGGCGCAGCAGGCTGATCGGTCGCCAGACTGGTCATCGGGCGAAGCTCCCCACCGCGGAAAGCACCTCGGGGAAGATATCGAAACGCTCCGCCAGTCCGGTGATCGACAGGATTTCGCGACACAACGGATTGGGCGCGGCGAGCTTCAGCGTCCCGCCGACCTGCTGGAACTCGTCGCGGAAGTCCAAGAGCAGCTCCAAGCCGGCGCTGTCCACCAGCGGCACCTTGCCCAAATCCAGCACGGCATAGGGCTGGCCCTTGTTCAGGCACCCCTGCAACAAGCGCCCCACCTGCTGCGCATGGTCCGCCGTAAGCGGCAGATCGCCGCGGATCACGTGGACCGCTCCCTGGCTTACGCACTCGTACACGGCGCTTCCTCCATGACCATGGGCAGGATCACGGTGAACTTCGATCCCTTGTCCAGCTCACTCTGAACTGTAAGCTTGCCGCCGTGCAGGCGGATGATCTCCTGGGTGAGCGAAAGCCCCAGCCCGCTGCCCGTCTGCCGGTGGACCCGCGGGTCGGAGGCGCGGTAGAACTTGTCGAATACCCGCGGCAGGTCCTCCACCGGAATGCCGATGCCCGTGTCCTCCACCTCGATCACCAGGGCGTTCTCCCGGGCATTGGCTTCCACGTGCAGACACACGCGACCGCCTTCCGGCGTGTACTTGGCCGCATTGCCCAGCAGATTGACCAGGGCCACGATCAGTTTTTCCTTGTCCACGATCAGTTCGGGCAGCTTGGCCGGCAGCTCGACGTCGAACTGCAACTGTTTCTGGCGTATCTGCCCGGCGATTTTGTCCACGGCCTCGCGCAACAGGCGGCCCATGTCGGTCACCTGGCGGCTGAGCGAGGTGGAACCCACCTCCATGCGGCTTAAGTGCAACAGGTCGTCCACGAAGCGGGCCAGGCGCGAGACCTCGGCGTCGATGGTGTTGCAGAACTCCTTCTGCTGCTCCACGTCGATCACCTCGCTCAGGGCCAGGGTCTCGGCATAGGCCTTGATGTTCGCCAGCGGCGTGCGCAGCTCGTGGCTGGCGGCGTTGACAAACTGGTCGCGCATCTGGTCGGCCAGCTTCTGCTGGGTCACGTCGCGCACGCACCACACCTGGCCCGGGCTGCCGCCTCCCGGGGTGCCCTGTAGCGGCAGTCGGGCGACTCGCAAGATGCCTTCCGATTGCTGGCCCGCGCGCCGGATTTCCACGGTCGCCGGCCGGTTGCGCAGGGCCGGGTCGAGCAACTGCCCGGCGGCCGGGCTTGCCGTGTCGAGCTCGAGGCACTGCTGGATTTTCTTCCCGCGCAGCTCCTCCTGCCCGGCGCCCAGTCCCAGCAGCCCGCCCAGCGCCTTGTTGGCAAAGGTGATCACCCCCTGCTCGTCGGTCACGGCGACCCCGTCGGTGAGCGTGTTGAGAATCTGTTCGGCCTTCTGGTGGCGATAGCCTTCCAGCGCCTGGCGCAGGCGCTGCTCGATGCCTTGGGGAGCCTGGTCGCGCTGGACGAACTCGACCAGTCGGTCCCAGCCCCGGGCCGCGGCGCCGGCGGCGCCGGCGGGTTTGAGTTGGGCGGGATCGAAAGAGGGCTTGCCGGCTAGTTGCCGGAGCTGGCGCTCGATGGCCGCCACGCCGCGCAAGCTGCGACAGAGGACCGCGGCGCCGGCCAGCACGATCACCACCGGAACAGCCAGCAACAGCGGCAGCCACACTGCTGCGCGCAGAAACGCCGCGCGCAGGTCCGGCTCCACCACCCCCAAGAGCAGCAGCCCCTCGGCGCCGTCGGCCAGCTCGATCTCGGACTGGTACTCGCAGACCAACCGTCCCTGGCGGTCCTGGTATCGCGTCAGCGGCACACCTGTCCGGCAGGTGACCTCTCCGGCCGGGACCTGGCGACGGGAGCCGATCCGCGTGCCCGAGGTGTGGGCCAGATAGCGGCCCGCGTCCGAAACCACGGCACAGTAGGCCAGTCTCCAGCGGTTCTGCAGCCCCAAGACCGCCTGTTGCAGCCCGTCCGCCTGCCGGCTGGAAAGGGGCTCGATTTCGCCGCGTGCCGCCTCGATCAATCGCAGCGTGTCGGCCTCCAGCGAGCGGCGCACCGCCGCCGGGGCCCAGAGGCAAAAGCCCACCGTCAGCAGCGCCAGCGCTGCCAGTGAAAACAGCAGATGCCACGCCGACACTCGGCGCCGCAGATCGCGATGGCCGCGGTTGCCCAACATCTGGTCATGTCCTCGACCCCGGCAATGTGCCCGCAGTGGTCGTATCCAGGGTGTCTTCAGCGCTCATCTGCTCAGCGCCCATACCCAGGCACTCCTGAACCAGGTGCAGCAGCTCCCGGGGACTGAAGGGCTTGGTGACGATGGCCCGTACGCGCAGTTGCTCTTCATGATACCCCGTGTCCAGCTCAAATCCCTTGGCCGTCAGCAGGATGATGGGCAACCCGGCCAGGCGCGGGACCAGGCGCATGCGTTCGCACAATTGAGTCCCGTTCAGACCCGGCATGCGCACGTCCACGATCACCAGGTCAAACGTCTGCTCCTTGAGCAGGGCCCACGCGGTGTGGCCGCAGCGGGCCACTCGAACCTCGAAGCCGGCACGCTCCAGATTGAAGCGCACCAGGCCGGCCATCGCCAGGTTGTCTTCAGCCACCAGGACGCGTTTGCTGTGTTCCGCCATAGTCACCGAGTCCCCATCTGCCGCGGCCGGCGGTTTACAACTGGCTGTAGGTCAAGCCGCTGCCGTCGTTCAACACGTCCGTGCAATTGAGGAGGACCTCGCCGGTGCTCTGGTTATACATCCAGCCGGTCGTGTCGTCGGCCGCG
>CAYXPN010000385.1:0-1816 GCA_964467075.1 uncultured Planctomycetaceae bacterium
GGAAGCTGGAAGATATGAAGTCAGACCTCAGAGAGGTCCAGCGCCAGCTAAATGCGAGTCGGTCCCTTCCGCGCGGTTGGGACTCACACGGTTCGCCCCGTCCAGACGCGCGTGTCATTGAGGCTGGCTGGGACCTACTCTTGTGTCTCCGCGAAGGCGGGGAGCTTCCGAGGCCACATGTGAACCCCACGCCGGGCGGCGGCGTGCAGTTTGAGTGGGAAGCCGGCGATCGCTACTTTGAGCTTGAGGTGCTGGCGGAGCGTCCAGCCACGTACCTATACTGCGATGATTCCGCGGGAGTGGAGGAGTCCGGCGAGGTCTTTGAGGGGGAATCACCGGAGGCCGTCGTCGAGTACATTCGTCGGGTAGCGGTCCTGCAATGAGTCGGCAGCACACGGCGAGGGTGAACCGTGTCGGACGAGTTGATCCCAGACGACGAGGTTCTCTATCGCCGTATCCCTCCCGGAGAGCAACATTTCGAGCCGCCTGATCGAATCACCAGCGCCAACTTCAAGCTCCACAAGAAGGAAGATGGCACCAAGGAGGAAGGGCTTTCAGTCTATCGGGCGTCGATTGTCCGTCCCGCCGAAGTGCTGAACAAGCCCGACGCGACCCCAGGAAGTCGCTTAGCGGAGGCAACGGCGGGAGAAGTCCGTGACTTGCGGAGTGGAAAAGGTGAACCGCTGAATTTGAGAGTCCTGCCGGTCGATGACGAGGACGATTCTGGCCACTCGGAGATACGAGGGCCGGAACCGCGAAGGCTCTCCAGTAGTGCTTCGAAGGCTCTCCGGGATCTCTTCAAGCTAGTGCCTACTGAATAGGCGATGGGCCGTTCAGCTCTACCGTGCTGCTATGAAACCCGAGTTCGTGGACAACCGCGAGGGCAACACCATGGCAGCGGCCCTGCGCGCCTATGCGGAGTGGCTGAAGCGCGAGGGCTCTGAGGTGGAAGAGGTCTGCCTTGCCACAGGTTTTTTCAACCTGAGCGGATTCCGGCTGACGGCCGAGGTCTTGGAACAGGCCCCGCGCGTGCGCCTGCTCTTGGGTGTAGAGCCCCGGCCGGAGGCCGAACGCCCGCTGCCCGAGCCGGGAGAACCGGAAAGCCAGTCCTTGCGCGAACTGGTGGAAGAGCAGCTCCGCCTGCTGGAGGCGGGGCTTTGCCGGCAACGCGACCTGCTGCCGTTCGACCGGGAACAGGACCAGTGGGTGCGGCGGTTGCTAACGTTGCTCGATTCGGGGCAGGTCGAGGTGCGGCGCAGCGAAGGCCGGATTCTGCACGCCAAGGCGTACATCTTCCGCACCCGGGATTCGGGCATCCTGGTCGGTTCGTCGAATCTCACGTGGGGCGGGCTGGCGGGGAACCTGGAGTTGAACCTGGGACATTACGACCCGGAGTTGGTCGGCCAGGTCTGCCAATGGTTCGAGGAACTCTGGGAGGCGGCCCGGCCGTTTAACCTGGCGGAAATCTACGACCGGCTGCTGGCCGAGTATGCGCCGTTTCTGATCTACCTGCGCGTGCTCTACGAGCTTTACGGCGAGCAACTGGCCGAACAAGAGGCGGAGGAACCGATCCCGCTCACCACGTTCCAGAAGCACGGGGTGTGGCGGGCCTTGCGGATCATGGACAAGTACGGCGGGGCCATGGTGGCCGACGGGGTGGGGCTGGGCAAGACGTTTGTGGCCGGCGAGGTGGCCCGGCGTTTCATCGACCGGCGCCAGCGCGTGTTGCTCGTCTGCCCGGCGGCCCTGCGCGACAGCACGTGGAAGGACTTCCTGGGTGAATACCAATTGTTTGCCGAGAACGTTTCCTTTGAAC
>CAYXPN010000385.1:1826-4711 GCA_964467075.1 uncultured Planctomycetaceae bacterium
GAACAACTGGGAGAAGACGAACGGCTCGGCGGACGCTATCGCTACTTGCAGCGGCCCGTGGGGGAATATGCGCTGGTGATCGTGGACGAGGCCCATCACTACCGCAACCCGGCCACGCCGAAGCGCGCGCAGGTGTTTCGCCGATTGCTGCGCAGGGCGAAGTATCCCAGGGTGCTGTTGCTGACGGCCACGCCGGTGAACAACAGTCTGTGGGACCTGTATTACTTGATCCGGTATTTCCTGCGCCAGGACGCGGCGCTGGCCGAGCGTGGGGTGCTCTCGGTGCGTGAGCGGTTTGACACGGCCATGGGCGAGGACCCGTTCAATCTGGAGCCGGACCTGCTCTACCCCGTCCTGGACGCCACCACGGTCAAGCGCACGCGCGGCTTCGTCCAGCGGGAGTATCCCAACGAGCAAATTCGCCTGAGCGACGGGCGGCTGGCCCTGATTCGCTTTCCCCGGCCGGTGCTGCGCACGATCCGCTACAAGAACACGGACCTGTTGCGGAAACTGCTCGACGAGTTGGAGGCGGCCCTGGCGCCCGAGACCGGCGAGCCGCTCATGACCATGGCGCGTTATCAGCCCGAGCAATACCTGGAGCCGGAGTATCGGCCCGACGATCTGCGCTCGGAGAACCCGGTGGTGGGCCTGCTGCGTTCGGCGCTGTTGAAGCGCTTTGAATCGTCGGTCTATGCGTTCCGCCGGACGGTGGAGCGGATGGCGCGGGAACACGAGGCGTTTCTGGAAGGTCTGCGCCGGGGTGTGGTCCTGAGAAAGGAGGTGCTCAAGGAAATCTCCGCGGCGGGAGATGAAGTGGACGACGAGTCGCTGGCGGAATTGATTGCCGAGAGCCCCTACACGGAGTCGGCGGCCCGCTATGAGCGCGCGGCCCTGAAGCAGGCGGTGGAGAGCGACCTGGAGTTGCTGCGCTCGTGGCTGAGCAAGGTGGAGCCCATCGAGCGTGAGGACGATCCGAAGCTGGCCCGACTGGCCGATGAATTGGCGAAAATTGCCTCCCAGGCCGCGCGGGAGGCCCTGGACGATGAAGACGAGCGGCGGAAACGCAAGGTGATCGTGTTCTCGGCCTTCGAGGATACGATTGACTGGATCGAGGGCTTTCTGGAGGGGCGATTGGAGACGGATGCGCGCCTACGGGATTACAGGGGCCGGATGGTGTCCATCAGCGGCAGAGAACAGCGAGGCGGTGTTCCCCGCGACCGGGCCATTCTGGAGTTTGCCCCGTCGGCTGCTCCGCCGGGGAAGGCAGTGGAAGACCGCTACGACCTGCTGCTCTCGACCGACGTGATTTCGGAAGGCATGAACCTTCAGGACTGCCGGAACATCGTCAACTTCGACCTGCCCTGGAACCCGATGCGCTTGGTGCAGCGGCACGGGCGCGTGGATCGGATCACCAGCCGGCACGAGCAAATCTTCCTGCGAAGTTTCTTTCCGAGCGAGGAACTCAGCCGGCTTTTGGACCTGGACGAGCGGATTCGATGGAAGCTGGCCCAGGCAGCGGCCAGCGTGGGGGTGGAAACGCCCCCGATTGCCGAGTCGCCCGAGGCCGAGCGCTCGTTCAGCGAAAGCCGGCGGGAGATCGAGCGGATTCTGGAGGAAGACCCGAGTTTAATCGAAGAAGGTGGGCGGCCTTCGGCAGCGCTGAGCAGCGAGGAATACCGCGCCAAGTTGCGCAAAGGGTTGGAGAAATATCGGCAAGAGATCGAAGAGTTGCCGTGGAAGGCGGGCTCGGGGATGGAGACCCAAGGGGAAAGCGGTTACTTCTTTCTGGCCCGAGTAGGGCTGACCAAGGGGAGATTCAGCCGATACTTCCTGCGCTTCGTGCCGGCTGCGGGCGGGGAGATCATGGGCGAAGAGGGCACGTGTTTGCGCTTAATCCAGTGTGAAGAGGACACGCCCCGCGTGCTGCCGGATGGCGTGCGACTGGGGGCGTTCGATGCCTGGCAGCGGGCACGGCAGGACATCTGGGAACAGTGGAGCCGGCTGACCGACCCGGCCAACCTCCAGCCGCGGCTGCGCCCGCTGAACCGGAGGGTGGCCGAGTTTCTGAGAGAGACCCCGCCGCCGGACTTCACGCAAGACCAAGTGGACCGACTCTTGGATCAAGTGCTCAGCCCGTGGTCGTTCTCCATCGAACGGGAAATCCGGGAAATCTTCGAAGACGAGAGCGTGGAGGACGATCCCGGGGAAAAGGCGCGGCGCCTGGCCGAGAAGATCGACGAGGTGGGGATCGAACCGTTCCAGCCGCCCGAGCCCCTGCCGCCCATCCGACCGGAAGAGGTGCATCTGATCTGCTGGCTGGCGCTGATCGGGCCGGAAGGTGAGTAGGCGTCGATGCTCGTCCCGACCATCATGCAGCCGGCATCTATCGCCCGCGGGATCGAACACTCGCCCGAGGGCCCGAAGAATCAGCGGCGCGGCTTCGGTCGCGCGCCGTGTGCGACATGGGGGGTGGGCGAAGTGGGAATCTGTCCAGGGGCCTATTGACTTTCACACAGCGCAACGGTAAGATACGGCTATGAGCGGGAAGTTCGACGATCAGTTGCGGCGGTACGTTCTCACCAGCGGCTTGAGCCAGCGCGAGCTTTGCCGGCGAACCGGGCTGGACCCGGCGCACGTCTGCCGCTGGTTGCAGGGGAAAGAGGGATTGAGCCTGCGCACGGTGACCGCGATCTGTGAAGCCCTGGACCTGATGCTTGTCCCGCGAAGCAGAACGCAGAAACGCGCGAAGAAAACACGCAAGCGGGCACAACGCAAGGCGTAAACACAAAAAGCCCGGCAGGCACAGGCAAGGCGCACTGCCGGGCAAGATCGAAAGGTCAATCCGATGGCCAGTCTATCCCAACGTCGAAACGGCGCAAAGGCCG
>CAYXPN010000386.1:0-4694 GCA_964467075.1 uncultured Planctomycetaceae bacterium
ACGCCCAGCAGGGCACCTCGGACGACGGCACCACGTCCGACGTGGCCAACACCACGCTCTTCACCGGGCGCGAGCTGGACCCCGAGACCGGCCTCTACTACTACCGCCAGCGCATCTACCACCCGACCCTCGGCCGCTTCACTCCTTGAGCCGCGCATCGGTCGTCAGCAGTTTGCCTTCGCCCGGGCCGAGGCTGACGGGGACGCTCAGGTAGCCTTCTTCATCGAGCCGGATGGGGAGCTGCCGGTGGTTGAACAGGTCCTCGACCGTGGTCATGTTCCACAGCTCGGCCCAGAGCAGCAGCCGGGTGCTCACCGGGTTCTGCGTGTCCTTGTTCACCACGTAGACGTAGCGCCTGGCGTCGCCTTCACGCCCGCGGGGCACGGCGTCAACGACCGGACTGGGGCAGCGCACGTCCAGGCCCACGTGCCCCAAGGTTGCCAGCAGGTCCGCGTTGGCGGCGATCCTGGCCGCCGTCTCCGCGGCCGCGGCGTAGCAGCCGTCGGTGGCCTCGAGGGAGTCCTGCTCCACGAAGCACTTCCAGGCGCCGTGGCTCTGGTAGGCGAAAAACAGAATGCCGTCGGCGCCGTAGGCCATGGCCAGGTGCATCATGCACGAGGTTTCTGCGGGCGTCGGTTTGTGGTAATATGCCTCGTGCTCCGTTTTGCCCAGGGCCGGCGGCACAAACCAGTAAGGGGTGTCACTCGAGGCCTCGGCGATTCTCAGCACCGAGGAAAGCGGCAGGTACGGCTTGTATTTCACCTCGTGCAGGGGGCCGTAGAAGCTCTTCTTGATGCCGTACCAGCGGAAACAACGCAGCTCGGGCTGCAGCTCGCGCCAGATCCAAAGCGGGCCGCCTTCCCGGCCCAATCCCAAGGCGTCGCCCACCATGCAGGTGGTGATCGGCTTGTCGGTTGTTTCCCCCAACCGGGCATAGGCGGCTTTCACTTGGGCGACCTCGTCCGGCTTGGGTTCATCGTGGCTTAACGTCGCGATCACGGCCGAATGATCGAGAAACTGCCCCCGGGCGACCGTGGCAATGCCGTAGCTTGCGAAGATGCCGATCACTTCGGGCGAGAACGAGGGATCGGCGACCACGGCGTTGAAGTGCGCCTGCTCCATGCTGCGCGCCGCGGCGTGTGCGTAGGTGTTGACGTAAATCGGCGCTTTCCGGTTGTAGTACTTGTAGTACGCGCCGACGGGGATTGCCGGCGCGCTGAACTCGCCCGTGCCCCGAGGTTGAACCGCCAGCGGCAGATCGTCGATTGCACACACCTCCTTGCCGTCGCACGAGGCCCGCAGGATGATCCTATAGAAGCCCGCGGAAATCCGCCCGAGGTCGAACTGGGCGGCCCAACTTGCCTGGGCATCGACCGTGGAGGCGAGCGACTGCTCGTCGCTGACGATCGCGCCGCTCCACGAGCCGACTGCCAGGCTGACGTCCACCCTCTGGGGGGCGTCTGCGTAGTTGCTCACGCGGAACCGCAGTCTGACGGGACTGTCGGGAGAGCGGACCAGGCAGTTGTCCGGCGCGTCCGGTTCGACCGAGACGTAGTGCTCGGGCCCCACCTGCGTCTCGATGCGCAGGTCGTCGTAATACGCCTCGCCGCCGCCATGGGCGTAGAAGCCCACGCGGCCTTCGGGGGTCGTGATTTTCTGCGTGCAGATGCGCTTTCCGTCGATCAGCGCGTGCAACAGCGGGCCGGCGCAGATGACTTGCAGGTCGTGTACGCCCGGGAACGTCTCGGCCGACTTGAACAGCTCGCCCTGCGACTCCATGCCCTGGGCGTCGGAATTGAGCGACAGGTAGTTGCGCATCTGGAAGTACACGCGCCAGTGGTCCCGCACGACCACGCCGGCATAGCTGCCCCCGGTCTTTTGCATGCGCACGCTGAGCGAGAAATCGCCAAAACTCCTGTCGCGCAGGTACACCCCGTTATGGAAGTCGCCCTTCAGGTGAAAGGCGGCACTGCCGCCACGCGGCACGATTTCCCGGATCAGGGGCGGGCGCGAAGCCTGCTGTCGCGCATCCACGACCCACTGATCCAGGTCGCCGCTCTCGAAATCCTCGACCAGCGCGTCCTCGGCCCCGGCCAGAAGATCATCCGCCGCGACAGCGCACGTCATCAGGGCGGCAACAGCCACGAGCCACAAAGATGGTTTTCTCAGCATGGTAGTGCTCCTGTTGGAACCTTGTACGTGGAACCCTGTACGGGCAATGCGCGAGGGCGAGCCAGCGGGCGGCCGGTCTTGACGATATCCGGTCGTGACCCACTGATCGTTGACAATGCAAACACCATGAGTTGTCAAATGAGGTCCCAAGGCCTGCGGGCCCGGCGGGCCAAAAGCCGGTCCGCCTCCGGGTCGTCGATGAACCGTTCCTGCCGGCCGTCCCAGCACAGCT
Source organism: uncultured Planctomycetaceae bacterium (assembly GCA_964467075.1). Lineage (GTDB taxonomy): Bacteria > Planctomycetota > Planctomycetia > Pirellulales > Thermoguttaceae > CAYXPN01. The sequence goes on from CAYXPN010000386.1 coordinate 2,405, forward strand.
TGCGCCCGGTCTTGTAGGCGATGTTGGCCAGGTGGGCCACGACGGAAGCCTGGTGGGCGCAGGCGACGTCGGCCACGGGCCGCTCTTGCGAACGAATGCACTCGAGGAAGTTTTCCACGTGCTGCTTCGTCGAGTCGGGTGTGAAGCCTTCCTCGCGCTTCATGCGGAAGTGTTCCGGCGAGCCGCGGTCGGCCGCGGTCGCTTTTCGGCCGGGGTGCAGTTCGGGCATGATCTCGAAGCCCAACCGATCGGCCAGCAGCGTCCCATTGCTGCCGTAGAAGGCCATCCCGTTCGGCCGGTCGTCCGGACCATTGGCCCGATAGTACTTCATCCCCGGCGTTCTTGGGCCCGTGCCGAAGGCGTTCAAGAGCGTGCACTCATAGCTGAGGACGAAGCCCGGATACTCGTAGGTGGCCTGGAGCACGTCGGGCACCTCGCCGGCATCGTCGAGGACGAACCGGCCGCCGGAAGCTGACACGGTTCGCGGGACGCCCTGCTCCATGACCAGGTGCAGCACGTCGAAGCGGTGGGTGCCCCAGTCGGTCGGCACGCCGCCGGCATAGTCCCAAAAGTAGCGATAGGTGCCCAGGAACCGCTTGGGGTTGAACGGCACCCGTGGCGCGGGGCCGAGATAGAGGTCCCAGTCGAGCCCCGCGGGCGGCTCGCCGTCGGGCGCACGGCCGATGCCGCGGGGCGTCAGGTTGCTGTAATTCCAGATGCGCACGAACTTCACCTCGCCGAGCTGTCCGCTCTGGACGATTTCGCGAATCCGGTGGAAGTGGGCCGCGGAGCGCTGCTGCGTGCCCGTCTGCACGATTCGATTGTGCTGCCGGGCCGCGTCGACCATTGCCCGGCCCTCGGCCACATTGTGTCCCAGCGGCTTCTCGACGTACACGTGCTTGCCCGCCCGGCAGGCCAGCACGGTGGGAATCGCGTGCCAGTGGTCCGGGGTGGCAATCAGCACGGCGTCCACGTCCCGGCGATCCAACACGCGGCGGAAGTCGGCACAGGCCGCGGCCCCGCGGCCGACCCAGGCCCGCGCCTTGTCGCATTGCGGCTCATAAACGTCGCAAACAGCGACGATCTCGGCCGCGGGCGATTCGTGGAAACACCGCGCGACGAAGGTTCCGCGCCCCCCGCAGCCGATCCAGCCGACGCGGATTCTCTCGTTGGCCCCCACGACTTTTTCGCCCGCGGCGGCGCGCCGAAGCGCAGCAGCGCCGGCCGCGGCCACGGTGGTCTGTGCGCATTTCCGGATGAAGTCTCGCCGTTTCATACGGTGGTCTCCTCGGATCGTGAAACGGGGCGAGCTCAGGCCGAACTTGCCTGCTCGATCAGCTCCAGGGTTTCATCGAGCTGCTCGATCTTGGAAAAGCCGATCGTAAAGGCGTGTACGCCGCCCAGGCCGAGCACGTATTTGAGCGACTCGAAGCGTTCCTGCCGGCTCCTGAGCCCGGTGTTGCCGTAGATCTTCATCCCGATCACGCCGCGGTTCTTCGCGTGCATGTTCTTGATCACGGTGCTGACCTTCTCAGGCGTGTCGTCCATCACGCGCCCGAAGGGATTGATCCGCACCAGGTGTACGTCCATTTGCTCGGCTGCCGCGGCGTCTTCCAGGGCTGCAAACGAATGGCACGAGACGCCGATCGCCCGGACCTGGCCTTTGTGCCTGGCTTCCACGAGCACGTCGATCACCGGTCGCAGGGCGTTGGGCCACTCGTCTTCGGTCATGCAATGGATGAGCAGCGTATCGAGCGTTTCCATGCCCAACTGGCGACGGAAGAGCTCGATGTCGTCCCGTGCCTTCTTGGCGCTCCTGGCCCAGGTCTTGGTCTGGACGAAGACGTGGCCCTTGGGAAGCTCCCTGAGCGTTGCCCCGACGAAGTCGTGGGTTCGGTACATGCCGGCTGTGTCGATGTAGCGGATGCCGCGGTCATAGGCCGCGCGCATCAGGCGCACAAAGGCATCCTGGCCCAACTCGCGCTGCTCGCGACCCGAGTTGGTCCCGGTGCCCATGCCCAGCACCGAGGTCTTGATGCCGGTCTTGCCGAGGGTGACGATGTCTGAGCCGGCCTTCGCCCGCACCGAAGTTGCTTCGGGTGGAAGCTGGGCCGCGGACAGACGGCCTCCCAGCGCCAGTGCGCCGGTTGCCATCGAGGCCCTGGTCAGGAACTCGCGTCGCGTGAGAGTGGACATGCTGGGCTCCTTGTGGGCGGGGGTTTCAGGGGGAGCGAGTATTCAGGCGTTTGAAGCCCGCTCCGCGCGCCGTGGAGAATCATATTGCGCCCCT
>CAYXPN010000387.1:0-4692 GCA_964467075.1 uncultured Planctomycetaceae bacterium
CCGATCTCGCCGTTGCCGAAGTCCCAGAACCAGTGCCAGTTGTAGTGGACCAGATTCTTGTGATAAGGCTGCTCGGGGGCGGGGCCGAGCCAGATGTTGAAGTCCAGACCCTCGGGCGGGTCTTGGGGCTCGGCGAAGCCGATGCTCCGCCGCGGCTTGCTGGCATAGCCGTAGGAGATCAACAGCTTGCCGTACTCGCCGCTGGCCGCTGCGGCGACCTGGTGGTGCCAGCCGCCGCTGCTGCGGCTTTGGGTGCCGTGCTGGACGATGGCGTCGTACTTGCGTGCCGCCTCAACCAGCTTGCGCCCCTCGAACACGTTGTGGCTGCACGGCTTTTCCACATACACGTGCTTGCCCGCCTGGATTGCCCAAATGGCCAACAGTGAATGCCAGTGGTTGGTCGAGGCAATGGAGATGGCGTCCCACTGCTTGTCCTCCACGGCCTTGCGGATGTCCTGGAAACACTTGGGCGTGTTGCCGCCTTTCTGGCGGATCGACTCGCTGCGCGAGGGAAACAGCCGCGCGTCGGGATCGATCAGGTGGGTCACCTGCACCTTGTCCATGCCCATGAAGGCACCGATGTGGCCGCCCCCGCGGCCGTGGATGCCGGCCACACCCACGCGAATTGTCTCGTTGGCCCCCAGCACGCGGCCCGAGGCCTGGGTGCCGGCGATCGTAAACGTGGTGGCCACTCCCGCAGTGGCCGCGGCTTGCTTGAGAAACGTGCGGCGCGTGGATCGTCTCATGATCGATCTCCTTGAGAATGCAGACGGCGGGCCCAACTCCCCGGGCGTGTGCGTTTCCAGCGGCTGCGTGCTGGCGAGCCGCCCACAGCCCGAACTGCTCTTACGGTAGGCTTTCAGGCAGGCGGCCAGCCTCGAAGCCCCGGCTCCGATGCCCGGAACCCCGGCGACCGGCCACTCACATTGAAACAAGCGGTGCGGCCCATGTCCAGCCGCCAGTGGGGGTTTTTTCTGTGCGTGCCGGTTGGGGATCGGCTAGACCAGCTTCCGGTCGGTGCGGGGTGACAGTTTCTGCAGGGGCGACGCATGCGTCGCCCCTACCAATGCACTACCGGAAGGCTCAGCCGCTAAAGGGCCGCTCTTCGTGGCCGGTGCTGGCCCGGGGCCGTCCGCCTGTGTCGGTTGTAGCAGTGGCCCCCCCTGCCTGCGGCCCGATGTCCGGCCGGCCCGGCGCCCGCCCCGGCCGGCGATTGCGCAAAGCAGCAGCTTGCTTTGCCGGCCGGCTGACGGATAGTTGAGCATCTCCGGGAATTGCCCGGGACTTTGCTGGAAAACAATGGTGTGCCACTGCTTGCCCGCCGGGCAAGCAGTGCGATGAGCCGCGGGACACTGCTTCTGAGCTGTTCGCGGGGCAACTCCGGCAGACAAGGTGGTTCCCAGTGCGGGTCGTCCGGTTGGAAAGCATCGCTGAGCTGCGTGGGGCGGCCGCCCAATGGGACGACCTCTGGCAGCGCAGCCCCATCACCCTGCCGGCCACGCGTGCCCAAACCGCAGCCCAATGGATCGAGCGTTTCGCCCCCGGCAGCCCGCTCTGCGTGCTGGCCGTAGAAGACCAGGGCCAATGGGTGGGCGTGCTGCCGCTGGTCGAGCGCCGGCTGGCCGGGACCGTGCGCACGGCCATGCTACCGAACAACGGCTGGGCCACCAGCGGGGCCCTGCTGGTCGATCCGGGCGCAGACGGCGCGTGCATGCTCGATTGCCTGGCCCAGGCGGTGCGGACCCTGGCTTGGCCGCTCTTGTGGCTCGAGGAAGTACCCTTGGAGTCGCCCGACTGGCAGTCGCTTGCCCGGTCGCTGCGCGCGGTGGGCTGCTCGGTCCACGAGCACCCCTGCTACGAGGTCGGGCGCCTGGCGATCGACCACGACTGGCAGTGCTGCCGTCGCGGCTGGTCGCGCAGGCATCGCCAGCACATGGCCGCCGCGGCCCGACGCCTGGCCCGGCAGGGCGGCGTGGAGTTGAAGGTCCTCACTCAGCTCGACCCCCACGAGGTCGAACCGCACCTGCGCCGCGGCTTTGAGCTGGAAGACCGGAGCTGGAAAGGCCCGGCCGGCACCTCGGTCTTAAGCGCGAAGGGCATGTTCGCCTTTTTCCTGCGCCAGGCGCGACACCTGGCCGCCTGGGGCCAGCTTGAGCTGAGCTTCCTCTGCTGCGGCGCTCGGGCCGTGGCCTTTGCCTATGGTCAGCGGGCCAAGAGGGTCTATCACTCGTGCAAGGTGGGCTACGATCCGGGCTTCGCCGATTGCTCGCCCGGCCAACTGCTGCGCTACTACATGCTCGAGCGCTTCCACAGCCTGGCGGAATACCACACGCTCGACTTCCAGGGCCCCTTGAGCGAAGCCCATGCCCATTGGCGGCCCGAGACGTACACGGTGGGCCGGCTGGCCGTGGGCCTGCCGGGCCTGCGCGGCCAGGCCGTGGTGGCTGCCTATCGCCACGTGTGGCCGTGGCTCAGGCGCTTGCGCACCGGGGCGGGCCGGCGCGGGCGGGCGGCTGCGGCGACCGAATGACCGCTTTGGCGGACGGCAAAGCCTTTTCTGTTTGCTGCCAAAAAAACACCGCCCCCGCTGCGGGGCAGGGGCGGTGGTTGGCGTGAGCGGAGACCAGCGGGTCGCAGATTCCCGCGGTGCTGTTTCAGGTGGCGGCCCGCCGCAGCCGCGGCACGCTTGCCGCGGGCCTTGGAGGCCCGGGGCTGGGCGAACGGCAACCCAACCGGTTGCCCCCCAAAGGCCTTTTGAATCGGGCCCTCCTTGTTCGGCCTTTGGATCGCCCCAGAGCGCGCTAAGGGCCGCGACCGCCAGGGCCAACGATCGGCCTCGAAACAGGACGTGGTTCGGGCGAGTTGTTGCCTGTCGCTCCGCTGTGGGACGCCTTGCGACAGGAAGGCCGACCATGGACTTCGGCGGACCGGCACGCCAGCGGTCCCCGTGGTGCCAACTCGTGGGAATTGTCCGAAACGTGTCTCTTGGCCCAGCGCCTGATGGGGACAATCGCCTCCTGCGAATCCCGGCCCGACAGCGCCTCGCCCTCGCGCGCCCGGGCCACGCGCAGCAGGCAAAAGCCCACAGGCGGCAGGCCCACCGTCCGCTAAGTGTAGGGATTTGCGCCAACCCGGCAAGGGTGATTTTCCAGGCTTCTCCAGCGATTCGCACCCGGCTGGGCGCCTGAAGATCGCCCGAGCCGGACTCGCAGGCACCTGCCCCGCCGGACGCATGCACGGCAACGGCCTCATGTGGACAGGTTGCTGCCTCCGCGGGGGGGCTTGTACGGCTCTATGGATCCGTTTCGAGCCATCGGGGCGTTCCCATCGCGTGCCGGAACTGCGCTGTGTACGCCGTCCCGCGGTTCGGCACGCGTCCCTTGTGCATCTGGAACCCGCGCGTCAAAATCCGGGTTTTCGAGGTGGCGGCCGTCCCCGCAGCCGCCGACGCCACAAGAGGGAGGTCTCCGGTCATGAAAGTCGTGCCCCTGGGCAGCAACGTGGTCGTCAAGCGACTCGAAGCCGAACCGATCAGTCCCGGCGGCATCGTGCTGCCCGATACTGCTACCGAGAGGCCGCAGCAGGGGCGCGTGCTCTCGGTCGGCGATGGAAGGCTGTTAAAAAACGGCAGCCGCGCCGACCACCAGGTCTGCGAGGGCGACCGCGTGGTGTTCGGCCGCTACGCGGGCGCGGAGGTGGTGATCGACGGCGAAGAGCTGCTCATTATGAGCGAGGACGAGATTCTGGCCGTGGTGGGGTGAATCGGCCGCCGCGCCTGCTCGGGCCCTGCGCCTGCGGCCGTCGCCACCTCCCCGGGCGCCTCCCGGCCGGTGTGTGGGGGCTCGCTGCCGGACCAGCTCAATCTGCCTGAGTTTCTGCGCGCCGGCCGTGTCCAAGCCGGCCGCGTTTTTATTGGTTTCGCATCTCGGAGGTAAGGGCCGATGGACCTGTTCGAGGCGATCCAAAAGCGCCACAGCTACCGCGGGCCTTTCCGCCCCACGCCCATTGCGCGCGAGGACTTGCAGCGGATCGTCCAGGCGGGCATCCAGGCGCCGTCGGCAAGGAACGAGCAGGTCGTCTCGTTTGTGATCGTCGACGAGCCGCAATTGCTCGGCCAGATCGCCGAGATCGTGGACCGGCCGGCCTGCGAGACAGCCGCGGCCATGATCGTCTGTGTGATCGATCCGCGGCCGATTCTCGAAGAGCTCTCCTTTGCCGCAGAGGACTGCGCGGCCTGCGTGGAAAATATGCTGCTGGCCGTCACCGCGCTGGGCTATGCCACCGTGTGGCTCGACGGCGTGTTGCGCCGCATGCAGAAGGCCGAACGCATTGCGCGCCTGCTCGGCGTGCCCGCAGGCCGACAGGTGCGCGTGCTCCTGCCCTTGGGTGTGCCGGAGGAGCCGGGGACGCAGAAGGAGAAGCTTCCCTTTGCCCAGCGGGCATGGTTTAATCGTTACGGGGCGTCTTGATTGTTTAATCGCTATGGGACAGCTTGAGTTCCGCCACCGCGGGGGGAAGATTTGGCCTGATGAACCAGCACTGCCGCCCGTTGCCCGGCCGCTGGAGCCGTTCTGTCGCGCCCAGGCAGCCGGCGCTCGTTGAAGCTTGTGAACAAACCGGGTCCGAAATCGTGGGCCCTCAGATGGGTGGCCGAGGCTGGAGCAGAGCTCAGATGGGTGGCCGGGGCTGGAG
>CAYXPN010000388.1:0-4688 GCA_964467075.1 uncultured Planctomycetaceae bacterium
CACGACGAGCACCGTACCGTCGGGCCGCTTGAGCTGCACCTTGCCCTCGGCCGCATCGACCAGGGCCGCCACGACGGTGTAGGTGCCGGTCGCATCGGTCCAGGTGCGCGTCGCAGCGTCGGCCGGTGCTGGTTCGGCCGGGGCCGCGGCTGCTGGTGCAGTTTCGACCTGTGCGAGTTCAACCGGTTCACGGGTGCCACGGTTGGCTTGTCCAACCGTGCTTCCATCCAGGCCGCTGAGGCACTGCTGGACAAGCCAGCAGTGGCACCCAGGCTGGGCGGCCGCTGCATGGGCGCACCAGCAAACCAGCAAACAGCAACAAAGCGGCACACCGGCCGTCGCCAGGATCAAGCGGCCGGGGTGTAAGAACTTGTAAACGAATTGTTTCCCGAATTCGATGCCCAGGCCCGGGTGGCCGGGGCTGGAGCGAAGCGAAGCCCCGGGAAGTAATACCTTTACCAGTTCTAAGCGTCGTCTCAGTGGCTGGTCAAGCCGTGGGAGTGCGTTGCTCATTCTGGATGGTCACCGTCGGGTTGGCGTTGCGCGGGGGAACGGGCAGCCCCTGTTTCTTCAACAAATCCACGTGCTCCTGCATGCCCCACTTGGCCTTGTAGAGACAATCCTCCACAGAGTGTCCGATCCCGGTGAACACCGCCAACTCGGGCGAATAGAACCCAAAGTAGTCCGGTTCATCCGTGGCCTCAATCACCAGTGAATATGGTAAATCGAGCATTGCGCGGCTGCCGCAGATGCCTTGTCCATTGGTACGTGGTTCCAAGCCGCTCGGGCGCTACTTGACACGCTGGCAGTGGCACACAGGATTTCTCCCAATTGGGCTTCCCTCTCCCCTTTTCGCGTTTTCGTCCTTTCGTGCTTTCGCGATTCCAAAGGGGAAGCCTGCTTGCACCCGCGCCTGGCGTCGGGCACGGTGTGCCTGAGCTGCGCGGCTATTGCTTGCGGATCAGAACATTGTAGCCTTCTTGTTCAAAATGATGGTCATTCGTCCGTACCTCTCTGATCCCCTCTGCGTCCATCGCATTCATGGAAGAGCAGTCTGTCAGACTGTACTGCTTGTCCGGTCTCTCATAGAACCGCTGCAGCGCCCGTAGAAACGAATCCCGTGACTGCATCACGACTTTGACGTTGGGGTTCTCGATGAGCTTCCTTGCAATCTGTGCCGCCTTCTTGCGAAGCGTGGGCCCATCTTCTCTGAATGCGGTCACAAACTCGCAAAGAACTTCGTCGGTCGTCACGATGATGCATGGCCCGATCGTTCTGCGAGCTTCCTTCGCTGCCGGTTCGTACGGATCGCGCGGCTTGACGATCGCTATCCAATACAGCGTGTCGGCAAATACCTTGCGCATCATTCGGGCGCCCCGTAAAGGTATTGGTCGAGATTATCGGTCAGGTCCGCCGGCAGCCGATCCCATTCCTCCTGAGGAACGTCCGCCACGATGGCAGCCAGCTCCTCTTCGATCGTCGGTGCGTTGGGATCCAGCTCCTCGCTTCGCGCGGCAACCAACTCCAGCAATTCGACACTCGTGAACCGCAACGGTTTGCCTTCTGATGAAATCTCTGCGACCCCGCGCACGCGAATGCGAACGGAGCGATGGTCCTTCAGCGCCGACGTAACCAGTTCCTCCTGCGCGGCGTCGAAGGTGGCCTGAACAGGCGTTTGCGCATCGACCCATAGCTGAAATCGCTTCTGCCGCACGTCTGCCTCCAGACACTCGCCCGTCAAGTCCACAGGCGTTGCCTGGGGGCGCTCCGTGTATGACCCCAAGTGCTCTCGCACCGCGGGGTTGACGCGCACCGATTCCCCACCAGAGGCCGGTTGCAGTTCGATCTCCTCTCCTTCTCCCAGCGTCTTGCCAAACTCCGCGAATTGCGGCATCAAGCTCCTCGGAACGTTCGAAGGAAGCTCAGCGCGCGCTGCGGCTGATTCCAGCACGCGACGGGTCAGCTCGATAGCATTGTTCAACTCGATGGGCTCTGAGGGCTCTGGCCAGAGCTTGGGCTGCTCGGGAGGCTCCAAGTAGACCTCCAGGGGCACGGTAGCGCTGCCGTCTTCAATTCGCCGCAAACAGAGCCGCGTTCGCTCCTCGAAGTGGGCTGGGAGCCGCTGCCGACCCGGATTTGCGGCGCGCCAAAGTGCCTTCGCCGTCTCCGCCACGATTTCCTGAAAACATCGAAGCTCCGTGACGGCCGACAGGTCCAAGGCGTGGTCCCGGAACCGGGCCCCTCGAAAACGCAACCGCACAACCTCTTTCCACTCGCCGGGCATGACTTTCCCCTTTCGTCACGCGGGTTGGCCGACCCTCGGCCCCCTTCCTAACATTGTATCGGCCGCCAGCCGTCATCTGACCAGTCGTGCAGCTCCAGCACAACGCCGACCGAGAACTGGAATGCGTGCAAATTGACCTGCGCCGCCAGCTACCGCCCCATCTTGCGGCCCGGCCGCGGCGCACCTGCTCGATCGACGGCGCGGTGGTCGTCACGTTGGGACCGAACTGCAGGCAGCCCGACAGAACCAGGCAGACCACAAGCAGCGGCAGTCGCCGAAGCATCATGTGCAACCTCATCGAGCACCGGTCAGCGGACTCGCCGCATCCATTGCCGGTCCAGGGAATCGCGACGTTAGTCCGCAGCGGCTGGCCGGCGCCCTCTTTCAGCCGCCATCCTACCACCGCCGGACCCCGCCGGGCAAGCTGGCCGCGGCATCCAAGCATCCCAGGCCCCACCGCATGGCCAAGCATCACGAAAAGGGGAAAGGGCGAAAATGCGACAACAGGCGCGTGCCACCGGCAGCTTGCCCCCGCGTGCGTTCGCCTACCGCGAATCTTCTTCCGCCGGATTCTTGCACTGCTCGGCAAGCCAGCCATGAGACCCCGGCGCGTGCTACTTTGACCATGGAACCGGGGCTACGTGTCCGACATATTTCACGGGATCGCGCCGGTCGCTGTGCTGCCCGCTGTACTTGAACAAGCGGAGCAAGAGCATCTCGAACAGTCCGTAGGGTGCGTGCTCGCACGCACGCGGAACGTGGAGGGCGACGGACCAGAGGTCCGTCCTACGAACCGCGCGTGCGTGCTCGCACGCACGGCGTTTACCCAACCACCGGGCGAAGTGCTGAGTTGGGTGGCACACCCAGAGCTTTAGCAATGGGCGTGGTCAGTGGCGAGTGGGCTCAGCCACGCGCTTCTGAGGGCGTGCCACCCTCCGCTTCGTCCGGCTGCTACCGCCGGCGGAAGGTCTTGCGATAGGGCCGATAGCCCGCGGTGCGCGGATTGGGCGGCGTGCCGCGCTGCCGGGCGCGCCGCGCCTGCGACACCCCGGCGCGTGATTCCGCCCCCTTGTCGAACCCGCGCGGCGGGCGCGCGGGAATCAGGCAATCCGGCCCACTGCCGATCAAATCCAGCCGGCCCGCCTGCTCCAGGGCCCGGCGCACGTCCTCGTGGTTCTCCGGCTTCCAGAATTGCAGCAAGGCCCGCTGCAAACGCCGCTCGCGGGCCCCGCGCGGCACATGGACCTCTTCGCCCGTCACGGGGTCGATGCCCGTGTAGTACATGCACGTGGCCAGCTCCATGGGCGCAGGGATGAAATCCTGCACCTTCTCGGGCCGGTAGCCGGTGCGTTTGAGATACACGGCCAGCTCGATCATGGCCCCGAGATCGCAGCCCGGGTGGCCGGCCATGAAATACGGCACCAAATACTGCTCGCGCCCGGCCGCGCGGGAAAGGCGCTCGAATTTTCGGGCAAATCGCTCGAAGTGGTCGATCGAGCACTTGCGCATCCGCCGCAACACCTCGGCCGCGCAGTGTTCGGGCGCCACCTTCAAGAGCCCGCCCGTGTGATGGCGCGCCAGGTGGCTCACATAGGCCGGGCTGCGCAGCGCCAGGTCCATGCGCACACCCGAGGCCACGAGCACCTTGCGCACGCCGGGCGACTTGCGCGCAGCTTTCAAAAGGCGCACGAGCGGCCCGTGGTCGGCGCGCAAGAGGCGGCAGACCGTGGGATACAGGCAGCTTGTGCGCCGGCAGCGGGCGGCGATCTCCGGCCGGCTGCACCCCATGCGATACATGTTGGCCGTGGGTCCGCCCAGGTCGCTCACCACACCCGAGAAGCCCGGCTGCCCGGCCAGGGCGCGGATTTCGGCCAGGATTGACTCCTGGCTGCGGCTCTGGATGGTCCGGCCCTGGTGCAAGCTGAGCGAACAGAACGTGCAGCCGCCGAAGCAGCCGCGCATGATCTGCACCGAATCTTTGACCACCTCGAACGCCGGAATCGGCTCGCGGTAGCTCGGGTGCGGCCGGCGCGTAAAGGGCAGGCTGTAGATGCGGTCCAGCTCCGCTTCGTCCAAGGGCAAGGCCGGCGGATTAACCACCACGGCCTCGGGCCCGTGATACTGTACCAGGCGGCGGGCACAGAACGGGTTGCTCTCGCGGTGCACAAGGCGCGTCATGCGCACAAAGGCCCAGCGGTCGGCAGCTACCTCCTCGTAGCTGGGCAGCACGACCGTGTGCGCCATCGGATCGCCGCACGCAAGAGGATCGACCGGCTCGGGCTGAGGATGAGCGACAGGGTGGCCGGGGCTGATCCGTCTCGGGTGGCCGGGGCTGGAGCGAAGCGAAGCCCCGGGAAGTTGTCGGCCGGGTGGCCGGGGCTGATCCGTCTCGGGTGGCCGGGGC
>CAYXPN010000389.1:0-4656 GCA_964467075.1 uncultured Planctomycetaceae bacterium
ATCCATGCTCGACGCACTTGTGGTCTCACCCCATCCGGACGATGCCGAGCTGGGCATGGCCGGGGCGATCATGCGCATGAAGGACGAGGGGCTCACCGTCGGCGTGCTCGACCTGACTTCCGGCGAGCCCACGCCCTTCGGCTCGCCCGAAATGCGCGCGAAAGAGACCGCCGCGGCCACGGAAATCCTCGGCCTCGACTGGCGCGAAAACCTGGGGCTGGAAAACCGCTCCCTGGAGCCCACGCTCGAAGCCCGCGCCGCACTGGCCGCGGTCATCCGGCGCACGCGCCCGCGCTGGCTCTTCGCCCCCTACTGGGTCGATGCCCATCCGGACCACGTGGCGGCCACCGGGCTGGTCGAGGCCGCCCGCTTCTGGGCCAAGCTGACCAAGACCGACCTGCCCGGCGTGCCGCACTATCCGGAGCGGATCTATTACTACTTCTGCGTCCACTTGCGGATCATCCCGCAGCCGGCCTTCATTCTCGACATCACTCCCTACTGGCAGCGCAAACAGCAGGCCATCGAGTGCTATCGCAGCCAGTTCATCGAGGGCCGGCCCCAGGAGCCGCCCACCTTTATCGACCGGCTGCGCGAACAGGCCGCCACCTGGGGCTTTGCCATCAACACGCGCTACGGCGAGCCCTTTGCCAGTCGCGAGGCCGTGGGGCTGCTGAGCCTCAGCGGGCTGGTGTGATCACCGCACCGGCTGCGGCGCGGCTGCAGGCCGTCTTTTCGATCACGCGCCCAGCCGCGTCCACCTCCTCGGCCGTCACGTCCAGGTGGGTCACCATGCGGATCGTTTGCGGCCCGTCGGCCAGCACCAGCACTCCCTCGTCTTTCAAGGCCGCGGTGAACTGGGCCGCGCTGCCCAAAGCCGGATCGACCTTGAAGAAGACCATGTTGGTCTCCACCGCCTCCGGCTCCAGGCGCAGACCCGCGATCACGCGCACGCCTTCGGCCAGACGCCGGGCATGGGCATGGTCTTCGGCCAGCCGATCCACGTGATGGTCCAGTGCATAGAGCGCGCCCGCGGCCAGCACGCCTGCCTGGCGCATGCCGCCGCCGAGCACCTTGCGCAACCGATGCCCGCGGCGGATCAATTCTCTTGGACCGGCCACGGCCGAGCCGACCGGTGCGCCGAGTCCCTTGCTGAAGCAGATGCCCACCGTGTCGAACTGCGCGGCCCAGCGCGCCGCGGGAATGCCCGTGGCCACCACGGCATTGAGCAGTCGGGCCCCGTCCAGGTGGGTGGCCAGGTGGTGCTGCCGGGCCCAGCGGCAGACGGCCTCCATGATCTCGAGCGGCTGGATCTTCCCGCCCCCGCGGTTATGGGTGTTTTCCAGGCAGACCAGGCGCGTGCGCAGGTAGTGGGCATTGTCCGGCCGAACGAGCCCGGCAAGCTGCTCGGGTTCGAGCACGCCGTACCGTCCGATCACCGGCCGGGCCGCAATGCCCCAGAGCTGCGCATAGCCGCCCTGCTCGTGGTTGAACACGTGGCTGCCCGCCTCGCAGATCAGCTCGTCGCCCGGCTGGCAGTGCAGGCGCACGCCGATCAGATTGGCCATGGTGCCCGAGGGGACAAACAGCGCAGCCTCCTTGCCCAGCAATTCGGCCACGCGCTCTTGCAAGCGGTTGACCGTGGGGTCTTCGCCGAACACGTCGTCGCCCACCTCGGCCGCGGCCATGGCTTGGCGCATGGCGGGGGTGGGCCGGGTGATCGTGTCGCTGCGGAAATCCAAGGGCCGTTCTGCCACGGGAGGTTCCTTTCGTTTACTTGCACGCGGCGCAGCCTGGCGGGGAGGAGGAGCGTCAACTCTCCAGCCAGCCTTCGGCAATGCGCATTATCCGCGGCAGGCACCCTGCCAGCAACCGGGCGCAGGCATGGACGCTGATGCACACGTCTCGGCGTTCCGGAGCGAGGGAACACGGCGCAGCGGCCGGATTTGCTTGTTGCCGGCGCATCGGCTATCCTTTCAACTGCTTCCGGCGCGCCGATGGTATTGACGGCGAGCCGGAGGCATGAGTCTCCGGTTGGCGCAGCACCACGAGAGAGGCTCTCGCTCAACGCGGCCTGCGGCCGCAACCAAAAGCGGAAAGCGGAAGTTGAACGTACTGTACAAACTACTGTACTTGATGCGCGCACGGTGCGCAGAAGTTACAACGTAAGACGTTAAGGAGGCAAACCGTGACAAGTCGATCGCACAAGCTACCGCCGCACCGTTGTCTGTGGTCGGCCGTGCTGGCCCTGGTGGTCGTGCTTGCCGCACTGCCGGCGGGCCAGTGGGTGCAGGCGGCCGAACGAGCAGCCGAAACCCCAGAGCCGGCGGGCAACACCCTGGCCGTCGAGCGCTCGGCCTTCGGCCGATTGCCCGACGGACGGCAAGTGGACCTCTACACGCTGACCAACCGCCGCGACATGCGCGTGAAGGTGATGACCTATGGGGCCACGCTGATCGCCGTGGAAGTGCCCGACCGCGAGGGGCGAGTGGAAAACGTCACCTTGTTTCTCGACTCGCTGGACGACTACCTGGCCGGCCATCCGCTGTTCGGCTCGGTGGTGGGTCGCTATGCCAACCGCATCGCGGGTGCGCAATTTGTGCTCGACGGCGTGAAGTATCCCATCACGCCCAACGCCGGCACCAACCACATCCACGGCGGACGCAACGGCTTCCAGAAACAGCTTTGGGACGCCCGCGCTTTGGAAGGCGAGGATCGGGTCGGCGTCGAGCTGCGCCTGGTGAGCCCGGACGGCGAAGAGGGCTATCCCGGCAAGCTTGAAGTCGCCGTGCGCTACACGCTCAACAACGACAACGAGCTGTGCATGGACTACACGGCGCGGACCGACAAGCCCACGCACGTCAACCTGACCAACCATGCCTACTGGAACCTGGCCGGGGCGGGCTCGGGCGACGTGCTGGGGCACGTACTCCGGCTCAATGCCGATCATTATCTGCCGGCCGACCGGGCGAAGCTTCCCAGCGGCCGGATCGAGCCCGTGCGCGGCACGCCGCTGGATTTCGCCCGCCCACAGACCGTCGGGTCGCGCATCGAGCAGGTGCCCGGCGGATACGACCATTGCTACGTGCTCAACAAGCCGTCGGGCGAGCGCATGGCACGGGCTGCGCGCCTGGTCGATGCCGAGAGCGGGCGCGTGATGGAGGTATGGACCACGCAGCCGGGCGTGCAGCTTTACACGGCCAACGGACTAAGCGACCGGTTTCGCGGGGGCGGGAAGCCCTACGGGCCGCACCACGGCGTGTGTCTGGAGACGCAGCACTATCCCGACTCGCCCAACAAGCCGCAGTTTCCCTCCACGGTGTTGCGCCCCGGCGAGGTCTACCACGAAGTGACCATCCACCGCTTCAGTGTGGTGGATGCGTCGCAGGGGCAATGATGGATGTGGCGGAGGCGCACTGGAGGGTGCGAAAGTACCTATCGGATGCGAAAGAAGATGTCCCGTAGCCAGTTGAAAGCGGACAGTGGCTCCGGGTGGAATTGAGGTTAACCGGCTTTGCGTTTTCTTGGCGACCGACTCCGCGCGGTGTCCGTCCAGCAGCATTTGGACGGCCTCGCCCTTCAGCTCGTCACTGTACACCCGACGGCTACGACGCTTCCCGCGACTCGAATTCCCGGGCATGGCGTCCGTAGTCCAGCAGACCGAATTGCAACGCCCGCGGCGCACGATATCCGGAATCAGCCTAACGCGCCCCGGCCGAGGTGAAGTAGACGTAACGTGTTACCCCGGATAATGTTACAACCGAAATGCGTTTGCGCGTTAGACTGACAGCACAGCAGTCTACAGCGTGTTACACTGACCAGTCTAAACTGATAGTTCGGCAGACGAAGCAACCAAGGAGACGAAAAACGCATGGCTATTTACACCCCGCGCGGCCTGAAGGTCCGCATCGCGGTACCCTACGCGTTCGGTCTCATGGCCCGGCTCTCTCCGAAGGTGAGTCCGTTCCGTATTCTCAAAACGACCGAGGGCATCGAGAGCATGCCCGGGATGCTCGCCTTCGTTGCAGGTCTCGTTGCCTTCGCAATGCGACTTCCTCCTCTAGAGGTTGGAATCCTCGTCGCGGCGCTGCAACTTTTCGGTATCCTCCTGAATCTCTTTGGCTTTTACGTGATTCCCGGACTCGTTGCGCTTGCGACCCTGTACAGCTACCTCGCTGGCTATGGTGTCTTCCTCGTCGCTGTGGTGGCCGTGGGGTTTCTCACGGTCGGTTGGCAAGGCGTCTTGGCTTTCTTCATCGGCCGACTCGTGGCTGGGGTGGCGTCGATGATCCTCGGCTTTTGGCAGACCAGCCGCTACCACAAGCTAACGGGACACGCCTTTACTGCTTCGGAGGTCCACTTCTTCAACGCCTACAGGCTACACGCATCGCGCATTGGGGTGACCACCGACATCGACCTTGGAGACAGCGAGTTACAGGAGAATCATTGGGGACCAACGTTCGAAGCATTTGCATCAGAATGGCCAGAAGTTGTTCAGAGATTCACCGTCGACTGATGGGCGACATCGCCGTGCTGCCGAACAACAGCATGCAGCGGACGGCGCTGCGTGCCGCCGCTGATGCTCAGGGCGAAAAAGGTGTCAGCGAAAAAGGTGTCAGGAACCGTTTTTCCGTCTCTTGGGCCGACCCTGAGGGCGCC
>CAYXPN010000390.1:0-4639 GCA_964467075.1 uncultured Planctomycetaceae bacterium
TGGTCTCTGAAGTGTGACTGTCGCAACCAGCGCCTGTATTGATGCTACACTCTCTAACTTCCCGGGAAAAGGTGACAGGCACCATTTGTGCGAAGCCGGGCACCGACCGAAGGTTGGTCGCGGGCCGTTCCGGCAAATGGTGCCTGTCACCTTTTCCCCGCAATTGCGGAAACAATTCCTTTACAGTTTCTTACGGCCTGCGGCTGCGACCCAGTCTTGTCAGCACGCGCGGATACGTTATCATGCGGACTGGGGTAAGATGTCTGCTGCGCCGCTGAACCGGGCAGGTTGCGAGCAGGATCGGCCGGCGGATTGAGGAACAACCGACGGACTGGGGAACAAGCAATGAGCCGGACACGCAGGCAGCGCGATTCGCTGGGTGAGGTGACCGTGCCCAAGGACGCGTACTACGGGCCACAGACCCAACGGGCCGTGGAGAACTTCCCGGTCTCGGGCCGGCCGTTGCCCGGCGAGCTGATCCACGCCCTGGGGCTGGTCAAGTGGGCGGCCGCGGAAGTCAATCGCCAACTGGGCCGCTTCGCCGCGGGACCGCACGCGCTGGAGGACCGGCAGGTCGACGCCCTCCTGGCGGCCTGCCGCGAGGTGGCCGAAGGACGCTGGGACGACCAGTTCCCGGTGGACGTGTATCAGACCGGCTCGGGCACGTCGAGCAACATGAACGCCAACGAGGTGATCGCGCGCCGGGCCGTGGAACTCTCGGGCGGCGATCGCTTTGCCGCTGAGTTGCCCATCCATCCGAACGACCACGTCAATCTCGGTCAGAGCAGCAACGACGTGTTTGCCACCGCGATCCACGTGGCCTGCGCGCAGGAAATCCGCAGCCGGTTGATCCCCGTCCTGGGCCGCTGCGCCGATGCCCTGGCCGAGAAAGCGCGCCAGTGGCAGCAGATCCTCAAGATCGGACGCACCCACCTGAACGACGCCGTGCCCATGACCCTGGGCCAGGAGCTGGGCGGCATGGCCCGGCAGTTGCAGCGCGCCGCGGATCGGGCGTCCCATGCGCTGGAGGCGCTCAGGGAATTGCCCGTCGGCGGAACGGCCGTGGGCACCGGCCTGGGCACCCACGCGGAGTTCGGGTGGCGCGTGTGCCAGTTGCTCACCCGCGAGACCGGCGTCGCCTTTGTCGAGGCTGCCGACCATTTCGAGGCCAACGCCCAGCGCGACGGGCTGGTCGAGTGCCACGGCCAGCTTCGCGCAGTGGCCGTGGGCCTGTTCAGCGTGGCCAACAACATCCGCCATCTCGCCTCGGGCCCGCGCTGCGGACCGGCCGAAATCCACCTGCCCGCCGTTCAGCCGGGAAGCTCGATCATGCCGGGCAAGGTCAATCCCGTGCTCTGCGAGAGCCTGATGCAGGTGGCGGCGCGCGTGATGGGCAACGACCAGACCGTGGCCTTCTGCGGCGCAGCCGGCGGGCAATTTCAACTCAACGTGATGATGCCCGGCATGGCCGATGCCGTGCTGGAGAGCATCCGGCTGATGAGCCGGGCCGCGGAGGCGTTCACCACGCGGTGCGTGGCCGGCATGGAGCCGGATGCCGAAAGCTGCGCAGGGGCCGTGGAGCGCAGCCTGGGGCTGGCCGCGGGACTGGTTCCCTACCTGGGCTATGACCGGGCCGCGGCCATCGCCCACGAGGCGTGGCAACGAGGACTGACTATCCGAGAGGTTTGTCGGCAGAAGAACATTCTGTCCGACGCAAAGCTCGATGAGGCCCTCGATCCGCAACGCATGGTGCGCCGGGAGTGAGCGGAGACAGCAAGATGCAGCCACCCTTCTGGGAACGATGGTTTGAAGCGCTGCGCAACATCCCGTTCGAGTGGCTCGCCGCGGCTGGCGGGGTCCTGGCGGCGGTGCTGGTCGTGTTGATCGTCTGGCGCGTGCTCGCCGGGCGCGGGGCCGGACCGGTCCGGCCCGTGGTGGACCTGACCATCGACGTCGGCACGCTGGGCCAGACCGGTCCGCCGCCCGGTCCGCCCGTGCTCGAATGCCATAACCTGCCGGTGCGCCTGGCCGCAATGGTCTTGGCGCCCGCGGGTCGGGTGCAAGAGGTGCCCGCGCATGCGGGCCTGGTGGAGCTTTACGAGGCGTTGGTGCCGGGGCTGGCCGCGGTGGTGGGCGCCCATCGGCCGCTGGTGCGTCGGTGGCCGGCGCAGTTGAGCACGCGGGGCTTTGCCCACTTGTTTTTCCAGCACGTGCGCCTGCCGGGCGAAGGGGGGCGCGGCACGCCCTGGTGCTCCGCGGCCGGGGTGATGAAGCTCCGCGACCAACCGCTGATGGTGGGCCTGGTAATGCGCACCGAAGCGCCGAACAGCCACGGCCAGACGATCGTGGTTTCTGCGGAGCAGTGGCTCGATTTGCTGCGCGTGCGCCAGGCGTAGGGTGGGTCGAGCGCAGCGAAGACCCACCAGCGATGGACGCAGAATTGCAGCGTGTCGTTGTTTCGGTGGGTCGGCGCTGCGCTTGACCCACCCTACCGCACGGTTGCACCAAATGCGCCTCAGCACGCCCATCGCGCGTGCTATTCGGGCACGTCGGCCACTACGAGATAGCCGTCCAGCCCGCCGGCGCGCTTGCCTTGGATCGGGTCGCGCACGGGCGTGGCGTCGCTCCCGGTCATGCCCACCACCACGCAGCGCTCTGCGCGCGCGGCCGCGGCGTAGGGAACCACGTCGGCCAGATTGACGCTGAACAGCTCCTCGAAATCGCCGTCGAGCACCTTGAGGAACATGCCCTCGGGGCTGGTCGAACAGAACCAGGCATCGGGCGTGTGTGGGTAGTTCTGGTGATGGCGTCCTACGAGCAAGGCACGGCCGCCGGGCAGCCCCGCCACGTCCACGGCCCAGGTGGCCTGATAGCCGCGATCGCCGTAGGAGCCCAGCATGGTGCCCACTTTCAAGGCCGCGGTGCGCGTGTCGAGCTTCATGGCGTGGCCCACGTAGAGCACTCGGCCCTTCATGCCGCCGTAGCCCCGTTTCCAGTTTTCCACCGGGCGCGTGTAGTCGCGCGGGTCGCGGCGGAGCACGGTGTTGCCGCCGTCGCTGATGCCGGCCACCAAGAGGTCGCCCTGCCCGCCGACGGCCATGGAGCGGATGGCCGAGTCGGAGACCAGCCCGCCCATGCGGTTGCCCTCGCCGCCCATGGGATCGAAGCTGTAGGCCCGCCAGACCACCTTGCCCTGTTGGTCGATTTTCCAGAGGAACGGGCACCACCAGGGCTCCTGCGAGGTCATGGAGACCGACCAGCCGCCCACATACACGTGCCCGCGCCCGTCGCCGCGCATGCGCAGCGCGCGGATCTGGCCCAGCACCGGGAGTTTCCACTGGCGAAACTCCTCGCGGCGACGGCGGATTTTGTCGATCGGCTCGATTTGCGGATGGTAGATGTCGAACCGCCACGCGCGCCGGGCAAGATCGGCGGAGAGCCGGCTCACGTAGTCCGGCGCGAAATAGTGATGGACCGGGGCCCCTCCGTCGTGCAGCACCACCAGGTCGCCGCCGGGCAGCAGGGCGATGTCCACCGGCGTCCATTCCTCTTCATAGCTGGGCATGGCGATGTTCCAGGCGTAGTGGTGGCCTTCGAGGAACGTGCCACCCAGGAGGTTGTCCAGCCGGGCATTGAAGCGCAGCACCAGCGGCACGCCGCCCTTGTCGCCGTGGTGCCGGGTGTGGATCGTGAGCGTCTCCCCGCCCTCGGGCATCTCGGGTGCAGCAGGCGGCGCCAAGTCGGGCAACGGCTGGGGCAGCGGTTCGGCGTTGGCCCGGTCGGCCGCGGGAAACAGCCCGCCGAGCGGCTCGATCAGGCCGGCAACCTGCGGCATGCCGTATCCGCCCACGTAGACGCCGTCTTTGGCCACGGCCACCGAGGTGAGAAAGACCTGTCCGCGCGCAAAGCACACGCAGCCGAGCACGCGCCGGCCGTCAGGACTCAGCGCGGCAACGAAGCCGCAGCGATACCAGGTGCCCTCGAGCGGCCGGCCGAGCCTGGCACATTTTGCCCCGCGCAGCCACGGGGGCGAGGGGGAATCGAGGTTGCCGACCACGTAGATCGTGCCGTCCTCGGCAATGGCCGCTGCTTGCAGGTCGTCGTGGCCTTCGGTGCCCAGGAAGCTGGCTGTCAGCAGCCGGGGCGTGGTGGCCCCGAACAGCAGCGGGCCGCCTCCCGGCGCGAGGCTTGCCACCACCAGTATCCAGGCCAACACGGACGCGAGACCTCGGCGCATGAGCTGTTCTCCTGTGCTCGGGGCTCAGGGACCCAGGCGGTCGGCGGGAAGGAGGCGAAAGGCTTCACAAGAAAATAAACAGCGCTCCCGACCGGAGTCAAGGAGCGCTGTTTATCTTGGCAAGAAAACGGGAGCTTGGCTTGCTCTACTCTCGCTCGTCTAACGCCGGCGCCACACCAGGCACAAACCCAGCAAGCTCATGGCCAACAGCGCCAGGCTGGCCGGCTCGGGGACCACCTCGAAGTGGGCCGTGCCGGACGCCAGGTCGTGGGCCGAAAGCTTGAAATCGAAACGCGACTGGATGTTGCTGACCGGCCCGGCGATCGAGAGCTTGCCTTCCGCAGCGCTGTTGCGGGCCACGCTCAGCGTCCCGCCGCTGACCTGCATGTCTGCGTCCTGGAA
>CAYXPN010000391.1:0-4634 GCA_964467075.1 uncultured Planctomycetaceae bacterium
GCCGCAAATCAACGGCCAACGCACGCCACGGACGTGACGGAGCACGTCCCTCCAGACGCACCAATGGAGGGCCACGCTCCGTCGTGGCCGCAAATCAACGGCCAACGCACGCCACGGACGTGACGGAGCACGTCCCTCCAGGAGTCGCGTGCGTGCAAGCACGCCCCGTACGGGTTCGCGGCACTGCTTGCCCGGCGGGCAAGCAGTGGCCCACGGCTCCGGTCGACCTACACAAGCTGCGTTCGGCAGAACCCAGCAGGCTCTAACCGTGCACGGGCGCATCCTTCTGCCGGGCGGCGTGTTGCCGGGCCATCAAGGCCGCGCCCCAGGCGCCGATGTGCTGGGGATGGGGCGGCAAGAGCGGGTGCCGGCCGAATTCCTCCTCGACCAGCCCGGCCACCACGGGATTGTGGGCCACCACGCCGCCGGTCATCACCAGCTCGCCCTGCGCAGCGTCCATCTCCAGGATGCGCTTGACCACCGAACGGAAGGCGCCCTTGACGATATCTTCCACTGCTTCGCCGGCGCGGATTTTCTCCAGGATTTCCGTGGCCGCGAACACCGTGCAAAAACTGCCCAGCGCCACCTCCCGCTGGGCCTGCTCGGCCAGCGAGTTGAGCCGGTCGAGCGGGAGATTCAGGCGATAGGCGATCTCTTCCAGAAACGCGCCCGTGCCCGCGGCGCATTTGCGGTTCATCTTGAACCCCACGCGTCGGCCCGAGGAGTCGAGGTGGATCACCTTGCTGTCCTGGGCCCCGATGTCGATCACCGTGATCCGGCGGGGAAAGTGGAAAAAGGCCGCCTGCCCGTGGCAGGCGATCTCGGTCATCTTGCCGTCGGCCCAGGGCACATTGTCGCGCCCATAGCCGGTGGAAAACACCGCTCGAAGCGTCTCGCGCTCCAGTCCGGCTTGGGCCAGCGCCGCGTCGAGACACTCGGTGGCGGAGAGCGCATAGTCCACGCCCGAGGGCCGTGTAGCCCGGCCGGCCAGTTGGCCCTGAGCGTCGATGATCGCCACCTTGGCCGCGGACGCGCCGATGTCCACTCCCGCGAAGTAGTCCATGGGGTCGTTCCCGGCTGCAACCGCCGGCTCACACCGGCGGCTCGCCAAACACGGTGGCGTCACGCTGCTCGGCAGTGCCAAGCGAACCGCCGGCTCATGCCTGGCTGAGCTGTTCGGCGAAGGCTTCCAGATTGGTGCGCGTTTGTTCCTCGGAATACAGGCGCAGATCGTTCAAGTCGCCGTTGACGATCAAGTACGGCTTGCCCAACTTCTGCTGCAAACGCTGGGGCATCTGGTAGCGGCTGTTGGAGTTGTTCGGGCAGGTCTTGGCGTCGTGGTAGAGGATGCCGTCCACGCGGAAATGCTCGACCATCTGCTGGATGTAGCGCTCCTTGAAGTCGTCGCTGCGGCAGATGAAGATGCTCGTATAGGCGCGGGCCATGCCCATGAAAGGATCGGCCGGGTCGAGGTCCTCGAAAACCCAACTGTTGCAGTAGGTCGAGGCCACCACGCAGGCGCGCAGTTCCAGGAATTGCTGGGAGAGGCTCTTCAGCTTGCCCCAGATGGGCATACCTTCCCAGTAGACGCGGAACCGTTCGCCTTCCACCGCGGCCACGCCCTCGGCGATCCGCTGCTCAAGCTCGGCCAGCAGCGTGTCGTAGTAGTCCACCGCGACCTGCGTGCCGCGCAAGACCACGGCCGGGGCCATGTGGATCGTGCCGTCGAAGAACGTCAGCGGCGCAGGCACGTGGGCCGCTGTCTCCAGCACCGCCTTCCAGCCCAGGGTGCAGCGCCGCGAAAGCTCGATCACCTCGCGCAGCCGGTCGATGTCCAGCTTCGCGCCGGCCACCTCCTCGAGCGGCTCGACGAGCTGTTCGGTCTGTCGGGCCACGTCCTCCAGGATCGGCCGGCTCAGCTCGCCGATCGCCCGGGGCGTGTGGATACCCAGACACGGCACGTTCCACTCCCGGGCGTAGAACTGGAACCAGTCCTTCACGTCGCGGCACTGGTTGGTGTTGAACACCAGCACATCGGCGCGGGGCAGGCCGTCGAGCCCCATCTTCTTAAGCGGCGTCTCGCCCTTCAGATACGAGCCCACGTCGCTCGTGAGATAGGAGCAGATATCGGGCGAAAAGCCCTGGGCGTTGGCCAGGGGGATCAGGTCCGCGGCCACGCGCGCCGCGCCGAGCATGGCGCCGTGGTTCTCGGGAAAATACACGTTGAATCCCAGCGCCCGGAGCAGTTCGGCCGGACCCACGCTGGTACACCAGGCGGTTTTCTTTCCCTCTTGCGGACCGCGGCCCAGCTCGGCGAAGTATTCGCCCATCACGCGGCGCAATTGGCCCGTGGAAGCGAAGTCCCTACGTTCCGGTGTCGAGGACATCGTGCAAATCCTTCAGACTGTGTAGCAGTGGCGGCGGGCTGAAGCGCTCGGAGCACGCCGTGGCCAGTCGCCCCAGCTCGTCGAGCAACCGGTCCTTTCCCAAATGGGCGGCAAATCGCAACGGGCCGCCGCGAAAATCGGGAAAGCCCGTGCCCAGCACCATCGCCGCGTCGATCTCGCACCCGCGGCGCACGAGCCCGTCGGCGAGCACCCAGAACGCCTCGCACGCCATGCGCAGCACCAAGCGCCGGGCAATGTCGTCGGCCTCTGCCGACACGCTGCCCGCACCTGCCTTGGCCGCACGACACCGGGCAATGATCTGCCGGGCCGCGGGGTGGGAAAGTGGAGTATAGTCGCCCGGTGCGTACTTGTAAACGCCCGCCGCACTCTTCTGGCCCAGGTAACCCGCGGCCACCAGTTCGCCGACGATCGGCGAGAGCGGCCCGTGGCGCGGAAACGCCGCGCGGAGCACCGCGTCGGTCTGCGCCAGGATGTCCAGCCCGGCCATGTCCGCCAGCGCCAAGGGCCCCATGGGAAAACCGAACTCCACCATGGCCTGGTCCACGGCCTCGGGCTCGATGCCTTCCTCGACGAGGCAGAAGGCCTCCTTCAGATAGGGAATGAAGATGCGATTGACCAGGAAGCCTTCCCGATTGTTGACCACCACGGGCGTCTTTCCCAGCCGGCGCACCAGGGCCACGGCCGTGGCCACCGCGGCCGGCGTACTCCCACGGCGGCGAATTATCTCCACCAGCGGCATGCGATGGGCCGGATTGAAGAAGTGCAGGCCCACCAGGCGCTCGGGATGCTGCATTTCCCCGGCCAGCACGTCCAGCGAGATCGTGGACGTATTGCTGCCGATCAGCGCGCCGGCGCCCAGCACTTGTTCCAGTTGTCCGATCACCTGGCGCTTGAGGCGGGCGTCTTCAAACACCGCCTCGACGGCCAGCCCGGCCTCGCCCAGTCGCTGCCAGTCGTACACGGGCCGGATGCGCGCGAGCAGCGCCTGCGCGCGCTCCTGGGAAACGCGGCCCGCGCGCACACTGCGCTCCATACCCTGTTTGAGCTGTTCCAGCGCGGTATCAAGCGCCGCACTATCGCGCTCCACCGCCAGCACCTCCAAGCCGGCCGCGGCCAGCGCGCGGGCAATGCCGCGGCCCATCGTGCCCAGGCCGACCACCGCGGCGCAGCCGGGCAGCTCGACCGCGGCGTGCTCCGCTTCGGCGACTCTGCCGGTGGCCCGGGTGGCAAAGAAAAGGTAAATCTTGTTGCCCGCCGCGGGCGTGGCAATGCAGCGGGCAAAGGCGTCCTGTTCCGCGGTCAATCCGGCCTCAAACGACTGCTCGACCCCGATGCGCACCGCGGCGAGAATCTCGCGTGGGGCGATCAGTTCGGGGTGGACCTCGTCGAGCTGTGAGGCCGCCTGCTCGAAGATCGCCCGTTGCTGCAATTCTTCGGCCGGCTGGGGCGCGAGGCGTCCGGTGGCGCGCAGCGGGAGACCGCGGCGCGCGGCTGCCAGGGCGCAGTCCAACAATTCGCCGGATGCGCAGAGCCGATCGACCAGTCCGAGGCGCAAGGCCTCCTCTGCTGAAACGGGGCGCCCGGAAAGCAACATGCGCAAGGCCGCTTCGATGCCCACCAGGCGCGGCAGGCGCTGCGTGGCCCCGGCGCCGGGATTGATGCCGAACTGGACCTCGGGTGAGCCCAGCCGGCTCTTGTCCGTGCAAACCCGATAGTGGCAGGCCATGGCCAATTCCAGCGCGCAGCCCAATACGTGACCGGCCACCGCGGCCGCCACCGGCTTGGGCGAGTCCTCGATGGTTTGCAGGGCCTCTTGGAAACGGCGCGAGACGCGCCGCGCATCGTGGGGTCCTTGAATCTGGCGAAAGATGCGCAGGTCGGCCCCGCTGCTGAAGTGCTCCGCACTGCCGGTGAGCACCACCGCCTGGACCTCCGCAAGGCCGCCCGCCCAGGCAATGGCCTGCTCCAGGCTTTCGAGCAGCGCGATGTTGACGGCGCTTCCGGCCGGTCCCTGGAGCCGCAGCACCGCCACCTGGTCGCCAACGCTGGTGTGGATCAACTCTTCGGGCATGGGCGGGCTCGGCGGGCTGTGGGCTGCATGACTTGGTGGCACAGGTGGCTTGTCCAACCGTGGTTGTCTACATACCGGCTGGCACGGGTGGCTTGTCCACCCGTGCTTGTCTGCACTCAAGTCTATGATCGGGCCCCGAACGCGCCGTGTCCAGC
>CAYXPN010000392.1:0-4625 GCA_964467075.1 uncultured Planctomycetaceae bacterium
ACGGAAGGTTTCGAGTTTTCTTTGATTTCAGCGCGAAAAGTTCGCTTGTTTAAGGTTTAGTCTGCTCCGTTCTTGGTTCCAGGGGTCGTTTGTAGCCAAGTCAAAGATAACCTCCTTTCCAAAGCTCCTGGAAGGCCCGATGCGCTTCGCGGAATAGTTCACTCCATTGAGATAGCTCTTCCGATTGTACGGTTTCTGGCGCCTCCTTCAGTCGCAGGTAGGCTTGGCGCAGTGATTCCACGTTCCTCTGTACGGTCGGGTCTTTGCTTTCTTTGCGAATCGCCTCCCAGTACGCATCTTGCTCTTGTGCTATTGCCCGCTCGATTAGCTTCATTGCTGGCTCGAACCATTCCTTGATTCTCCCCGGTTGTCCAGCTCCTTCCGCCGCGCCCAATTGCCCGTCGGGTGCTGCGATCTCATCCGAATCCGTCATGAGACCGCCAGCAAGACCTTCCCTATCGAGTATCGCCAGGAATCCTACGAACAGGATGTCCAAGGCTGGCAGGCCAACGCCGATAGTAACCTTGAAGGGCTTAACCCATGCGGGTTGCGGTCCCTCTCGCATCAGCCACTTTCGCAATTCGCTCAACTCATCAACGGATGGGATTCGGCCACTTTTCCCCAGTGGAAACGCATCCCTCGCATAGTATTCATGATCGAAACCTGCGCCCGGAGGCGCCGTTACCACTCCACCTGAATAATGAACAACTCGCAGCTTGGACGAGCGAACGAAGGCACATTGCAGGTTCTTGCCGTGACCCAATATGCCTATTGCATCATCGGGCACCTTCTGATGGTCTTCGCAAGTATAAGCCGGTTTCACGCAGAAACCTGCCTGTACCGCGTTGGTTTCGATCCTATCCCTACGAGCGTCAGACTCATTGTTGTCATCAACTAGCCACAGCACGGGTCTATCCGATTCGTTAGTCATGGTCTTAAGTCCAAGATCACGTTGGCGTCCTGTCGAATAATGTTGATAGCCCCCGACGCTGGAGGCCCCTCGCCGCTCACAAAATTGATCTTCAGTCCCGTTGCCAACTGAACGGCAACCAACGTCCTGGCTGTGGCGTTCATTTCCTGGGTAAGGAGGTTTTCCAGGTGTGTGCGCTCCGCTGCGTAAGTACCAGTCGCCTCTGGAGCGAGCCACAACCAACGCGCCAGCCTTTCTACCATCGCCATGTACGTTTTCCGAAGGTCGCCCCAGTTCACGTGCGAGAATATTGCTCTCAGAGCCCCGTTCACAAGTGTCACCCCCAGAATGCTACCATCCCTGTGCGAGAATTCGTTGAGGAGATCAAATAGCCGCGCGAGAGCCCATTTCTTATTGGCACCACTCCCCAGGGATCTCGCCTCACACCTCGTCAAATCAGCTTTCCCGTGCGTCTCATCAATCGCGAATGAGAACCCGTCAGGGTCCGCAAACGCCTGCCGCCTTGCTCTCAGAAGCTGCGAGAAGAGGAGGCCCACCGTGCCTACCCTGATTTTGTTCTTACCGAATCCCTTCGCAGCCTCGTAAGCTCCGGTCTGATTTGACTCGCAGGACAAATCGACACAGGGAAACTGACCCTTCAGCCAGTCCACCAAGATTGCCGGGTACTTGGCAGCGTCATGAGTTGATATATCTTTCGGGGCCTGCTTGAAATCGTGGGGTAGCCGAGTAGCGACCCCGAACTGGGAAGCAAGATTGTCTACCAGCTCATCAAGCGAATCGTAGACTGGGAGCCGTAACAGCTTGTGGGGATTTGCGTTGATAATCCGGCGGTTCTGGTCCGCCACGGCCAGGAAAACCGGATTTCTTGTGACCTTAAGAAAGTCATTGGCGTTCTCTGGGTGTCGGATGATCTCGCTGAACCACGGCCCCATTCGATAGACCCCAGAGACCGCTGACACGTGCCCCTGTCGGCTACTCGGAAAGAAAATCACCCATGGGATTGGAGGTTCTTTGCCCTCTCGGAGATCGGCTTGCAGGTAGGGGGTGAACAGGTAATAGAAGAACTGCGGCAACACGCGCAAGTGATATGGCAATGGGTCCCGGCCCTGATAGCAGGGGCATTGAAATCGTATTTCTGGGTGCGTCAAATGGGAGGCGCACTGCAATTGTTTCCACTCGGAGACGTTATTGTTGCTGGCCCATCGTTGCCAGGTGTCTCGCGCTACAGCATCTTTTTTTGACTTTAGCCACTCGTTCACTGCGAAGAGTGCTTCCTCCGGCGGAAACGCAACGACAGCATAACCAGTGCCCGGCGCCGTTTCCCACTGGCTCAATCGCTGAGATTGTACGGTCGCTCTATCTGTCGCCAGAAGTAGTTGATATAGCGGGTCAGGCGTAGTTGGCTCACCGGCGGGCGATTCACCCTCGTTTGCTGCCAAGAGCGATGCTTGCTCGACGCAAAGCATCAAGGCGAGCGAGGTGTAGCCGGAGACGCACCGCCCGCAAGGCGTCCGGCCACAGTTCATGCCTTGCCGAACTTCAGACTCGACACGTAGTACGATGTCTGTTGTGACGCCGAGTTTTTCCGTCAAGGTTTGGCTCAGGAGCCAAGACGGCAGCACTCGGGCATCAATGGCTTCGATGGGCAGCTTGTGCTGCGGAATATCGTCCCGGATTGAGCGAAAGAACTTGCAGAGGGCTTGCTGGCGGCCCCAGGGCAGTCCCACTGCACCACACTCGAAGAACTCCCAAAGTGGCTTGATTCGTTTCCCGTCGGTGTCAAAGTCCGAGATAGTGGTGGCTTCGATTTTGAGGTCACTCAGGGCATCGCGCGTGGCGTTGGCGAGCAGTTTGGACAGCAGATCCTGGTGGGCTACCGGGAGGCGGCTAACGTCGCAGGGCTTTTCGACCGGAAAGTCGTAGTGCTCGGGAGCATTGATATGATTCCCCAATTGCTCCAAGAATTCGTAGCTCTCGTTGCGGGTTGGCATGAACAAACGTCCCTATGCATGAAACCATGCTGGACTAAGGGAGACTTGTCATGTGTTGGTCCAGCGGGAATTGGAATTCTTGCCGCTCGGTGTTAGCGAGTCTCAGGCGGCGTCCTGCCGGGGACGTCGCGGCATCTTGCCGCGAAGGTTTATCGCTTTCGTGCCAATCCCGAAGGGTGGAAGGTCGGGCGGCCGCAGGCGCGAAGTTGCAGGCCGCCCGCCCTTCGGTCTTGGCCCCTGGGTCGGCGCTCGGGTCGCACCTCTGCGTTGCCCTATCCTCCGCCCAGGCCATCTCTGGTTGTAGTCTGCCGCGCAGCATCAGGCAACCTGTCGCAGCGTCTGCCGGGCCTGCTGCCGGCGCTGACGGGTCTCCTCCAGCTTGCGGTCCCGCTCAGCGAAGATCACCGTTTCCAGCCCGTTCAGTTTGTCCGCAGGGGTAACGTACCCCAAGGCACTGTGAAGCCGCACGTGGTTGTAACGGTCGACATAGGAGGAGACCAGCCGCAACGCCTCCTCCAACGAACCCGGCGACGCCGGCCGGATGCACTCCCGCTTCAAGGTGGCGTACCAGCGCTCCTTCTTCCCGTTGCTCTGCGGATAGTAGGGGCTGGTCCGCACGTGGCTGAGTCCCATCAGGCGGATGAAGTGTTTGAAATCGCGAGCGTTGAACTGCGGGCCGCGGGCACCGCCGCGAAGCGGTGGTCGGAGATGATCCGCGGCCGCTCGCCCGGATACTTTTCCAATGCCCGTTGGACCACCGTCTCCGTGTCCCGTTCGGTCATGGTTTGGCGGATTTCCCAGTGGACCACATAGCGGCTGTAGCCATCCAGCACGCTGATCAAAAAGTAGAACGTGCCGGCCAGGTTCAGGTACGAAATATCCACGTGCCAGTGCTGGTGGGGCCTCTCTGGCTGCTCAAAACCGCTCCCCTTCTTCGAGGGCGCCCAGCGCCGGCGATCCAGCCGGCCGGCCGCCTTCAGCACGCGGTAGACACTCGTCGGGCTGACCGCCACCACATCGTCGTCCAACATCATAAACGCCAGCCGCCGGTAGCCCTCCAGCGGGTGGCGGTCGTGGAACTCGACGATGGCCTGCTTCTCCCAGTCCTCCAGCCACCAGTCCCGGGGGATCTTCCCGTTGTGCTCATTGGCCTTGCCGTAGCGCCCGCGCCACTGGTGGAACTTGCTGGTCCCGAGCCCCATCCATCCCAGCAGCCGCTTGGCCGGCAACTCCGTACGCTCGGTCCAATGAGCCACGTAGTCGACGATCGCATCCCGCCGGGCACCGCCGCCGCAGGCGGTGGTCGTGGGGACTGTCAGGGTTCCCCATTGGCTTTTCTTGCCCGGACGTTTTCCTCCATCAGCTCGGCGATCACCTCGTTCTTCTGGACGAGTTTCTCTTCCAGTTGGGCGATCCTTTGATCCTTGACCTGCTCCAGCCGGCGTCGGACGGGCTGTCGCCGAAACGCCGCTTTGGGCCTGGTCCAAGACTTGCTTGACCCAGCCGTGGATCTGGCTGGGCTGGACGCCGAACCGGTCGGCCAGGTCCGAGACCGCCTCTTTCCCGGCCAGATTCCGGCGTACGATCTCGGCCTTCTGCTCGGGAGTGAAATGCCTGCGTGTTCTGCTCATGGAATGGCCCTCCGCTTGGGGGTTATGCTAACCCAAGCAGCAGGAAATTCCAATTCCAAGAGAAGCAAGACA
>CAYXPN010000393.1:0-4619 GCA_964467075.1 uncultured Planctomycetaceae bacterium
TGGGTGCGTTGTGTGTTGATTCGCGGCCACGACAAAGCGTGGCCCTCCATCGGCGTGACCTGGAGGGACGCGCTTCGTCGCGTCCGTTGGGTGCTTCTGACAAAACAGTGGCACACCAAGAACTTGTAAACGTATTACTTCCCGGGGCTTCACTGCGTTCCAGCCCCGGCCACCCCGGCTTGGCCCTCCGATTGGGGAGACAATTCGTCTGCAAGTTCCAAGTACCGGGACAGCCACGGACGGTTTCTTACACGGGCACATCCCGGGGCACGATGGCATTGGGCGCGTTGGCCAGCACGATCCCCGAGCCGTGCCGGCGCGCCAGCCGGTCGAGTTCCGCGTGGTCGCCCACGGGCACCATGTCCAGGTCCTCGACCATCTCCGGATCGAGCCGGCTCATGAGAAACACGCGCCCGCGGCGCAATGCCTGGACAAGCTGCAGGGCCGCCAGGGTGTCGGGCGCACGCGATTGCACAATACGCTGCACAGCGCCGCGGCGCGAGCGCCGCTCGGCGATCTGCCTGAGGGCGGGACCGGGCTCGGCCTGCAATTCCGAGCAGACCACGATCGCCCCGCCTTGTTCGACCAGGCGCGCGGCCAGCCCCAGGGCCCGGCCCACGTTGTCCCAGGTCTGCTGGGTCGCGCCGCCCTCGATGCCCACCACCACCAGGCTGGCACGGCGCACTTCTGGAACCGACCATGCCTGCTCATACAAGCGCCGGCCCTGCCGCTCGACCGCGGCGCTCTTGCCGGACAGCACGTGCAGCACGCTGTCGCCCGCACCCGGGACGAGCTGGATCGTGAAGTTGATACCCAGCAGCCAGGCCACCTCCTCCGCCTGGCGCACCAGCCGGCCTTTGCGCCGCCCGTCGCGCTTCAAACCGCCGGGCGAACGGAACCGCTCCAGGGTGTGCTGGTCGGAAAACGCGGGGAAGACCGCGCCGTGGATGCCGAAGTAGCCGGCCGCGGCCTTGCGCCGCAAACACGCCACGGGCAACACCAGGTCGGCCTCGTGCAGCGCGCGGCTCAACAAGATGGGCTCGCCCCGCGCGCTGGCCGCCAGATAGGCCAGATGGCGCCGATCACCCGGGTCGTGGATCACCCGCCCGATGCGCCGGCGCAGCGCCGGGTCGAGCAGGGCGCAAGGGTCGCCATTGCCGGATCGCGCGCCGCTCGGCGCCTGGAGCACGGATATCCCGTCGGGGTCCACCCCTGCCCGCACCACGGCCTGGACCACCGCGGCGGTCACCACCGCCGTCTGCGGCAGGTCCCGGTCCAGGGCCACCACCACCCGATCCGCCGGCGTGGTGGCGCGCCTCAGGGGCGGGAAGTCGATCGGCTCGTCCAATGCCCGGGCCACGGCCGCGGCCAGATCGGCGAGCGGCTCTCCGCGGGGCAGTGCGCAAAGAGTCGGCCAGAGGCCGTTCGCCAGGCGAACCGCCACGCGACGATCGAGCCCGTAGCGCAACTGAACCATCCGACCGATCCTGCCCAAAAGTACCTATGCTCCGATTGCCTTGCACGCCCGCAACATTTCATTATCGACAGCCATCAGAGAGGGTCAAGCAGCCGCGGTTTGTGCATCCGGCCAGAGTTGCTGGTGGAATTGCGTTGGGTGTGGTGCGTGCACAACGGGGGTGACGCGCGGGTTCGCCGCGGACGCTTCGCTGCCCGGCTCGCCCTGTTGCGGAGGGCGCGTTGGCGCGGCCGGGACCGAAAAGTCGAGCTTTACCCAGCGGCCGACTTCGCAAATAATGAACGGGCATGGGGCAAGCCGATCGTTGCACGGGCCGCTGGACCCAGGGCATTGTTTCAAAACGGTAGCCACGCTCGCCAGAGCGTGGGATGCTGCGTGCCAACGGCTTAAAACCGCAGGTTCTCCCACCGTCTGGCTTTCGGTGGCTACACGCACGGATGCGGTTTGGAACAAAGCGTGGGTTGATCCCCAGCCGCGCTGCGCCCCCGGCGGGCCCGGCGCGAGACCCTTGCCCAACCACGGATTCTGCTCGTTTCCGATCAGATTGTCCATTCCGAGTCACTCAACTCAAGGACGAAGCAATGTTGCGAACCAAAGACCTGAAAATGGGATGCCGACCGCGAGCTGCCGGGCTGCTGCTGGTTGGTCTGATGGGCGTGGTCGGCTGGACCTTGGCTGGCTGCTCCTCTCCTGAACCCCCCCCACCAGCGGGCTCCACGGAGGGCGACTCGGCCGGCCCAGGGCAGGGCACCGGCGTGGGCGGGCCAGGAAGCGGAGGGCCTTCAGCGGGCGGTCCGGGTGCCGGCGCTCCCGGCGGCGCCCGCGTCCCCCCGAACTTCGGCAATGCCCGCCAACTGCTCCAAGCCATGGTGGCGGCCTATCAGGGCGCCGCATCCTACAGCGATCAGGGCATCGTGCGTCTGTTCGCCCAGATGGACGATCAGACGATCGACCAGTCGGAGCATTTCTCCGTGGTCCTGGTTCGGCCCGACAAGCTCCGCATGGAGGCCTATCAGGTGGTGGCGGCCTGCGACGGCGAGCAGTTTCGGGCCACGATCCAGGATTTGCCCGACCAGGTGCTGGTGCGCCCTGCGCCGGAGGAACTGACGCTCAAAGAGCTATATGCGGACCAGGTGCTGGCCGGTGTGACCCACGGCGGGATCGCTGGCCCGCCGCCGCAATTCATGCTGCTGTTCAGTCCGAATCCCATGGAGCTTCTGCTGCACGAGGCCGAGGAGCCCACGCTGGCCGAGCCGGGCACGATCGGCCAGAACCAATACTATCGCGTGCAGTTGCGCCGTCCGGACGGCATCCTCACCTTGTGGATCGACCAGCAGACGCTGGTGCTGCGGCGGATCGTCTTTCCGGTCGAGTCCTTGCGCCGGGAGCTCAGCCAGTCGGGCACCGTGCAGAGCATCTCGCTGGTGGCCGACTTTACCGGCGCGCAGCTCAACGCGCGCGTGGGGCCCGAGCGGTTCCGGGTGGAGTTGCCGCCCGAGGCCCGCCAGGTGGAGTTCTTCGTGCCGCCCCATCCTGCCCAACTGCTCGGCAAGAAGGTGCCGGAGTTCAAGTTCTATACGCTCGACAACAAGCCGATCACGCCCGCGGAGCTTGCCGGGCGTGTGGGCGTGCTGGCCTTCTGGGGCGCAACCTGGCCGCGTTCGACGAGCAGCCTGCCCCAGGTGCAAAAGGCCTTTGCCCAATTCGCCGATGAACCGCGCGTGGCCTTCTATGCGGTGAGCCTCGACCTGCCGCAGACCGAGGTGACGGACATCCAGCAGGCACTCTCTGAGGCCGGCGTGACCATGCCCGTGTTGCGCGACCTCGATCGGTGTGCGGGCCCGTTGCTCAAGATCGGCGATCCGCCCTGCCTGTTGGTGATCGACGCCGAGGGCGTGGCGCAGCACTTCCAGTTCGGCTTCCCGGCCGATCTGTCGAAGACCCTGCCTGAGAAGCTCGCGCGCGTGCTGGCCGGCGAGGACATCTATCACGAGCCGCTGGCGCAATACGAAGAAGAGCTCCGCCTGTTCCAGCATCCGCCCGAGCGGCCCGACTATGCCGAGCTCGCCCCGCGCAGCCAGCCGCAACGACTGCGCCTGACGCCGCTGTGGCGCTGCGCGGATCTCAGCGCGCCGGGCAACATGCTGGTGCTCTACCCGGCCGGCGGGCCGGCGCGCCTGGTGGTGGTTGAAGCCGGGCGCACACTGGCCGAGGTGGGCTTGGACGGGAAGCTGCTGGCCAAGCACGAGCTGGACCTGGCCGAGCAGGAGGTCGTCGCCAGCCTGCGCAGCGGCGCGGACGCGGACGGCAAGCTCTACCTGGCCGGCTTTGCCAGCGCCCAGCAGCGTGTGCACGTGCTCGACCAGCAGTTCAACCGGCTGTTCAGCTTCCCCGCGGACGCCCTGGAAAACCGGCACGGCGGCATCGCCGACGTCCGGTTCGCCGACCTCGAGGGCGACGGCGCGCTGGAGCTGTACGTGGGCTACTGGGGAGTGGTCGGCGTGCAGCGCGTCTCGCTCGAGGGCCAGCGCGTGGCAGCGAACCGCTCGATCGCCAGCGTGATCCGCCTGGCTGTGACCGGCCCCGATGCCCAGGGCCGGCGCCGACTGGTCTGTGTGAACCAGCGCGGGGCCCTGAGCCTGCTCGACCACGAGCTTGGCGGCCAGGACGAGGTGAGCGTGGGCGACCGGCTGGTTCACTGGATCGTGGGCGCGGACCTGACCGGCGACGGACAGCCCGAGTTCTGCGCGCTCAGCTCCTCCCCGCCGGGCCAGACCGAGGCCGTGGGACTGACGCTCGACGGGCAGGAGCTGTGGCGCTATCGGCTGCCCGACGGCCTGCACCGCTCGCCGGTCGAACCGATCGTGGCGGGGCGCGTCGCCGCGGGCGGGCCCGGCTGCTGGCTGCTGAGCGGGCCGGACGGCTCGATCCACATTCTCTCGGCCGAGGGCCAACTGATCGACCAGTTCAACTACGGCCAGGTGCTCGGCGGCCTGGCCACCGCGGAGATCAACGGCCGGCCAGCCCTGATCGTGTCCTCGGCCCAGGGGGTCGAGGCGCTGGGGATCGAATAGGCGCACGGCATTCGTCGCGGCAGGGCGAGGCTCCGGCCGAGCCGTTCAAGGTCGGAAGTCGGAACGCG
>CAYXPN010000394.1:0-2768 GCA_964467075.1 uncultured Planctomycetaceae bacterium
CGTCATGGGCCCGCGAACCGCGGTCTGACAACCCAGGCGCAACCCGCGCTCAAGCTCATCGGCCGAGAGAACCTTCGCTTCCGCGGCCGTGGGAGCGCCTGCACCTTCGGCCACGCGCACGCGACACTTGCCGCACTTGCCGGCTCCTCCGCACGGCTGTTCCAGGGGCAGGCCGGCCACCGCCGCGGCTTCCATCAGCAGGGTGCCGGGCAGCACGTACACGGTGCGCTGGCCCGGGTGGAATGTGACCGGCAATTCCTGTTCACGTGTCACCTTGGTTATCCTCCGGTCCGGCATCCGGTTGCGGCGGCGGATCGCCCAGTTCGTGGAGCAATTCGACGAATCTGGCCAGCGGCGGAGTGAAAGGACGGCGCTGGCGGTAGATGATACCCACCGGCCGGCGCAGGCCGGGCGAGTCCAGGCAGACCGCAACCAGCGTGCCCCGCTCTACTTCGCGGCGTACGGTGGGCTCGGGCAGGATGCTCACCCCGGCGCCGATCTCCACCGCCTGCTTGATGGTCTCGATATTATCGAACTCCATCACCACCTGGACGCGCACCTGATGCTGGCGCAGATAGCGGTCGATGTGTTTGCGGATTCTCAGATCGTGGTCGAAGGCCACAAAATCCAGTCCGTGCAAATCCGCTGCGCCGACCGACTCCTGTTCGGCCAGAGAATGTGCGCGATGGCAGGCCAGCACCATGCGCTCCGATCGCCAGGGGATGAACTGCAGTTGGGCGGACCGGCGGGGATAGGAGATCAACCCCAGGTCCGCCTGGCCGCCCAGCACCGCGTCGATCACCTTGTCCGAGCGCAGGTATTCCAGGCGCACGCGGGTCTGCGGGTAGCGGCGCATGAACTGCTGCATGCAGAGGCTCATCTGGTGCAAGCCCACCGAGTAGATCGCCGCGACGCGAACCGAACCGCTCACCTCGCGGCCCATGGAACGGACGCGGGCCTCGATCGCTTCGTGGCGTTCCAGCAGGTCGCGGAACCCGTCGTAACAGACCTGTCCCTCGGGCGTGAGCACGAACGGCCGTTTCGAACGGTCGAGCAGTTGCACGCCGAAATGCTCCTCCAGGCGCCTCACGGCTTGGGTGGCGGCCGACTGGCTGATTCCGCTTGCGGCAGCCCCCCGCGAAAAGCTCTGGTGGCGCACCACGTCGCAGAAAATGCGGAACGAATCGAGGTTCATTCGGGTCCGTGTCTCCGTGGAAGCGGAACTGTATTCCAATCTAGCATAAGCATGGCTTATTCTCAACCGGGCGGCGCCCCGACTTCCTAGTTTCGGGCGGCCGGGCGCGTCCGGAACAAGTGTTCCACCGGAGGGCCGGGTGCCGGAGAGTTGCAGCGGCGCGTACAATCGAACGGGTCGGCACGCGGCAACGGGTGCCCGGGCCCGGTGGCTTGCAATTGGTGGTTCGGGGGACCGCCTGGCAAGCGGGGCGTTTCTCACCAATTCACAGACCAAGGAGTTACGACGATGCCGTTCGAACAACCGCCATTGCCCTATCCGCTCGGTGGCCTGCAACCGTTTCTGTCAGAAGAGCAAATGAGCTTCCACTACGGCAAACACCATGCCGGCTATTTCGCCAAGCTCAACGGCCTGGTGGAAGGAAAGCCAGAGGCCGGCCGGCCGCTGCGTCAAGTGGTCGTCGAGAGCACCGGAGCGGTGTTCAACAACGCGGCCCAGGCATGGAACCACACGTTCTTCTGGAACTGCCTCTCGCCCGAGGGCGGCGGCGAGCCGCGCGGCGCGTTGCTCGAGGCGATCCAGGGCCGGTTCGACGGGTTCGACGCGATGCGCGAGCAATTCTCCAACGCGGCCGCGGGGCTGTTTGGATCGGGCTGGACCTGGCTGGCGCGCGATGCACAGGGGAAGCTGGAGATCGTGGCCCTGGGCAATGCCGACACGCCGCTTCGGCACGGGCACGAGCCGCTGCTGGTGATCGACGTCTGGGAGCATGCCTACTACATCGACTACCGCAACGAGCGGCCCAGGTTCATCCAGGCCTTCTGGGAGAAGGTCAACTGGGAGTTCGTGGCCCGCTGCCTCGAACAGCCCGCTGAGTAGCCCGACCGAGGACGCCCGTCCTTCCCGCCCCGGAAACCGGCGTCTGGATCAGCGGCGGGCGACCGGAGCACGAGGGGTGTGGCGCCGGCTGAGCGCAAAAAGAAAAACCGGATCCCGACGATTCGGGATCCGGTCAGTATTTACCCGGACCGGAAAACCAGGACCAACAGGGCAAGTCCAGGGGTTGGGGGGCAAGCTCCGCCGGGATTCCGTTCAATTGGGTGAACGAAGCGCAGGCGGTGCCCGAGTCCAGTCCGAAGGGTTTCAGGTGGTGGAGGGAGCCGGGGCCTCAGGGGCAGGAGGCGCCTCTTCCGGGGCGGCCTCTTCTGCTGGAGCGCAAGGGGCGGGCGCCGGCTCGCAGCAGCACTTCCTGCGGCACCTGCGCGGCTTGCAGGTCTTCGGGCAGCAAGTGGCCGGCTCGCAAACAGCGGGCTCGCAGGTAACGGGCTCGCAGCAGCGTTTGGGCCGGCAGCGCTTGGGCTTGCAAGTCTTGGGCTCGCAAGTCTTGGGTTTGCAGGTCCGCGGCCGACAGGTGACCGGCTCGCAGGTCGGCGGCGGGCAGCAGGTCTTGGGCCGGCAGGTCCGCGGGCGGGCGCGCCGCGGCTTGCAGGTCCTTGGCTCGCAAGTGACCGGCTCGCAGGTGACCGGCTCGACCGCCTTCGGCGCGGCAGTAACCGGCGCCGCAGTGGCCGGC
>CAYXPN010000394.1:2868-4597 GCA_964467075.1 uncultured Planctomycetaceae bacterium
CCGGCTCGCAGGTCGGCGGCGGACAGCAGGTCCGCGGCCGGCGGCGTCTCGGCTTGCAAGTCTTCGGACAACAGGTGGCCGGCTCACAGGTCGGCGGCGGACAGGAGGTCCGCGGGCGACAGCGCTTAGGCCGGCACGTCTTTGGACTACAGGTCACCACAGGGCAGCAGGTGTCGGCGGCCGCGACGGAGACTGCCGGAGCAGACGTATCGCCAAAGGCCACTGCACGAGTTTCACTGCCCAGCAGGACAATCCCCAGCACCGCGACCGCAATCGCGATGCCCAACAACCACGTGCGTTTCATTCCAGAAACCTCCCACTAACAGGTACCGTAGCGTTAAGGGACTCGCACTTCCGCCGTCACTCGTTTCTCTCCCTCCCCAACCCGGACGGCATCAGCAGGGGAGACACCCAAAACAACGTCCTGCACCGCTGTGCTGCAAAGACCCGACAGATAGCCCTGTTGAAATCCTTCGGATCACACAGCCCGGCGGCGCCTGCACAGCTTTGTCCGTTAGGCTAGCATAGTTGATTTGATTGTCAACCGGGAACCGGAGAATTTGTGCGCATTGGGCGAACTCGGTATGCTGGGTATTTCCTAACAGATACTAGGAAAACCTAGGTTACACGAACAGGGGGGCCCCGCGCCACAGCGCGTTTTCCGAGAACCGCGTGGACGGAATGGGGGCCTTGTCGCCGTAACCCCTTTTCGCGAAAAGAATTAGGCCACCTCCCCCCATCTCCTGCGCCGGCCGGAATTACCCGGCACGTCGGGGACACCGGGCCGCCCAGTGCGTGGCGATAAGAAAAATCCGCAAAAAGAGGCAAAAGAGGCTCGGCCTCAGCGGGGTGGCAAATCCTCAGAATTTCCGCCCCGTCGGGCCTGAAGCTCGGCCTCCCACGCCCGCCGACGGAATTCCTCCTCCACCCACTGCTGCTGGCGGAGCACTTCGTCCGGGTTCTCGAAATCCAGAAGCAGCGGCGGCTCCCCTTCGAAGACCGTGGCTGCCACGCCGGCGATCCGCCAGCCGCTCGCCTCTCGGCGCACCATCCACAGCGCGTGGTCCGTGCGCGGCTGGTGGTTTTCGTCCAGGTCGGTCCACGTAGCCGCCACGCGCGCTCCGTCCTGGCCCACATATTCCACCTGGCCGACTGAGAACCGCGCGGTGTCGCTGGCCGGCGGGCTGAGCGGGATTCCCTTGTCGGTCCATCGCTGGCGTGCCAGCTCGGAGAGCATCAGCGTGGCCTTTTGGTCGTCGCCGGTGCGGATCGCGTCGAGGAACTCGTAGACCGCCGCGGCCGGACCTTCGAGGGTTGCCGGCTGCGCCGATTGCGCTGTATCGCCCGGTGCGGCCGGTTCGGTACGTTGCGCATTTGAATCGGCGGCCGGCGACCGGCCGTCATTTCCACGGCCGCAACCTGCACACCAAAACACCAACAGGCCCAGACAGGCGACACCCTTGAGACCAGCGATTCGGAACATCGTCCACGCCTCCTGCTCCAAAGTTTGGCTTGTCGGCTCGGTTGTCCGACGAGACGATCCGCCGAATAGGACGGCCGACCGGGCGGAGAAGTCTTGCAGGAAGCGGCAAACAGGTCAAGATCAAATCGGCGTTCGGGCAAATTGCAAATTGGGTGTGTGCATCACGATTGTAGGTAGCCGGACTTTGGGGTTGCCGTGCGCGGCCCTCAGGCAGAAGCCCGAAGGGCTTCGTCACCGTAGGTGCAG
>CAYXPN010000395.1:0-4571 GCA_964467075.1 uncultured Planctomycetaceae bacterium
CCGGCGGGGGCATTTCACTCGCAAATAGCCTACCAGGTGTCAGAATGGGTGTCAAATGGGAAACACGGAAAAAGCCGAATTACCGAAAATCCCTTGAAAAAAGGCGCCTGGGCCCGTAGCTCAGCGGTCAGAGCAGGGGACTCATAATCCCTTGGTCGCAGGTTCGAGTCCTGCCGGGCCTATTTTGCCCCTTTTTCTTGCAAATCCGAGCCCGTGTTCCTCGTGCAAGTCATGAACGAGTTCCGCGTGGCTCCGCCCGGCGCACGGTTCAGCGGCCGATCTGGTCCAGGCGCATCCGCAGCTCGTCGGCGGGCAAAGAGTTTACCGAACCGTCGGCGAAGAGCACGTTGATGCCGCTGGGATGGTTCAACCCGGGTCCGACGCCCGACAGCTCGTCTTCGAGCAAATCCCGCAGCTCCGCCACGGTGATGTCGCGCGGCTGGAGCCAGTTGATGCCGCTCTGGTGCAGCTCCACGACCAGGATCGTGTCCCACGGCTCCGGGATGTCATCGAGCGACGGCGGGCTCGGATCGTCAAACGGCGTGCCGGGGCCCACGAGCAGCACGTAGCTGGTCTCCGAGGTCATGGTGGTCGGGTCGCTCATATCGCCGGGGCAGCGCAGCACGCGGGGCATCATGTCGGCCAGCATGGCGTTGGCCGGACTGTCCCAGGGCTCATCCTCGACATACATGTGGCGGAGATTCTCGTATTCCAGATAGGGCGTGATCGACAGGCGCCAGCTATGAAGCGGCCGGCCCTCTTCGTTGGTCACCACCGGTGCCGGCAAATGGCCCTCGCGAGCTTCGCAGTGCTGAAAGGCGAAGCCGAGTTGCTTCAAGTTGTTGCTGCATTGGGCTCGCTGCGCAGGCGTCCGGGTTGACCCGATCATCACCGGCAGCAACAGGAAGCTCCCGCAGGCGAGCACCACCAGCCCCACCACCACCAGCACAGCCACGACGATCAGCGCTACCGCGCAGCCCGAGAGGCCCGACTTCGACGGCCCGCCGGGTCCCGGGGCCCCGGTTTGAGGGACGACGGTAATCATCCGCCCGCACTGGGCGCACGGGCCCGTTTGGCCGATGTACTGCTCGGCCACCTGGGTCGTGGCGCCGCAATGGGGGCACGTGAAGTCGATGGGCATGGGCCGGCTCCTGACACGGGTGACGGTATGCGCGAAGTCAGTGTGTCACTGCTTCGCCGGAAGCAGTGGCTCGCCGCCCCCCCGGCACTGCTTGCCCGGCGGGCAAGCAGTGGCACACGGCGAGGGCGCAGCGCGAGCGCCCGGTTCGGGGGAAACGATCATCGGCGTGGCGGCAGTTCGATTCCCGGCGGGATAAACCCGCCGGCTCGGCGATTCGCTCTGTTCGACCGGCTGCGGTCATACCGGGAAACCGCCGGCTCACGGTAAGCGGCTCGCCGGGTGCATGTTCAACTCTGATCGCGCTACGGCCGTGCCGGTCATTGCTGCTCCGCTCGCGTACCGCGCACGATGTCCACGTATTGCCGGGCCAGCGATTCGATGCGGCCGAGGTCTCCGGCAGCCACGGCCTTTGCCTCGACCAGCGCGCCCCCCACGCCCAGCGCACAGGCGCCGGCGCGCAAGAACTCCGCGGCCGTCTTCAGGTTCACTCCGCCGGTGGGCAACAAGCGCACCTGGGGCAGCGGGCCGTGGAGGGCCTTCAAATACCCCGGCCCGGTCAAGTCCGACGGGAAGACCTTGACCATATCCGCGCCGGCCTCCCAGGCGGTGAGCACCTCGGTGGGTGTCAGGGCCCCGGGCACGACCGCCTTGTCGTAGCGGTGGGCCAGGCGGATCACCTCGAGGTTGAGCGTGGGGGCCACGATGAACTCGGCGCCGGCCAGGATGGCCGTGCGCGCGGTCTCCGCATCGAGCACCGTGCCCGCGCCCAGGAGCACCCTGTCGCCCAACCGCTCGGCCACCTGCTCGATCACGCGCGCCGCCCCGGGAACGGTGAAGGTCACTTCCACGGCCTCGACGCCGCCGGCGGCCAGGGCCTCGGCCACCTCGAGGAGCATCTGGCCGCTGGGCGCGCGCATCACGGCCACGATTCCCCGGTCGATGATCCGGCGGACCACGGTATCTCGGGACATACGGAACAGCGCTCCTTTCAGCAGCTCGACCGCGGCTTCGCGCAACCGTGGCGAGACCTCGGCGGCAGGATGCAAGGACGCAAAGTTGTTGCACGGCCACCGAAACGCGCGGAATCTGCACCCCACCATAGGTGGCCCTTGGGCGCCTGTCAATCGGGCGCGGCGCGGGTGCGCTGCCGGTGGGAATGGTCTTTTGGCGCTGCTGCGCAAGCCGCCGGCTAGCCGGACATTTGGGTACGCGCCACACATGGATCGGCAGGGGCGACGCATGCGTCGCCCCTACGGGGTCCGCTTGCCCCGGCTTCGCAGGCAGGGCGGGTGGTTGGGGTATCGGAAGGTGGGCCGGCGCGGGCCGGCGATTTTCCTACTGGACGGATGTATGCCTGATGTGCATAATAGAAAAAGGAGGGTGAAAGGTCCGTTCGGGGGCATTATCGGGGCCGGATGTTGTGTCATCCTGGGAGCGATTCCTCGAAGCCCAACCGGAACGCCTTGTCTTATTGCTTGCGCTGGTGATGGCGCTGGTGGCGGTGGCGGCCTACGTGATCGGCAAACTTCGGGGCGCGTCGGCACAACAGGAACGGTCCGCCAGCGAGCTGCTCTCAAAATTCGGGGAATTGCACCGCCGGGGTGACCTGAGCGACGAAGAATACCGAACTATTAAGACGGCCCTGGCCTCCCGGCTTCAAGAAGAGTTAAACGATAACGGCGAAACGGGTTAGGGCCGCCGGCGCCGATGGCTCCGTAGCCTGGGGCTTTAGAGGTTTTATCGGCCGCGGCAGGCCGTAGCGGTCTTGTCAGT
Source organism: uncultured Planctomycetaceae bacterium (assembly GCA_964467075.1). Classification (GTDB taxonomy): domain Bacteria; phylum Planctomycetota; class Planctomycetia; order Pirellulales; family Thermoguttaceae; genus CAYXPN01. The sequence goes on from CAYXPN010000395.1 coordinate 2,915, forward strand.
CGGCGGAAAACTTTTGCCGCGCCGGCCGCGTAGCGTAAGCAGCCTGGTTCCCAAAAGCCGGAACGGAGAAAGGACAGCGAATGCCCACGGGAAGAGACTTCGATTCCGGGCGCCGAGGGAGCGGCACCACCAAGAAAAACGCCTTCTGCTCGTTCTGTCGCAAGAGCTACCGCGATGTGGGCCCGCTCGTGGAGGGGCCGGGCGACGTCTACATCTGCGGTGAGTGCATCGACCTGTGCCAGTCGATCCTCGAGCAGGAGCGCCGGCGCCGCGGTACGCGCCGGCAACTGTTCACCCGACTGCCCACCCCGCGACAGATCGTCGAACAGCTCAACCAGTACGTCATCGGCCAGGACCACGCCAAGCGCGTGCTGGCCGTGGCCGTGCACAACCACTACAAACGCCTCGTCCACGGCGGACGCGAAGAAGTCGAGATCGACAAGTCGAACATCCTGCTGATCGGGCCGACCGGATCGGGCAAGACCCTGCTGGCGCAGACGATGGCCCGCATTCTCGACGTGCCCTTCGCCATCGGCGATGCCACCACGCTCACCGAGGCGGGCTACGTGGGCGAGGACGTGGAGAACCTGTTGCTGAAGCTCTTGCACGCCGCGGACTTCGACGTGGAGGCGGCCCAGCGCGGCGTGCTCTACATCGACGAGATCGACAAGATCGGCAAGACCTCGCAGAACGTGTCGATCACGCGGGACGTTTCGGGCGAAGGCGTGCAGCAGGCGCTGCTCAAGATGCTCGAAGGCACGGTGGCCAACGTGCCGCCCCAGGGCGGGCGCAAGCACCCCGAGCAGCAATACATCCAGATGGACACCACCAATATCCTCTTCATCTGCGGCGGCACGTTCGTGGGGCTCGACGAGATCATCGCCCGGCGCCTGGGGCGGCGCGCGATCGGCTTCGGCCAGCAGGGTCGGCGCCACCGCGAGCTCGAATTGGGCGACCTGTTGCAGGAAGTCACCAGCGACGACATCCTCCACTTCGGCATGATCCCCGAGCTGGTGGGCCGCCTGCCCGTGGTCTCCGCCTTGCGACCGCTGGACCGGGAGGCCATGGTGCGCGTCTTGACCGAACCGAAGAACGCCCTGGTCAAGCAGTATCGGGCCCTGTTCGCCATGGAAAAGGGCGAGCTGGAGTTCACGGCCGGTGCGCTCAGGGCGATTGCCGAACGCGCGATGGAGAAGGACACCGGCGCGCGCGCCCTGCGCTCGATCATCGAGGAGGTGATGCTCGACATCATGTTCGAGCTGCCCGACCAGCCGGCCGGCAGCAAGTACGTGATCACCGAAGACATCGTGGTCGGGCGCCAGCGCCTGTTCCCCATGCCCGAGCCCAAGCACAAGACGGCCTGAGCAAGTCAAGACTGCCTGAGCAAGTGCGGTTCATTCCATCGGGCTGAGCCCAGGGCCCGGCGCCAGGACTTGTGTCTTGGCGCCGGGCCTTTTTGTTCCTTTTCACTTCTTGGGCGAGCCGCCGGTGTAAGCCGGCGGTTTATTCCGCCACGACGATTGGCGTTGTTGGTGATTCAAGCCGAACCGGGAGCTCACGCTCCCGGCTCGCCGTCGGGTGCCGCTGCCGGCTTGTCTCACAGTGCGATCGTCCGGCGTGCTGTCGGGTGCCACTGCTGGCTTGTCCAGCAGTGTGG
>CAYXPN010000396.1:0-4501 GCA_964467075.1 uncultured Planctomycetaceae bacterium
GCCGTCCAGCCCCGGCCACCCGCCGTCCAGCCCCGGCCACCCGCGTTCCGACCTCCGATCTCCGACTTCCGACTTTAAAAGGTCCCGATCTCCGCCTCGTACCACTCGCGATAGTCGCGCAGTTGCGCCTCGTCCACCTCGTACCGCTTGGCCTCTTCGGCCGTGGGCTTGCGCAGCGGACGCACCACCCGGAAGCCCACGAAATTGGCATCGGTCAGATACCACACGCTCTGCGGGATTTGAGGGTCCTGCATCTTCCAGTCGGGGTTGGAGCCCATGCGCGCGGCAGAGCGCAACTGCTCGGGATCGCCGTCCCACGAGCCGCCGCGCACCACGCGCGGAAAGATCGCCGTGGCCAGGGCCAGCGGGCTCTCGACAGTCTTGCCGGCCAGTTGGGCGTAGAAGTCGGGCAGGTGCTGGTCGAGCACCCACTCGGCCACGTTGCCGTGCATGTCGTAGAGTCCCCAGGGGTTGGGCTTCTTCTCGCCCACCTTGTGATACCTGTCGTCGCTGTTGTCGAAATACCAGCCATACTCATCCAGGTCGTCCGCATCGTCGCCGAACGAGTAGGCCGTGGTCGTGCCCGCCCGGCAGGCATATTCCCATTCCGCCTCGGTCGGCAGCCGGTAGTAGCGCCCGGTCTTGGCCGAGAGCCACTTGCAATACACCTTGGCCGCAAACTGGGTCATGCAAATCGCCGGATAGCCGTCCTTGCCCATGCCGAAGGTCATGTCCGAGTACGGCGGGGTGGGCATGGCCACCGCGTCGGCGATCTTGTCCTGCGGCTGAGCCTCCCGCTTCAGCGCGCGCCGCCGCTCCATGTCCAGCTTCATGGCCCACAGCTCGTATTCGTCCCAGGTCACTTCGTGCTTGCCCATCCAGAACGGCTCGACCACCACTTCGTGCTGCGGACCTTCGTCGTCGTTGCGATCGGGCTCCGAGTCGGGGCTGCCCATCAGGTGCTTGCCGCCCCGGATGGGCACCATGTCGAACTTCACCTCCGTGCCCGGGATCGACTCGGTGTAGGGCTTCATGTCCGACTCGGCCCGGGCCTCGGCCTCGGGCAGCGGCACGGGGGCAGGCATGAAGACCGGCGTGGGCACGTCCACGAAGTCCATGCCCTCGACCGTTTGGATCACACCCGGGTTGCCCGCCTCGCCCGACGTCTCCTGCCCCGCGGTCCCCTCGGGTTCCTGGCCGCCGGTCTCTCCCGGCTCCTCTGGGCCAGTACCTTCGGGCTTCTGGCCGCCAGTGCCTTCCGGCTCTTGCCCGCCGGGTTGCTCGCCGCCCGAAGGCTCTTCGCCCGTGGTGCCGGCCGGGGCGGGTCCGGGCGCTCCCTCCGACGGCTCGTCCTCGCCGGGCAGCTCAGCATTGGGCGGTCCATCCGAAGGCCCTTTGCCCGGCTCCAAGCCCGTTGCGGGGCCCTTTCCGGGTGTTTCCAACGCGGACTGGTCGCCCGATTCGGTCGGGCCCGGCTTTTCGGCCGGGGACTGGCCGGCAGGTTGCTCGCCGGGCGGTTGCTGCTGGCCGGTCCCCTCCGGCGGTTGAGGCGGCTCGGTCGCAGGCCCGCAGCCCGCGGCCAGGAACACGCCGCCCAGGGCACAAGCCAGCAGAGCAAAAGACATGGAAACGCCCCAACGCGCGACTTGCCTTCGCCCCTGGCTGCCGACTAGGCTGGTCATAGACTCCCCCTGTGTTCGTAGGAATCGAGTGATGTGGCTCCACGGCGGGCGCCGGGCTATACGCTGATCGCGGCGACCGCCACCGGGTGTACACAGAAACAGGGCCATCCCCTGCTTCAACTGCGGGTCAAGATACGGTTCTCGGAAGGTCCGTCCCCATGGGTAGGTTCGTCATCTGCTGGCTGCTCGCGGCCGCAGCCTCGTCCGGCTCACCCGAGCCCGACCGGCTGGCCCGCTTCGAGCTTACCGGGACGGAGATGGCCGTTCCGATCCGGATCGTATTGTACGCCCCCGACGAGCCGGCCGCAAGCGCCGCGGCCCGGGCCGCGTTTGACCGCATCGCCCGGCTCAACACCGTAATGAGCGACTACGATCCCACGAGCGAGGTCCGGCGCCTCTGCGATACCGCCTCCAAGGGGCGGCCGGTGGCCGTAAGCCGTGAGCTGTGGCAGGTGCTCGCCGCGGCGCAGGGTTTCTCCCGCCAAAGCCAGGGGGCGTTCGACGTGACGGTCGGTCCGGTGGTGCGGCTCTGGCGCCGGGCACACCGGCGATATGAACTGCCCGATCCCGAGCGCCTGACCGCGGCCCGCAAGCTGGTCGGCTATCAGCTTATCGAGCTCGATCCCGAGACGCGCACCGTGCGCCTGCGCAAGGCCGGCATGCGCATCGACCTCGGCGCGATCGCCAAGGGCTTTGCGGCCCAGGAGGCGCTCAAGACGCTCAAGCAGCACGGCGTCAGCCGGGCCCTGGTGGATGTGGGCGGTGATATTGTCGTAGGGCAGGCACCGCCGGGCCGCCCGGGGTGGAAGATCGGCGTGGCCGCCCTGGAGCCGGACGGGCCACCGACGCGCTACTTCTGGCTTAAGGATGCCGCGGTGGCCACCTCGGGCGCCACCTGGCAGTTTGTCGAGCTGGGCGGCCGGCGCTATTCGCACATTATTGATCCGCGCACGGGCATGGCGCTTACCAACCAGATGAACGTTACGGTGATCGCCCCGGACGGCATGAGCGCGGACGCGCTGGCCTCGGCCGTGAGTGTGCTCAGACCGGTCGAGGGGCTCAAGCTGATCGAGCGCACGCCCGGCACCGCGGCGCTCGTCTTGCGAAAGAAGGGCGAGAAGCTGGAGACCTTTGAGTCGCAGCGCTGGAAGACACTGGCCCCGGCGGTGGAGTGATCGCGCGGGTCCATCCGGCCCGCACCACATGGGGCGCCACGTGGCGAGCCGCCGGCGTGAGCCGGCGGTTCACCCGGCACCATGCAAGATTGCCGACGTGAACGTGTTCGGCGAGCCGCCGGCGTGAGCCGGCGGTTCGGTCGGCACTGCCGACGACGGTTGCACCCGCTCACGCAGCGGGGCCGGTCCGGTCGCCGCGCGATTTGAGATCTGCGTTTGTTGGTCGCTCTACCCGAACCGGGCACTCACGTGCCCGGCTCGCCAACTGCTCCCGAAATCCCTCAATCCCCAAATCCCCAAGCACCAATGACCAATCGCCAGACGCCGAGAACGCACGCCCATTGGTCATTGGCTCATTGCTCATTGGGCCTTTCGTGCTTTCGCCCTTTCGCCCTTTCGCGATCCCGTCTCTATGACGCGTTGCTGCGCGACTGCGGCAGCAAGGCATGGAGGCGCGCGTCGAGCTGCTCGGCCCCTTCGAGCAGCTTCATCTCCACGCGCAGGGCCAAGAGCGGGCGCCCGGCGAGCTGATCGACCTGAAGCTTGACCAGGTCCTTTTCCGTACACAGCACCACCGCAACGTCGAGCCCTTCGACCCAGCCGGCCAAAGCTTCCACGTGCGCGCGTGTGTACGCACAGTGGTCCGGGAACTCGCGCCACGCACAGAGCCGGCACCCGCAGCCGGCCAACGTGCGCCGGAAGGCCTCGGGATTGCCGATCCCGCAGAAGGCCGCCACCGGCAGGCCGGCCAGGCGCTCGACCGGCTCTTCTCGCCCCTGGAAATCGACCAGCACCGCGGGCGCCTGCGCCGCCTCGACCTGGACGGCCTCGGGGGCGTGTTGCTCCACGCGCGCCATCACCGCCCGGCGCTCGTCGGGCGAAATCAGATCCGCCCGGGCGAGCACCACCACGTCGGCCCGAAAGAGCCCCTCGATGGGCTCGCGCAGCAGGCCGCGGGGAAACACGTGGCCGTAGCCGAACGGTTCGAGCGCGTCGAGCATCACCAGGTCCAGCTCGCGCCCGAGGCGGCGGTGCTGGAAGCCGTCGTCGAGCAGGAGCAGCTCGGCCTCGATTTCTTCGATGGCGGTGCGGGCCGCGGCCAGCCGATCGGGATTCTGAAGGTGCGGCACGTCGGGCAGGCAGCGTTCGAGCTCCAGGGCCTCGTCGTTGCGCGTGCCGGCTTCGGCGCCGTAGCCGCGGCTGAGGATCACCACGCGCACCGCGTGCTGGCGGAACCAGCGGGCGAGCCAGCGCACCATGGGCGTCTTGCCCGTGCCGCCCAGCGTGAGATTGCCCACGCTTACCACCGGGACGCCCACGCGGTGGACCAGCTCGGGCCGGCTGTCGTAGCGCCGATTGCGCCGGCGCATGGCCCAGGCATAGGGCGTCTCGGCCGCGCGCAGGAGCATCCTCAGCCCCGCGGCCGCCAGCCCCCGGCGATCGCCGCTGACGAGCGAGCGGAATTGAGAGCTGTCGATCAAGGGCAGCCTACACCGTAGGGTGGGTCGAGCAAAAAGCGAGACCCACCGACAAGGCAAACCGGTGGGTCTGCGCCTTCGGCTTGACCCACCCTACGTGGTTCCGCTACGTGACGGCACTGCTGGACAAGCCAGCAGTGGCACCCGGCGCCTTCGGCTTGACCCA
>CAYXPN010000397.1:0-4414 GCA_964467075.1 uncultured Planctomycetaceae bacterium
GTACGGCCGTGTGCCCTCGCAAATCGCGTAACACCTCAAAGGGTAGCCCATACGGCCGTGCCCTCGCAAAGCGCGTAACACCTCAAAGGGTAGCCCGTACGGCGGTGCTCGCGCAAAGCGCGTAACTCCTGCTGCGGAATCGCGCTGCCCAGCAAGCCCCGCCGATGGCCCTCCACAGCGCATCCTCCCACTGCGGCGCGGCAATCAGGTGAATGTGATTGGGCATCAGCCAGTAGGCCCAGACGCGCAACTCCACGCTCTGCACACCACTGGGCCATCAGCTCCGGCGATCAGTTCCACATAGGCTGAGTCGTCCTCGTCACAGAAAAGAGCAAAACGTCTGCTGCCGACGATTCCCGCGCTGCGCCTGCGCGGTGCGGCAAACCCGCGCTGCGTGATGCGGCAAACCCGGAATGACCAATCTTGCGCATCGAGCCATGCCGGGGCCCTGCCGCATCTTTCCCAGGATGTCAATATCGGTTCGTTTCCCCGGAATACGGAATACCCTTTCGCCGCCGGCGTCCGCGTGGTGTCGGCCGCGAAAAGGGGGCGCGGTCAACCTTCCTCGATGACCTTCAGGCCCATCAAGTTGGCCAGATGCCGCAGGCTCTCCATATGGTCGCCATAGAACACGACCCGGTGCAGCAGCGTCATGGCGTCCTCTGTCTCCAGCGCGCTGCTCCAGCCCGCCGCCATTTTGGCCGCGTCGCGGACTTCCGTGACGATCTGAGTGCGACAGCCGTGTACGGCCCTCTCCGGGACGTGGATGATCTCGCCCGTGGACGCCAGGATCGTATCCAGGTTGATCAGCTTGGTGCGGGTGATGACCTGGCCGATGCGGTACTGCACCTCGGGCACGCAGCCGCTGCCGCCGACCTCCGAATGCCCGCGCAGCAAATAGGGCGCCTCTTTAGCGTGCGGGCCGTCCATCTTCAAAGGCGCGGTGCAATGGGCGGTCCAGAGGGCGTTCTGCGCCGTGTCGAAGGTGGCGTTGCCCTGGAAGCCGGGACGTTCGATGGCGTACTGGAACAGGAGCATGGTCAGCAGCGAGTCCATGTCGCCTTCACAGGCCGCGGGCACGCCGCGGTCGCGCAGGCGCGCGAATCCCAAGCAGGGGAACCCGCGCGGCAACCACCCCATGCAGGTTCCAATGGCCAGCCCGTCCGCCTGGTGCTGTTCTATGAGGCGGTCCAAAGCGATGCTGACACGAGCCGCCTTCTCGATGTCTTCTTTCGTTGGTTCGATGATCTCTTTCGCGCCCTTGGTCCAGGCTTCGATTTCGGCTCGAACCGCTTCACCGTCCACGGCCGCGAGCATCTCGTCGAAGTCCTTCTGCTGGGCCGCCACCACATCGGCGCCCAGGCACTTCTTGATTTCTTCAGGGGAGCGAGCCGGCGCCGTGCCGCGGGCGGGCGGGAACAGCAGGATCCGGGTCCGCCGCATCATGGGAATCACGCGCAGCAGACGCAGCGCGCGCTCCAGCTCGTCGTAGTCGCTGCTGGCCAGCAGCGCGACGCGATGGCCTTTGCGGAGCCATCTTGGCGCATACATCCAGTCATGACCGCTCGCCGGCAACGAGAACACGGCCAGCGGACGGCCCGCCTCCAAGACGGGTCCCACCACTCGCGTCATCGCGAAGTTCTGCACGTTGATCGCCAGGACGGGCGCCTCCGGCCCCGCCTTTTCCAGCAGCGCCGCGGTTTCCTGGGCGCTGCGCGACTGTCCCACGACCAGCTCGACGTTTCCCAGCTTCTCTTCGGCTTCAGCAAGCCGTGCGTTCATCGCCTCGATCTGCTTGGCGTCGGCGCCCCAATTGCGATCGTCCGGCTGGGGAGTGCCCGTGAAGATCACACAGATCCGCGACTTGCCGCGCGGCCGCAAAGGCGGCGACTCCGAAGCCCACGCATGCGCCCACGTCGCGCCTGCCAGCAGCAATCCGCCCGCGGCGCCGGTTCCCAAGAATTCCCTTCGCGTGCAGTGTTCACACATCGCCAAGCCCTTTCTCCAAAACATGAACGCCGAGTCTCGTTTACCAGCCTCGGAGGGATGCCGCGCCCCCTGAGGCAACGAACCGAGAATTATTCTCCCATATTCAGGTTAGCTTGTCAAAAAAGATGGCAACCGGGTGTGCGCGTTGTTGGACCAGCCAAGAGGCCGTCGGCCGGCCCACACCATTCCCGACCGCCATCTCAACCGCCTGAATCACGGTGCGCGATTCCTGGGCGCCGCTGTTTCGCGCCATCCTCGGAAGGGCCGGGACTGTAGGGTGGGTCGAGCCAAAAGCGAGACCCACCGGCAAGGCAAAAAATGGTGGGTCTGCGCCTACTGGTCCGACACGGCTGGACTCTGGGGTGCCACGGTTGGCTTGCCCAACCGTGTATTTGGCACTGCTGGACAAGCCGGCAGTGCCACCCAACTTGACACTTTACGTGCGTGGGATTACTAAGCCGACTCGACGGCGATCAGCTCGATCCCCCGGCCGGTTCCCAGGTTACGCGAGTACTTCTTCTCCTGGGGACTGTTCCAGTGCTCGTGAACGCCAAGGCTGCCCAGGCGCTTCGTAGGCAGAGCATGGTCCGGATCGTAGAAGGTGCCCGAGGGCGGATCGTTCGCCAAAGCGGCCTCGTGCAGGTAATCGTCGGCGCTAATGTGGCGCGGATAGTCCTCCCATTCCGCCCGAAGGAAATCGAGGCCCACCGAATCGATAGCCACCGGGTCTTGGGAGGCCAGGAGGCTGGAGGTCCAGTTTCCTTGGAAAGGCGACGAGGTCCATCGCCGAGGTGCCTGATCGATCGGGTGCTTTCCGGAGAAGAGGCCGTCGACCAGGTAGAGGACCGTCTTGCCGCCCAAGTGTGCGTGGCCCAACAAATCCACATGCTCCCGGTAGACCTGCGTGGCCTTGGAGAAGGAATTGCGGTGCATGTTGTAGTATCCGTGCTGCGCCGGCCAGCGGACGAGCGATCCGAAGTGGTTCTTGCCGCAGAGCGTCACTCCGGCGGCCGTATGGGCTTTCAAAGTGGCGAAATTGACCAGGTAATCCGCCTCGGCGAAGCACACCGGCAGATAGTCCGTCGTCGCGTCCCGGGGGCGGCAACTCCAGTACAAAGGCACTGAGGACGCCTTGACCTGCGTGCGTCCGAATCTGCCTGCGTAGTCCTCGTAGTTCACGCGGGGGAATGCCCGGTGCAAGATGCCGTAGTACTCGTGGACCAGGTAGGCCAGCGTGTCGCAGATGACGATACAGCCCTCCGCCACGCCGGCATTGTTGACAAGCTGACGCACAAGGGCGATGATCATCTGGGGCCCGGTGTTCATGTAGTCCTGCCGCTTGACAAGCGTGTAGGTTTCCGCGTCCACGGCGCCTTCACGCCAGATCATACCGACCCAGTTAGGCTTAATGACGATCCGCTCGCCCGCCCGGTATCCCGCCTCGCCTTTGCCGCGCTGCTGGTTCAAATGGCGGAAGAGCTTGTCCCACGCCCGGGCAACCGTGTGCTCTCCGGTCAGGTTGCACACGGACTGTTCCATCATCGCGTCTACGCGGTCCTGCTTGGTGTGGCCGTCCTGGTACCAGTGCCCGTCTCCCGGGCCTTGCCAGTCGGTCACTTGCGGATCGTGCACCCAGACGACTCGCCCCGGGTGGATACCCTTGGCATCGCCGATCGGCTGGGGTGGTTCCGGTTCATTGACGGTGGGCTCGGCAGCCCAGGTGCGACTCAGCCCCACGGCAGCGCCGATCGCTGCCGCGTGCTCGATGAATCGGCGACGGTTTACTTCATTGCTCATGGCATATCTCCGGGAGTAGCTGATACGAGTTGGCGTGGCGGTTTCGTCGATGTTGGAGCCACACGTACTCTTTATAGCTACTGCACTCCCGTTTCGCCATTGGCCGGCTGCCCGCAGCTTGCAACTGGCCGCGATCGGCCCGACCGGCCCGATGCCGGGCTCGCGGCGGTGACGTCGATTGCGTGAACCGTTTCAACTACCCTTCGGATGCCGGCGAGTCCGAAGAAGTCCGAGCCAACCGTTTACTGAACCTTGGGGCGAGCGGCCGCCAACTGCTACCTCGATAGCGGTCTTTGAAGGTCTCCGGGAATCCAGTGTGCCGCTGCTTCGCCAGAAGCAGTGCTGGGCACGGCAAGCCGGTGGCACGCTGGATTCCCGGACACCCTCACGCAGTTCGAAATCCACTTTGCGATGCGCTGCCACCTTCAGCCTGCCGATCTGCAACTTCTCCGAGGCGCTGCCTTCTGCGACGCGCAACCCCCCTCGTTCCCGGGCGCGGCAGCGCATTGCGACCACGGCCAGGCGGGGTAGAATAGACGTAGCACTCCGGCCGAACGGAGCCGGAAGAAAAAGGTGACAGGCACCATTTGTGCAGAGCCGGGCACCGACCGCAGGTTGGTCGCGGGCC
>CAYXPN010000398.1:0-4404 GCA_964467075.1 uncultured Planctomycetaceae bacterium
TCGGCTGAAGTGTTACGAATCCCCAAATCTCAAATCCCTGAATGACCAATGACCAAGCACCAATCATCAAACATCAATGACCGGGGACCAAGAGAAATGTGCGTTTCCGTGTTCTCGTCTTTTCGTGTTGTCGCGATTTTGGTCATCAAGCCGACGGCTCTGGATTCTCGTCCTTAACGCGGTGCCTTTGGGTCCTCTGGTCCTCAAGCCATTTGCTCTGGAATGCAAAGCCCTCGGCACTGCCCCGGCTGCCTTCGCGCCGACCTTCTGCGCGTCAAGAATGCCCGACCGCGATTCAGCCCGGCAAGAGGACCGGTGCGTTAGCAATTGTAACGGTATAACTTCCCGGGAAAAGGTGACAGGCACCATTTGCCTTCAGCGGCCCACGACCAACCTTCGGTCGGTGCCCGGCTTCGCACAAATGGTGCCTGTCACCTTTTCCCCGCAATTGCGGAAACAATTCCTTTACAATTTCTTAGACAAAAGACAGCCAGGCCGAAGCTCGTGGGCCGCGTTGCCTACTCGCCCTGGCGGAAGCGGTCGAAGTACTCCTGGGCGTGGTCGCGCAGGTTGCGGGGGATGTGGCGCTCGCCCAGCGGGTCCTTGCGCCCGCTGCGCACCGCGTCGAACTCCACCTGGACCGCCTCTTGGGTCTGGCCCTTGACGTTCGGCCCGGGGGCCACGCCGACCACCTCGGCCGCTCCCTGGCCCACGCGCTGGCGCACCTGGGAATCGTGAAAGGCCGTGTCGTCCTCGGCCTCGGGCCGGGGACCCTGGCCCCGTCCCTCGCCGAGCCCCATGCCCGGCGGGCCCTGGCAGGCTGCGCAGCCGGCGCCGCCGCAGGCCTGGCAGAGCATCTGCTGCCGGGCCTGCGCGAGTTCGTCGCGGGCCTGGTCGAGCATTTCGAGTTCGGCCAACTGGCTCTGGAGGTCCTCCAATTGCGCCTGGAACTGTCCGAGCTGCTCCGCGGCGTCGGAGAGCCGGCCGTCGCGCATGCACTGGCCGCACTGCTTGAGTTGCTCGGCCAACTGGTTGATCTGCTCGATTTCCGGGGCCTGCTGGAGCAGCTTGTCGAGTTGCTGCTGGAGCCGATCGGCCTGGTCGGTCTGGCCAGCCTGGCGCAGTTGGTCGATCTGCTGTTGGAGGTCTTCCTTTTTGGCCTGCTGGGCCTCTGCCAGACGGCTGAGCTGCTGCTGGAGCTGGTCGAGCTGGGCGGCCAACTGCTGTTTCTGATTTTCGTCGAGACCGCCTTGTTCGAGCTGCTCTTTGAGCTTGCCGATCTCCTGGGCCGCTTTGAGGAAATCACTTCGCTTCAAGGCCGCGGCCAGCCGCTCCGCAGGTCCGCCCTCGAGCTTGCGGAGCTGGTCCAACTGGTCCTTCAGGCGCTCGGCGCCGCCGAGTTGTTCGCGCCTCAGCGCAAGCTGGCGGCTGAGGTCTTTCAGTTCGACCAGTGCCTGTTTGCGATCGGGCGGACGGGCGGCCAGGTCTTCAGTGCCCTGTTCCAATCGCTGAAACAGCCGTTCCGCGTCTTTGAGCCCCAGCTTCTCCGCGGCCTTGCGCCGGTCGGCCAGCTTGCGCCGCAACACCGCGGCCGACTGCTCGACCTGCTTCTGGGCCGCCGCGGGATCGCCCTTCGCGCTCGGGTCCTGCGCCGCCGGATTGAAGAACACCACGACCAACAGCGTGGCCAGCGCGGGCAACACCGGCAAGAGCAGCCGATACGGCGCGCGCACCGGGAATTCCTCGGCCACGTCCAGACGACCGACCCGGCGCTGCGCATCAGCGACCAGTGCTTGGCCGAACGGCGTGTCGTGCTGCTCGGGCCTGAGCGCAAGCGCGCTGGAAACCCGCTCTTTGAGCCGAAAGCGGCGGTCCAATTCGATGGCCGCTTCCAGCGCGCCGCCGCGCGTCAGCCAGGTCCACACGAGCGCGGCCGCCAGCCCGGCGCCCAAGGCCCCGGCCACCCAGCCCCAATCGGGCAGACCGAGGTCGTGCCACCTGCCGGCCGCCACCACGCCCAGGGCCACCAGCAGCGCCGCAAACCAGCACCAGGCCAGCACGCCGAAAAAGCGTTGCACTCCCAGGCGCCGGTGGACGCGGCGTACCTGCTTGTCGAGTTCGTCCATGGTCAGAGCCTCCCCCGCCGGGCAGTTGATCGGCGAACTGCATCTGCCCACCTATTGTATCCCTCTTGCCGGCACCCGGCAATACTGGCCACGGGGCGTTCGACGTGCGACTACGGCGAGCCGATCACTCCCAGCTCCGCGGCAGAGGCCCACGGGCCGTCGTTCACTTCCGAAAGCACCCTCAAAAGCACATAGCGCGCCGACTGGGGCTCAAAGGTCGCTTCCTGGGTCTGCTTCGTCTTCTTGAACGCTGCGGTGGCCGCCGGTTTGTCGGGAAACTCCAGCGTGGCACTCAGATAGATTTCGCAAACGCGGATCGCGCCGTTGTAGCCCCGGTCCTGCCGGGCCAGGTAGCGGACGCCGCTCACGGTGCATTCGCGCCCCAGGTCGATCATCAGCTCGTGCGGCGGCTTGCGCAGCACCGGCGTGAACTCCGTGTGCCACCAGGTGCGCGGATCGCCGTCAATGGCGTGGGCCGCCAGATGGCCGTTGCTGCGCGACTCGCTGCTGAACGACACCACAGACATCCCTTGGCGCGGGATCAGCCCCTTGTCGGGCATTTCGTTGACCGATGCCGCCCAGGGCGGTTTCGCGGCATCCCCGTATTTCGCCCGGCGGTCGCGCTCGTGCGGTGTGCGATCGAGAAACGTGCCCGGGCGCACGGGCTCGTGGGCGGCTTCGGCCAGGACCGCCATCTTGGCCGCCACTTCCGGGTGTTGGGCGGCCACGTCGTTTGCTTCGCTGATGTCCGTGCTCAGGTCGTAAAGTTCCCAGGGTCGCTCGGGTCGGGTGCGCACGGCCTTCCAGTGGCCCATGCGCACGGCCTGCTGGGTGCCCAGTTCCCAGTAGAGATACTCGTGCTGCTCTTGGGCATGGCCGGCCGCGTCTTCGCCGATCAGCTCCGGCAGGATGGACATGCCGTCGATGTCCTTCGGCGGTTTCATTCCGGTCAGCTCGGCCAGCGTGGGCATCACGTCGGGAAAGTACCAGAGCAGGTCGCTCACGCGCCCGGGCTCGATATGGCCCGGCCAGCGCACGATCATGGAGATGCGCAATCCGCCTTCATACAGATTGCCCTTGTGCCCCCGGAACTCCACGCCCGTGCGCGGATCGACGTTCGCGCCGTGGAACCCGCGCGGATGGTCCTCGTCGCGGAAGTAGTCATTGCCGCCGTTGTCGCCGCTGAAAAAGACGATCGTGCGCTCGTCCAGGCCGAGGTCCTTGAGCAATGCCACCACCTCGCCCACGTGGCGATCCACCATGCCCACCATGGCCGCATACTTCTTGGCCTGGTCGGGCCAGGGCTTGTCCTTGTAAAGAACCCAGGCCGGGTCGTCCGCGGGAATGTCGAAGATGCCGTGCGGCGGCGTGACGGGCAGGTAGCAGAAGAAGGGGCGGTCGCGGTTTTCGCGGATGAACTTCTTCGCTTCTTCAAAAATCACGTAGTGCGAATACGTCTCGCCGCTCGACAGCCCGTGGTTGCCCGCGAGCGGCACCTCTTCGCTGTTGCGGATCAGGTAGGGCGTGTAATAGGAATGCGCATGGACCTGGTCGTAATAGCCGAAGAACACGTCGAAGCCGTGCTTCTCGGGCACGCCGGTCGAGCCGCGGCCGCCGCAACCCCACTTGCCGAACCCGCCGGTGGCGTAGCCGGCCTGCTTGAGCAGCGAGGCGACCGTCACTTCTTCGGCCCTCAAGGGCGTGCCGCCGTCGTTGACGCGCACCGAGGTGTGGCCGGCGTGTTTGCCGGTCATCAGGCAGCATCGCGTGGGCGCGCAGACCGACGAGCCGGCCAACGCCTGGGTGAAGCGCACTCCCTCGGCAGCCAGGCGGTCGATATTCGGCGTGCGCATGTGCGGATGGCCCATGCAGGAGAGCTCGTAGTAGCCGAGCTCGTCGGAGACGATCAGCACGATGTTGGGCTTCTCGGGCCGCTGGGGCGCCGGGCCTGCGGCAAGCGCATGGCAAGCAAACCCAAACAACAGCACGGCCCCGGTCATCAGGGATGCAAGTCGGTAAGACATCGGCTTCGCCTCCTATGGGTCTGGTCGGTTTCACTCCCGGCAGCAACACCGCGGGCGTGCAAGCACGCACCCTACGGCTGGTCGGTTTCACTCCCGGCAGCAACACCGCGGGCGTGCAAGCACGCACCCTACGGCTGGTCGGTTTCACTCCCGGCAGCAACACCGCGTGCGTGCAAGCACGCACCCTACGGCTGCGCGTCGTGCGTGCAAGCACGCACCCTACGGCTGCGCGTCGTGCGTGCAAGCACGCACCC
>CAYXPN010000399.1:0-4391 GCA_964467075.1 uncultured Planctomycetaceae bacterium
TGCCAGGCGCGTAGGGTGGGTCAAGCCGTAGGCGCAGACCCACCATTTCGCTCGTGTCGCTGCCAGGCGCGTAGGGTGCCAGGCGCGTAGGGTGGGTCAAGCCGTAGGCGCAGACCCACCATTTCGCTTGTCGGTGGGTCTCGCTATCGCTCGACCCACCCTACAGCCCCGGCCGCTCCGAGGATGGCGCCAAACAGTGGCGCCCACGAATTGCGCACGGTGATTTAGCGAGCCGCGAGGTTGATCCTCGCGGGAACGACCACGCGCGACGGGACATCCGACGACTTCGGTAGGGGCGACGCATGCGTCGCTCCTACAGGGGCACGTTTCCCCTCCCGGCGGGATAAAGCCGGCTCGCCGTTTCGCGTTGTGCAGCGATAGTCAGCAGTGCCGCCCGAACCCGCGGCTCACGCCGCGGGCTCGCCGCCTTGCCACATCCCACCACGTTCAATCCGCTGGCTCGGCCAGCGCAGCATCGGGGCAGCGCCCGGACTGCCGAAACTCCACCAATTCGGCCTCCGCGGCGACCTGCGCCAAATGCTCGTCCAGCGCCAGCTTCTCTTCGCAGGCGGCCATCTGCTCCAGCGAGCAACGCGTCTGGGGCGACGAGGCCGCCAGGCGCCGGCAGCAGTCGTCGTAGGGCAGGATCGAGGTGTCGTAGGTGCCGATCTGCCGGGCCAGGTCGATGATCGCCCGCTTGCTCTCGCCGATCAGCGGGGCAAAGACCGGATAGTCCGTGGCCGGATAGGTGGCCTGCAGGTTCTCCAGCGTCTGCGAGGCCACCTGGCCGAGGCTGTCGCCCACGATGAATCCCCGGGCCTGTTCCTTCTGGACGATCGGCCCGGCCAGGCGCAGCATGGCCCGGCGATAGGCCACCATGCGCATGCGAGCGGGCACCGCGGCGATCAGGTCGGCCTGGATTCGGGCAAAGGGGACCAGGTAGAGGCGCGAGACAGGCTGAAAGCATACGAAATGCTCGACCAGGCGCACGATCTTCCGGCGCACCGCGGCATTGTCGGGCGTGTAGTTGTGGAAATGGACGAACACCACCTGGCAGCCGCGCGAGATCATCTTGAAGGCGGCCACGGGCGAGTCGATCCCGCCGCTCAAAAGACAGACCAGCTTGCCCGTGCTGCCCACCGGCAGTCCGCCGAGCCCTTGCCGCCGGTCGTGATAGGTGAGCAAGCCGTGGCGGGTCACGTCCACGTGGACCGTCAGCTCGGCGTTTTCCAGGTCAACCGGCCAGCCGGTGCGCTGCTGGATGAGCCGGCCGAGCTGGCGTTCGATTTCCAGCGACTTGAGCGGGAACTCCTTGTCGGCGCGCCGGGCACGCACCTGGAACGAGCGCGGGGCTTGAAGCTCGGCCGCCACTTGCTGGGCGATCTGGTCGAGCGACTCGGCCCTGGCGGCCAGTTGAACCACGCGCGCAAACCATGCCACACCCGGCGTGGTCGCCAGGCGCGCGGCGATCTCGGGAAAGTCCGCCTCGGCCACGGGGCCGATCAGCAGCCGGTCGCCCAGCCGGCGCACCGCGGGCCTGCCCCAGGCACTGAGCGCATCGCGCACGTTCTCGGCCAGGCACTTTTCGAAAAAGTGCCGGCGCCCGCCCTTCAGGGCAATCTCGTCGTAGTGGGTAACGATCAACGTGGACATGGTTCCGCCGAATTCCGGCATTTGGCCAAATACCGGTCATTATGCCAGCCGCCCGGACGCGCCGCCCGGCTATTCCAACCATCCAGACACGGCACCCACACCTGCCGGGCCGGCCGGAGCGCCAACGCGCTATTCTACCATGACCGGCATCAGGCGAATACTCGATTCTCCGCTGGGCGGCCTTCGGCTGCGCGTCGTCTCCGTTCCGCCGGGTGGTGGTCAGATCGGTTTAGAGCAGTTGCTCGTACTTGCACTGCTGCGTGCCCCAGAGGTCGGCGCGGTAAACCCTGGCCTATTTGGTCACTGGTATGCTTCGCGACGGTGAGCAATGCGCAAGATATAAACCCGCTGCGCGCGCTCGTCGATGCGATAAATCACCCGGTAGTTCCCGAGGCGATAGCGGTAGTATCCCGCCAGACGCCCGGTCAAGCCCTTGATGTTCGACTGGTCGCGAGGCTCGGCCTTCAGTCTATCAAAACACCGGTCGAGCCGGCGCTGGAGCGCCGCGGACGCGCTTTCGAAGAATTTCCGGGCCTTGGAAGCGAGAACCACTTCATACATTTCGTCAATACTTCCGGCGGAGCTTGTCTGCGGGCGTGCCCTTGCCCTGGGCAAACTCGCGCTCAGCTTCTTCAATATCCTCCTGCATCCCGGCGATGCGCAGCAACTCCGCAGTGGCTTCCTCGCTGGCGCGCTGGTCGAGGTAGCGGAGGAATTCGGCGGCCACTTTCAGTTGGTCGGGCGCCAGGCCGTCGATACGGTCTTTGGCCGCTTGGCGAAGTTGATCCAGGCGCATCAGCCGTTCTCCCTTTGAGCAGGTCATTTGGGCATCACACAGCCGAGATAAACCCACGCGTGGCTGCCACCGGCCCAACCGGGACTCCTGCTTTGCGTGTGGTGTTTCTAATTCCTCACCCCAGTTGTCGAGCGATCTGCCAGCCGCTCCACTGCTCCACAGCGTCACGGAGACCCTCGGTCACGTAGCGTGGTCGGCTCGGGAGCCCCGCCCGCAACATGGCCAGTCAGCATTCCAGGCGCCCCAACACGGCACCCACACCTGCCGGGCCGGCCGGAGCGCCAACGCGCTATTCTACCACGGCCGGCGTCAGGCGGATACTCGATTCTGGTTTGGGCGACACAGCGGCGCGTGGCCCAACCGGCGCAAAAAAGAGCGGCGAGCCGGCTTACTTTACCCCGCCGGGACTGCCGCAAAGGAAAGGGAAACGGGAAATGCAGCCCCATGTAGGGGCGACGCATACGTCGCCCCTACCAGTGCCGTGCGACGCGGTCGAAACGTAGGGAGCCGGTTGCCAATCGCCGGCATTTCGGGTTTCATACAGGGCGACGGCGCTGTTACGCGCGGGGCGCGAATCCGTCCTCGGCCGGCCAAAGGGCCTTTCGCCGCGCAGGTGACCCGCGCGTGCAGTGCGCAGCCGCTCGAACCGGGACTGCTGGCGCGCCAGGGCAGCCCGTCCAGTGGAATACCCCCCCATGTCCGAGATCACCTCCCAAGAGCCCACGGTAGCCGACGACCTGCCACAAGTGCAGACCGCAGTGTGTCCGAGTTGCGGCGGTCCGGTCGAGCCGGGCGACCGCTATTGCGGGGCCTGCGGCAGCGAGCAACCGGTGGCGGCCGAGCTGGTCGAGCAGCCGGCCCAGCGCCATCTGCGCTGCAAGAACTGCGGGGCGGAGATCGGCGTGGACCCCGACCAGCGGAGCTACGTCTGCCCGTTCTGCGACTCGACCTACGTGGTCGAATTCACCCCGGAGCAGAGCGGGCGCCAGGCGCCGGAGTTTGTGATCGGTTTCGCGGTGACCCCCGAGCAGGCCCTGGAGCGGTTCCGCGGCTGGATCGGCCAGGGCGGCTGGTTCCGGCCGGGCGACCTGCGCGCAGCGCGGGTGGAAGACAAGCTGCGGGGCGTGTATCTGCCCTTCTGGTCGTTTTCCATGCTGGCCGACAGCGAGTGGGCGGCGCGGATCGGCGAATACTGGTATCGCACCGAGACCTACACCACCACGCGCAATGGCAAGACGGTCACGCGCACGCGCACGGTGCGCGAAACCGAATGGTGGCCGCTCCGGGGCCTGCATCACCATTACTACAGCGGCTACCTGGTCTCGGGCTCTCGGGGCCTGCCCCAGCGCGAAGCCGACCGGATCAAGCCGTTCCATCTGGCGGCCCTGAAGCGCTACCAGCCCTATTTCCTGGCCGGCTGGACCTGCGAGGAATACTCGCTTGCGCGCGAAGAGGCGCTGCGCATCTGCCAGACGGAGTTCTACCGGCGCGAGCAAGAGCGCGTGGCCGACTACCTGCCCGGCGACACGCACAGCAACCTCCAAGTGGCCACGCGCTTCAGCCGCATCAGCTCCGATCTGATCCTGCTGCCCGTCTATATGCTCAGCTACCGCTACGGCCAGCGCCAGTTTCGTTTCCTGGTCAACGGGCAGACGGGCAAGGTGTATGGCGAGAAACCGGTCTCGTGGCGGCGGATCGGCGTGGCCTTGCTGGTCGGGCTGTTGCTGGTGTTGATCCTGGTGCTCCTGGTGGTGCTCGGCGCAGGGCTTGCCGGGCGATAGGGCGGCGTAGGGTGCGTGCTTTGCACGCACGCGCAGACTGGAGGGACGTGCTCCGTCACGTCCGTTGCGTGCTGGAGGGACGCGGTCCCTCGCGTCCGCCCGGTGCTCCGTCACGTCCGTTGCGTGCTGGAGGGACGCGGTCCCTCGCGTCCGCCCGGTGC
>CAYXPN010000400.1:0-2614 GCA_964467075.1 uncultured Planctomycetaceae bacterium
AGTGGAAATGGGCCACCACGAAGTAGGTGTCGTGCAGGATCACGTCGGTGGCCAGGGCCCCCAGGAACAGCCCCGTCAGCCCCCCGATGCCGAACAGCATCAGGAACATCAGCGCATAGCACATGGGCGTGGCCAGCGAAATGGAGCCCTTGTACATCGTGGCCAGCCAGTTGAACACCTTCACCGCCGAGGGGATGGCCACGGTGAACGTCAGCGCGCTGAAAATCATGCTCACAAGCTGCGACTGGCTGCTGACGAACATGTGGTGGCCCCAGACCAGGAAGCTCAAAAAGGCGATGGCGATGCTGCTGTAGGCGATGGCCTTGTAGCCGAAGATGTGCTTGCGGCTGAAGACCGGGATCACCTCGCTGACGATGCCCATGGCCGGCAGGATCATGATATAAACGGCCGGATGGGAATAGAACCAGAAGAAGTGCTGGAACAGCACCGGGTCGCCGCCCAGCGAGGGGTCGAAAAACCCCAGCCCCAAGAACCGCTCCATGGCCAGCAAGAGCACGGTGATGCCCAGCACGGGCGTGGCCAGAATCTGGAGGATCGCCGTGGCATACAGCGACCAGAGCAAAAGCGGCAGGCGGAACCAGGTCATTCCCCGCGGCCGCATGGTGTGGAGGGTGACTACGAAATTGAGCCCGGTGAATACCGAGCTGAATCCGAGCACGAACACGCCCGCGGTGGCCGTGATCACTGCGGCGCTGGTGCGCGTGCTGTAAGGCGTGTAGAGGGTCCAGCCGGTATCGAGCCCGCCGAGCACCATCACCAGGCCCAGAAACAGGGCCCCGGCCCACCACAGGTAGAGACTGAACAGGTTGAGCTTGGGAAAGGCCAGGTCCTTGGCCCCCAGCATGATGGGCAGCACGAAATTGCCCAAGGCCGCGGGAATGCCGGGGATGACGAACAGGAAGATCATCACCGCGCCGTGGAGCGTGAACAGGTGGTTGTAGAGATCGGCGGCCCGGTCCGTGTTGTCGGCCACGCGGTTGAGGATGCCGGGGCCGGCATCGAGCAGCTCGGCCCGGATGAGCACGGCAAACACCCCGCCGAGCAGCAGCGCGACCAGGATCGACACCAGGTACATCACGCCGATGCGCTTGTGGTCCAGCGTGGCCACCCAGGAGAGCAGCCCGCGCGTGTGGGTAAGGTAGTTGTCGGTTGGGGCGGTGGCCATGGGTGGTTGGTGTTTGGTCGTTGGGGGTTAGGGATTAGGGATTAGGGATTGGGGATTGGGGATTGGGGATTGGGGATTGGCGATTGGGGATTGGGGATTGGGGATTTGAGCCCCGCGTTCGGACTTTGGTCATTGGTGCTTGGTCATTGGCGATTCCGCTTTCCGCTTTCGGCTTTCCGCTTTCACTTGAGCGCCTGGATAAACTCGATCAAGTAGTCGATCTCCTCGTCGGTAAGCTGTCCCTGGTAGGAGTTCATCTTGTCTTCGTAGCCCTCGCGCACCCGGGCCGAGGGGTTGACGATCGACTCGCGCACGTAGTTCTCGTCCACCGCGGCCGGCGGGGCATTGCTGAACCGGTGCGTCTGCCCCCAGATGCCCTGGAAGCTGGGGCCGGTCTTGGCCGTGCCGTCGGTCGAGTGGCAGCCCGCACAGCCGAGGGTCACGTAGAGCCGCCGCCCGCGCTCCGCCGGGCTCATGGCCTCGATGCCTTCGGCCGCCTTCTCGAGCCACCCGTCGAACTCGCCGGGTGGGTGGACGATCACCTGGGTGGTCATGTCCGAGTGGCCGGTGCCGCAATACTCCGCGCAATACAGCTCGTATTCGCCCGGCCGGCGCGCGCGGAACCATGTCTTGGTGTAGCGGCCGGGGACCAGGTCCATCTTCACGCGAAAACTGGGAATCCAGAGGCTGTGGATCACGTCTTCGCTGCGCATGATGAGGCGCACCGGCTGGTCGACCGGCACGTGCAGGATGGGGTCGGAATAGCCGCCCGGGTAGGTGAACTGCCATTGCCACTGCCGGGCCACCACGTCGATCTCGTAGGCCTCGCGCGGCGGGAGCTGCATGTCCATGTAGCCCACAAAGCCCCAGTAGAAAATCACGATCACGATGATGATCGGCACCACGGTCCAGATGGTTTCGAGCGCGGCGTTGTGGGCGGGCGTCCGGCCGGGCTCCTTGCCGGGGCACCGCCGGTAGAGGATCACAAACAGCAGCATCAGCACCACGATCAGCACGAAGAAGAAGGTGGCAATCCCCAGGATGGCGTAGAACAGCTTGTCCACGGCCTCGGCGCCCGCGGTGGTCGATTCGCGCGGCGGCAGCCAGAGCGACTCGCTCATCTGGGCAAACAGGCACAGGGCTGGCGAACAGTTCATCTTCGGCTTTGCGCTTTTCGGCTTTGACAAAAAGACAGGATTACAGGATCGGCAGGATGATGGCTTGGCTTTCGCCCGCAACCGGGAGCTGACGCTCCCGGCTCGCCACGTTTCGCGTTTTCGCCCTTTCGCGATTTCGCGATTCAATCCACTTCCGCTTTCCGCTTTCCCGGCGTGGTATGAACCGCGTGCGTGCGAGCACGCACCCTACGGGACTTTCGGCTTTGACAAAAAGACAGGATTACAGGATCGGCAGGATGATGGCTTGGCT
>CAYXPN010000400.1:2714-4377 GCA_964467075.1 uncultured Planctomycetaceae bacterium
TTCGCCCGCAACCGGGAGCTGACGCTCCCGGCTCGCCACGCACCGACTTGCGACCTTGGTCATTCGGGCTTGGGCATTGGGAATTGTGCTTTCCGCTTTCCAGAGCTGCTCATGCGTGGTCCCGCGGTCGGCCCGCTCTTGCCCGGCGGCGCCGCTCCCGGCGCCAGTAGACTCCCAACATGGCGCCCAGGGCCACCAGCGTGACCACGCCGCCGGCGCGCATCAGGTTCATCGCCGCCATGCCGTAGCGCCCGCTGGCCGGGTCGTAATGGAAGCAGAACAGCAGCACCTGGTCCATGGGCGAGCCGACTTTGCCCTGCGCGGCCTCGTAGAGCGACAGCCGCAGCGTCTGGGGATCGTACTCCACGCGGTAGATATAGCGCGACACGCGCCCGTCCGGCGTGCAGATGAACAACACCGCGGCGTGGACGTACTGGTCGCCCACCCAGCGATAGCCGAAGCCCACCGTGTCGGCCACCTGCTTGATGTGCTCTTCGCGCCCGACCAGGAAATGCCAGCCGGCCGCACTGCCCGGCCGCCCGTACTGCTGGATGTACTTCTGCTTGGTCAATCGGGCCCGATCCGTGGTCTCCAGCGGGTCGATGCTCAGCGTGACCACCTGATACTCCTCGCCCAGCTTCCAGGGCATCTGCTTCATGGCCGTGACCAGGCCGTTGAGCTGCACACTGCACAGCTTCGGGCAGTTGGAGTAGTTCAACGTGAGGATCACGGGGCGCGTGCCGTCGAACAGCTCGCCCAGGCGCACCTTCCGGCCGTCGCTCGCGAAGAACTCCAGGTCCAAGGGGAGTTCGGCGTTGGGGTGCTCGGTCACGCCCACGCCTTCCAGCGCCGCGGGCATAGGCTCTTTGCGCTGGGCAGCCGCGGGGCCGGCGCCGATGATGAGCACCAGACCCATCAGACCGGCCGGCAGGCAACGGAAAATGATCGGGCTACGGGGCATTGTCGCTCGCCTTTGCATCGTCGGGTTCTCGGGCATTGTCCGGCGGAGTGCTCCCCAAGCCCGGCTCGGGGCCGGCGTCGGTCGCGTCCGGGGTCGGCAAGGGCGCTCCGATCACGTCGGCCTCGGGATTCTCGGACAGCTCATCGACCACCAGCTCCATGGCCCGCTGGATCGGAACGCGCGCGATGCGCTTCTCGCGATCGATCCAGCCGTAGTCGGCCAGCCGGCCCTGCTGGTCGGCCGCAAGCTGCGTGACCCGGCCGTAGGCCGGCTCGACCTCCTTCTCGGATCGCTGCCGGGCTTCGACGCGGTGGAAGATGATCATCAGGACCACGATCACCGCAAAAACGAGGACCGCGCCCACGAATCCCACCAGCGCGATCGCGGATGTGTTCAGATCGTCTTGTGTTGCCATCTCTTCCCTACGTCGCAAGTCCCCCTCGAGGGTTCTCAAACGCCAGCCCGTAGGGTGCGTGCTTTGCACGCACGCGATATGGACGGCCACGCTTCGTCGCGGCCGCCCGGTGTGGCTTAAACGGACGCGAGGGACCGCGTCCCTCCAGCGCGTAGGGTGCGTGCTTTGCACGCACGCGGGGAACTGATCCGTCCCCTCATGTGCTCTCAAACGCCAGCCCGTAGGGTGCGTGCTTTGCACGCACGCGGGGAACTGATCCGTCCCCTCATGTGTTCTCAAACGCCAGC
>CAYXPN010000401.1:0-4301 GCA_964467075.1 uncultured Planctomycetaceae bacterium
TTCCAAGCTCAAAAAATGTGAGTAAGGACAAGGCGGGTGCCCCAGGCTGCGGTGAAGACCGGCTTTCAGCCGGTCCTGAGCGGAATCAAGCGGCCAGCCCGGGGGCGCGCTGCGGCGAGCGCATTATTCTTGCGACAAGTCTGTGGCTGCTTTCGGGAACTCCAACTCCACACGGCTGACGTGTTTCCAAAACTCGACATTTTTCGGAAAGGACCGGCGCCGATGAATCCAACCACCGCTCTGTACGTTCTCACCGGGCTGCTTTGGCTCAGTGCCGCGGCAATCGCCGCGCCGGCGTCAGACATTCCCGACGCCCGCCCGCCGGGCCCGGCCTTCACGCCGCCCCAGCGCCCCGCGGCCCCCGACGGCCCGCGCGTCTTTGAGCACACCGGCGAGGCCGGCCCGGACGAGACCTTTTTCGTCGTGGGCGAGGGGCTGAGCGACAGGCTGACTGCCTGGGGGGCCGGGCCCGAAGCCGGCGGCCAACAGGTCGTGCCCGAGGTGCAACTCAACAATGGGCACTACCTCGCCGCCACCTTGCCGCAGACATGCCATGACGGCGTCTTTGTGGTCCGTGTGCGCTCGGAAAAAGGCTCCTCCAAGCCGATTGTGCTGAACGCTCCGCAGGCATGGTGGCTGTTGCCCGCGCGTGCCGTCCCGGGCGGCGAGCTGGCGATCTTTGGCCGCAATCTTGCGCGCCGGCCCGACTTCGACCGCAGCACGATCTATCTCCAGCGGGAGGGTAGCGACGGCGGCCGGTTTCTGGAAGCCGCGGATTGCGGCAAGTATCGCCTGCGCGTCGTGCTGCCCGAGGACTTGCAGCCGGGCAACTACGGCCTGTGGGTGCATGCGGGTCAGGGCGGAGTGTTCGGCTGGAGCAATCCGCTGAAGCTGTCCGTCGCCCTGCCACCCGAAGCACCTGACGAGATCGCCGTGGCCGAGCCGACGCGCGCGGCCCTGGCCCAGGCAGTGGCTGCGGCGGAGCAGGCCGGCGGCGCCGTGGTGAAGCTGCCCCGCGGGGTGATCGAGCTCGACGAGACGCTCAAGCTGCGCGCCGGCGTGGTGCTCGCCGGCGCAGGGCCGGGTGAGACCGTGCTGCGTTTCGTGCCTGGCAACGCACAGCAATACGTCTTGCGCACGGCAGGGGGCTGGGGCCACGGCATCCGCACGGGGCGCAACCCGAACACGCGCCATCTGCCCGACTACACGATCGACTGGACCGTTCGCGTTCCGGCCGCGGGCCGATACACCCTCCACCTGCGCTATGCCTGCGATATGTCGTGGTGGCAGCAGCCGGGGGTGAGCGGGAAGATGGCTGTGAGCGTCGACGGCGCGGAACCCGTGCCGCTCGAAAACCTGCCCAACACCGGCGGATACGAGTGGTATCGCTGGTCCCCGGCAGCGCAACTGGAGCTCGACGCGGGCGAGCAGCGCCTCAGGTGGCACCACCTGGAGCTCGGCCAGATCACGCTCGACGCGATGGTGCTGGCCGCGCACGGAAGCTTCACACCGTCCGACGACCCGTTTCCCGTTTCCGGCCCGGGCATCGTGGTGGTTCAGGCCGAGGACCTGGACCATCCCCAGACCACGCCGGTCACGCTGCCCGGTGTGGAGCACCCGGCCGTCTGGCTTTGCGGAGACAACGCGGGCCTGCGCGATCTGAGCGTGCAGGGGTGCGCGGCGACCGACACCGGAGTGCTGATCCGCCACCAAGACTTTCCGCGATGGATCGAGGGCTGCACGGTCGAGGGCGTGAAGCTGAGCGGCGTGGAGGGCAAGCGCACAAGAAACCGCGGGGTACACCTCTGCTACGCATCGCGCGCAAGCGTGCAGCGCTGCGAAGTCTGGGGACGCTCGCCGATCTACATGGCCGGCGTGCGGCAGTGTACGATTGCCGGCAACCGCCTGGTCACGCAAACGCGCATCGGCGGCGGGGCCGAGGCCGCCATCGTCGGCCGCACGAATATCCTCGAGCACTGCGTGGTGGAAAACAACGTGGTAGCCAGCCCGCCCGGGCGCCGGGCCGGCACCGGCACCACGCGCCGGCTGCTCTGGGTCTCGACCGGCCACGGGTCGGTCAGCGAGAACTACTTCGCCGGCAACCGCGCTGAGCGGGCCCACTTCGGCGGGCTGCCCGGCTCGGACCAGAACGTGGGCGAGACGATCCTGCTGGAGGCCTGCCAGCGGATCGCATTCCACGGCGCGATCGAGTCGGCCGACGCCCAGTCGGTCACCCTGCCGGCAACCGTGCCCGCCACGCCCGATGAGCTGCTGGGCACCGTGGTGCGCTCTGCGCTGCCGGTGGACTCCGCGGGCAGGGAAACACCCTTCTGGCCGCCCGAAGACGCGGAGGACGACGGGCTGTTCGAGCCGACGATCGGGCAATACTACGTCACGGTCATCAAGGGCCGGGGGCTGGGCCAGACCCGGCGGGCAGTGGCGCGCCGGGGGCGCACGATCCTGCTGGACCGGCCGTGGGCGGAGCCGCCCGGCCGAGGCGCCACCGTGCTGGTCTCCACGCTTTTCTACCGCAACCTGATCGTGGACAACGAGGCGTGTGAAGGGATGTCGGGCATCCAGTTGTGGTTTTCGTGTGTGCAGAACGTGGTGAGCGACAATGTCGTGCGGCGCCAGCGGGGCGGCGGATTGGTGCTGGTCGGGGCGTGTAGCACGCTGGCCTCGTCCATGCCCACGATGTGGAACCGCGGCCTGGCCCCGTGCTATTTCAACACGTTCGAGGGCAATCTCACCGAGAACACCACCGGCTCGTCGCTTTCCGGCGGCGGCCTGGGCGATTTTCCGCTGGCATTGGGCAACGTGGTGCGCCATAATTCATTCTTGGAGAACCGCGGCAGCGGACTCTCGCTGAGCGGTTCCAGCCGCGGTTCGGCGGACGCACCGCCGCGAACGGCCGGCACGATCGTGGAGCTGAACGTGGTGCGCAACGTACACGAATCCGCCTACCGCGTGCGCTCCGGGGCGGACTATGTTGTCTTGCGGCGCAACGCCGCCTGTTTCTGGCAGCGGTTCGCCCCGGACCTCAAGCCCGCCGCCTTCCAGCTCGATACGCCCGGCACGTATGCGCTGGAGCACAACGTCATGGAAACCCGCCATCCCGCTCGCGGCACGCGCCCGGTAATGGAGCGGCACGTCGAGCAGGCACAGTAAGAACCTGTAAACGAATTCTATCCCCAATCCCGTGCCCAGGCCCGGGTGGCCGGGGCTGGAGCGTAGCGAAGCCCCGGGAAGTAACACCTTCGCAAGTTGTAAGCGAGGACGACTATCATGAGAGCAACCTGGTGTACGTGCGCTTCGCTGTGGGGCATCTTCCTGGCGGCCGGGCTGGCTTTGCCCTCGCAGGTCGGCCAGGCGCCCGACGAGTTCCCAGCCCGGGGCGGCTCCACGCGCAACCTGCCCGACGGGGTCTATGTGATCGAGGAGCCGCGGCGCACCAGCGAGCAGCTCCGCGCGCTCGACGAGATCATGCCCGAGGCGCGGTTCGACATGCCCGCCCGGCGCTGGCGCCATCTGCCCAAGACCATCCAGCGCCTGCAAGAGGGCGGCGAGCTGCACATCGTCAATCTCGGCGACAGCATCGTCAACGACACGGCGCGCTCGGCCTGGGTGATCCGCCTCGAGGAGCGCTATCCGAAGTGCCGGATCAAGATGACCACCGTGGTGCGCGGGGGCACGGGCTGCTGGTGGTATCGCGAGGAGGGCCGCATCAAGGACCTCGTCGTGCCGCTCAAGCCCGATCTGGTGTTTCTCGGCGGCCTGAGCGAGCGCGGCGACGTGGAGGCGATCGCCGAAGTCATCCGGCAGCTCCGCAAGCAGACCGCGGCCGAAATCCTGCTGGCCACGGCATCCTTCGGACCGATGGACCCGAACGAGCCGAAGTCACTGGAGCGCTGCCAGTGTTCCGGCTACGCACCCTATGGGAAGGAGCTTCGCGCCCTGGCCGAGAAAGAGCGCACGGGGCTGGTCGACATGACGCGCTACTGGGCCGAATATGTGCGCCTGAGCGGCAAGCCGATCGACGAGTTCAAGCGCGATTCGGTACACGCCAATTCCCGGGGCGAGCAAATCCTGGGCTACGTGCTGGACGCGTTCTTCGCGCCCGGCCAGGATGAGGCCGAGCCGTGAGGATGTAGGGTAGGCCGAGCGATGGTCTGTAGGGCGAATCGAGCGATAGCGAGCCCCACCGGCTTTCGGCTTTCCGCTTTCATTACCGGTGGGTCTGCGCCTGCGGCTTGACCCACCCTACGTGTCTCCCCAATTAAAGGGCCAATCCCGGGTGGCCG
>CAYXPN010000402.1:0-4283 GCA_964467075.1 uncultured Planctomycetaceae bacterium
CGGCCCCCGCGCAAGCGGCCACGACAAAGCGTGGCCCTCCATTGGTGCGGCGCCGTCGCCTGGAGGGACGCGGTCCCTCGCGTCCGCCGGCCCCCGCGCAAGCGGCCACGACAAAGCGTGGCCCTCCATTGGTGCGGCGCCGCGGCCCTCGGGGCGCTTGCCGCTCGGAGATAGCGCGATCAATCAAGGCGCGATCCATCGGACAAGGTTCGATCAACAGGAGCCCAATCATGCAGAACAAACTCTCTCGCCGCACGTTTACCCGAACCGCGGCCGCGACCGCGGCCGGCATGATGGCCGCGCCCGCGGTCCATGCAGCAGCGCGCCGGCCGCTGGGGGCCAACGACCGGATTCGCCTGGGGTTTATCGGCGTGGCCAATCGCGGGGGCCAGCTCATGACCGCCTTCCTGGAGCACGCCGACGCCCAGATCGTGGCCCTTTGCGACGTGGACGCCCCGACCCTGGAGAAAGCCGCGGCACGGCTCGACGGCAAAGCCCAGACCTACGGTGATTTCCGCCGGCTGATCGAGCGCAGCGACATCGACGCGGTGGTGATCGCCACGCCCGACCACTGGCACGCCGTGCAGACCATCGCCGCCTGCGATGCCGGCAAGGACGTGTACGTGGAAAAGCCGCTCTCGATCACCGTCCACGAAGGGCGCAAGATGGTCCAGGCTGCGCGGCGCAACAACGTGGTGGTGCAGGTGGGCACGCACCGGCGCAGCTCGCCGCTCTATGCCCGCTTCGCCGAAATGGTCCAAGGCGGCAAGATCGGCAAGGTGACCCTCAGCCGCGCCTATCGGCTGAGCAACATGTATCCGTCGGGCATCGGCCGGGCCGCACCGAGCGATCCGCCGCCGGGCTTGGATTGGGAGATGTGGTTGGGCCCCCGCCCCGCGCGCCCCTTCCAGGCGACCATCACGCCCTACAAGTTCCGCTGGTGGCACCTCTACTCCTCGCAGATGGCTAATTGGGGCGTCCACTATCTGGACGCCATGCGCTGGATCACCGGCGAGCTGGCCCCTTCGTCGGTCTGCGCCATGGGCGGCAAGTATGTGGTGGACGACGATCGCACCGTGCCCGACACCGCGGAGGCCGTCTTCGAGTTCGCCTCCGGCCGCCTGGCCGTCTTCGGCCAGTACGAGGCCAGCAGCAACCCCATGCTGCCCGCGGGCGAAGTGGAGTTCCGCGGCACCCTGGGCACCGCATATATCAGTCACAAAAGCATCGAGATCGTGCCCGAACGCGGCGGCCAGTTCCAGAGCCCCGGCCCGCGCATGGAGCCCTTCGAAGCCGATGCCGGCCCGGCGGGCAACGCCGACCTGACGGCCCTGCACGCGCGCAACTTCCTCGACTGCATGCACAGCCGCCAAAGGCCCCATGCCGACGTGGAGGACGGGCATCGTTCGACCACGATGAGCCTGGTGGCCAATATTTCGCTGGCCGTCGGTGCGCGCCTGGATTGGGACGCCGAGCACGAGCGCTTCACCAACCACGAAGAGGCCAATAGCCTGTTGCACTACGAATACCGCAAGCCGTGGTCGCTCGACTGATCCACTGCGCCGCGTGTGGCGACGGCAACCACGCGCGGCGCCAAGGCTCCGGGCGTGCCACCCGCGCCGGCACTCAGGGCGAGCGAATCTTGGCGATGGCCTCCTGCGCAGTCTCGCGAAATCGCGGGTCCTCGGCCTGCCGGCTGATCGATTCGAGCTCTTTTCGTGCCGCGGCCGCGGCCGGGCCGATCTCGCCCAGCGCAAAGGCCGCGCGCCACGCACCGGGCTTCTCTTGCGTTTTCAACAGCGCCACCAGCGCCGGCACCGCGGGCGGGCCGATCCGCGCCAACTGGGCAGCGATCCGCTGGGCATCTTCATATTCCGCCTC
The DNA here is from genome assembly GCA_964467075.1 of uncultured Planctomycetaceae bacterium. Lineage (GTDB taxonomy): Bacteria > Planctomycetota > Planctomycetia > Pirellulales > Thermoguttaceae > CAYXPN01. The sequence continues at coordinate 1,882 of CAYXPN010000402.1, forward strand.
GCGCAGCATTTCCACCAGCGGCCCGGCCAGCCCCTCGGGCAGCGCCTCCTCCGGCCCGATGCGCACCGCGGCCAGCAGCGCGCACCGGCGGGCCGCGGGGGAAAGCGAGGCATCCGTGGCAGCCTGGACCAGCGGCCCGGCCGCGGGCTGGCCGATGGCGGCAAGGGTGTTTGTGGCTGCCCGGCGCACCTCGTCGGCTTCATCTTCGAGACGCTGGGTCAAGCCGGGCACCGCGCCCGCGGCGGCCTCGCCCAGCCGGCCAATGGCCTCGACGGCCATGCGCCGCGTCTTGACGTATGGGTTGTGTGAAAGGGCTGCCAACTCCGCGGCGGCCCGGCTCGCGGGCAAGGCGAGGATGCGGCGAATCTCGGTCCGGGCGTGCTTCAGCTCCGGCGTGTCGCGCAGGTCGTAGCAGACCACGGTGCCGGTCTGGGTGCGCAGAAAGATGCGGCCGGCCACCACCGGCGTTTCCAGAAAGACCATGTAGGCCGTGGTCAAAGGCTGCGGCGGCTGCCACCCGGCACAAAGCTGGCGGAAGTCTTTCGGGTCGGTCGTGTAGAGATCGAAGAAAGCCCGGCTTCCGTGGGCCCAGTCGGGCGCGACCAGCAGCCGGTCCTCGATCAGCAGTTGATAGCCGCGCGTGTTCTGCAGGTCGCCCAGCTCGGCGAGGATTCTCCCGGAACGTTCGTCGGCGATCACGAAACGGCGGTCGGTTTCTTTCGAAGGCCCCTTGGACACGTAATAGACCAGCCCGTCGCGCATGAGCACCGGGCGCATGGCGCAACTGTCGGGCCAGGTGGGGAAGGCATACTGCGGCTTATCCGGCAGGGACCAGATAAGCTGTGCGCCGTCGAGGCTTAAGCGCAAAGCGCCCAGGCGACCGTAGAACGTGGGGCTCTTCTTTCCCTCAAGCTGAAGCTTGCTGCCGACGTTGACCGCCACGTGCTCGGCCGAGGGAGCGAGGCTGAAATGCGTCGGGTGCAGCCCGCCGAAGGTCCACAGCACGCGTCCGTCGGCCGGGTCGATCAGGCGCAGCTCGGCCTTGCCCGGCGCCCCGCCGGTGGCCGCCAGCAGGTATTCGCGCCCCTGGTGGCGCCAGACGCTGGGGGTGGCCCAGCGGGAGATCACCTCGGGCAGCTCGCGCGTGCCGCCGAGTTGCCATTTGGTCTGGCCGGTTTCCATGTCCACTCCCATAAGCTGCCGACGGCGCGGCACGATGAGCACCCCGCGGGCCGCCACCAGCGATTGCGGCGGCAAGTGGCCGTTGCTGGTCACCTGGAACACGCTAGGGTCGGCCAGCCGTTTCCGGCGCGCTTCGACCAACTCGTCGAGGGGCGAGCGCTGCCAGAGTTTGCGCCCCGTGGCCGCGTCATAGGCGAAGATGCGCCCGGTGGTGCCCATGCTGAACACCTTGCCGGCCGAGCAGACCGGGGCCACCTGGAAGCCCCCGCGCTTGCCCACTCCCCAGACAAACCCGCCCGGCTCGGCCGCCTTCCAGAGCAGCTTGCCCGTGCGCGCATCCAGGGCGATCAGCAGGTCCTCGGCCTCCAGGCGCGCAGGCTCCACCGTGCCGGTCATGGGGTTTTTCACCTGATAGACCGGCCCGCTGGGGCGGAAGGAAGTGGCGAAAAGTTTGCCCTCGGCAATAATCGGGCCGGCCCAGGCGCCGGGGCGCACTTCGGCCTCCGGGCCGAGCAAGCGCGCGAGATTGCCCGCCGCCTTGAAGGTGCCTGTGGTGTGCTTTGCCCGGCCGAAGTCGCGGTCCTCGCTTTCCCAAACCAGCCGGGCGTTGGCCAGGTCTTCCACCAAATCGACGCCCGTGCGCGCGGGCAGGAAATTGCCCAGCGGCCCGGCCAGCGAAGGCCAGCCGAGCTGCCAGGCTTCCTCTTCGGTGTAGATTCGCGCGGCCGGATCGTCGGCCCGCGCGGGGCGCGCGAGGAGGCCGAGCCACAGCGTGGTCGCGAGCAGGGTACTGATGAGCACCGGTACCGGCGCGAGCAGCCGCGCCGCGACACGAGTAGCCGGGGTGGATTTGGTTCTCGCATGTTCAGTCGTTGGTTGACGATTCATGTTCGACCCTTTCGTGTTACGCAGACCCGTAGGGTGCGTGCTTTGCACGCACGCGAACTGTGTGCCGGGTGAACCGCCGGCTGACGCCGGCGGCTCGCCCCACAAACGAGTTTCCGGCTATCGCGCGATCAGACCCGTAGGGTGCGTGCTTTGCACGCACGCGAACTGCGTGCCGGGTGAACCGCCGGCTGACGCCGGCGGCTCGCCCCACAAACGAGTTTCCGGCTATCGGGCGATCAGACCCGTAGGGTGCGTGCTTTGCACGCACGCGAACTGTGTGCCGGGTGAACCGCCGGCTGACGCCGGCGGCTCGCCCCACAAACGAGTTTCCG
>CAYXPN010000403.1:0-4264 GCA_964467075.1 uncultured Planctomycetaceae bacterium
ATGACGGGAGAGACAGGATGACGGGAGAGACAGGATGACGGGAGAGACAGGATGACAGGATGAGCAGGATGACGGGAGAGACAGGATGACAGGATGAGCAGGATGACGGGATGGGCAGGATGAGGGATTGCGTTTCGGGTTTGCGTTTTCGGGCTTCGGCTTTGGTATTCAGTTCCCGTGGGGATAAGCCCCACGGCTCGGAGGGCTGGTTCGGAGTTCGGCTTTCCGCTTGGTACCAGAACACAGTCGCCTGCGGCTTACCGTTAAACGTCCAGGCGACTCCCGGCTCGCCACGCGCCGATTTGCGATCTGAGATTTGCGATCTGAGATTTGCCACTTCCGCTTCCGGCTTTCCGTTGCGGCCCTCAGGTCGCGTTGGAGCAGAGAACGCATCGGAGCCAACGTCATGAAGGTTTCGATCATCGGTACGGGCAGGGTCGGGGCCACGCTGGCCTACACGCTCACCATTCGCGGACTGGCCGACGAGCTGGTGCTGGTTGATCGGCGGGCCGAACTGTCCGAGGGCGAGGCCCTGGATTTGACGCACGCCGAGGCGTTTACCGGCCATCCGGTGCTGATCCGCGCCGGCGGGATCGCGGACACCGAGGGGTCCGACCTCGTAGTGCTGGCTTGCTCTGCACCCTGGCAGGACCATTTCACCAGCCGCATGGATTTGGCCGACGACAACGTCCGCCTGCTCTCCGAGGTGGTTCCGCCGCTGGTGGAGCGCAGCCCCGCGGCCTGTTTGCTGGTGATCACCAACCCCGTGGATGTGATGACCTTCCATGCGCTGAGGATTTCGGGGCTCGGGCCCCGCCGGGTGTTCGGTGCGGGCACGTTGATCGACAGCGCACGATTCCGGGCCATGCTGTCGGCCGAAGTGGGAATCCACCCGGACGACCTGCGCGCATACATCCTGGGCGAGCACGGTGAGACGCAGTTTCCGGTGCTCAGTCTTGCGCAGGCGGGCGGAGAGAGCCTGCAAGAGAACGAGGCGGCCCGGCGCCTGGCCGGGCAACTGGCCCGATCCGGATTCGAGGTGGTCGACCGCAAGGGATACACGAACTACGCGGTGTCGATGGCCGCGGCGCTGGTGGTCGAGGCGGTGGCCTGGGACACGCGGCGGACCATGCCCTTGAGCGTGCTGGTGGATGGTTACCTGGGTGTGAGCGGTGTGTGTCTGTCGATGCCGGTGGTGGTCGGTCGCCGGGGGATCACGCGCATTCTGCACCCGCGGTTCAGTGAAGAAGAAGCGGTTGCGTTTCGCCGTTCGGCCCAGGTGGTGGCCGAGGCCATCCGGCGGTATCTGCCGTCGGGGCAATAGGGCTCTCGGGCGGTAGCCACCGAAAGCCAGACGGTGGACAGGCTGCCGGCAAGCGTCGCCGGCATCCACGCTCTGGCGAGCGTGGCTACTGATAATCCGGTCCAGTCGTCGCGAGCTGCGCTTACGGCATGAGGAACACACCGCCGACCCAGGCACCGGCCTCCCACAGCCCGGCCCGCACGCTGAGCGGCAAGGGATCGAGCATGTAAGGGGCGCAACTGTTCGGCCGGTAGAAGCCCAAAGTGTACTGGCACTCGTTGGGCGGCGTGAGTCCCATCTTGTAGGGCAGGGCGATCACGCTGGCATAGAAATTGGCATGGGACATGGCCGGCTGCAACAGCGGTCCCCAAGAATGGCCGTAGCGTTCCACGTGGCGCTGTTGGAAATAGAGCGGCTTGTGACACAGGCCCGACGCCTTCCAGGTGAACGTCACCGGGGCCCACGCACGCGGCAGGCCGGCCTCCAGATGGTCGTCGCCCACGGTGCATTCCGGCGGCAGGGGATCCCGGTCGGCGTCCGGCGGCGAGATGTCCACACTCAGGTCTTCCAGCGGCGTGTAGAACTCCTTGTCCTGCGGCGACGGACAGTGGAACTTCACGCCCGCCGGCCCGAACACATAGCCCGTCTGGTCCGAGCCGGTCACCGTTTCCGGCTGGCTCAACTGCCTGGGAGGCAACGCCGGGGGCTCCGAGTTCGGCTGTCCATACGGCTCCATGCCCGTTGGGCCCGCCTGGCCGGGTGCCCGGGGCACCGGTTCGGCGGGCAGGCCCTCGGACGACATGCCGCCAAAGCCCTCCGGCAGCCCGGAACCGAGCGACTGGTCGCCGCGGATCGGCGGCAGTGGGGTGGGTAGCGACTGGGCCCGGCTGCCGGGCGTGCCCAAGCCGCTGCGTTCGTCGAACGGATCGGCAAAGGGATCGGCCTGTGCCTGCGCAGTGCCCAGCGAGGGCAAACCACTCGACGGGTAGGAGCCGGTTGCTGCTTGTCCAAAGGCCTGCCCGGCCGGGGGGAGCACCGCGGGTGTGGAAAGCGGCGCCTGGGCCGCGGTGGATGCGACGCGAGCAGGCGCCGCGGGCCGACTGGCCAGCGTGACGGTCTGGGTCCGCTGCGGCAGCCACTTCAACTGGCCGCCGCCGCTGCCCGTGGTGTAAACGACTTGCCGGACTTGGGCGTCGCTGCGAGGCTGATCCTGGCCGGCGCAGAGTGGGTTGCCGCAGCAAAGAACCGCCATCGCCACGAGCGCGAACATCACGGGCCACCACCGGCCAAGGTCCAGCGCCGAGAGGCTGGGCCACCGGTCAGTTGTCGTGCCCGGCAGCATATTCCCTGCTGTAGTTCGGTGCTTCCTGCGTAATGGTGATGTCATGGGGATGGCTCTCCCGTACACTGGCCGGGGTGACTTGGATGAACTGCGTATCGGTACGTAGCTCTTCGATGGTCCGCGCGCCGCAATAGCCCATACCCGCCCGCAATCCGCCGACGAGTTGGTAAAGGAACGGCCCCAACGCGCCCCTGAAGGGTACTCTGCCTTCGACGCCCTCGGGCACCAGCTTGTCTGGCCCGCGCGGGCCGCCCTGGCGATAGCGTTCGCTGGAGCCCTGGATCATGGCCCCCAGGGAACCCATGCCGCGATAAACCTTGAACGTACGACCTTGATAGAGGATTTGGGTGCCGGGGCTCTCGGCCAGTCCGGCGAACAGTCCTCCGATCATCACCACATGGGCGCCCGCGGCGATGGCCTTGGTGATATCGCCCGAGTAGCGAATCCCGCCGTCGGCGATCACCGGGATGTTGCTGGGCGCTGCGGCGTGTGCCACGCGATGGATGGCCGTGATCTGGGGCACACCCACACCGGAAATGACCCGCGTGGTACAGATCGACCCGGGGCCGATGCCCACTTTCACGGCGTCGGCGCCCGCGGCGATCAGGTCCTGGCATCCCTCAGCAGTGGCCACGTTGCCGGCCACTACGTCGATGTCCCACTGGCGTTTGATTTCCTTGACCGTTTCGACAACGTTCTGCGAGTGGCCATGCGCGCTATCGACCACCAGCACGTCTACGTCCTTGGCCAGCAGTTGCTCGATCCGCTGGTAGTCGTGGACGCCGACGGCCGCCCCTACTCTTAGCCTTCCTTGCCTATCTTTGCAGGCTTGCGGAAAGCGCCGCATCATGTCGATGTCTTTGATCGTAATCAGCCCCGTCAGTCTGAAATCTTCGTCAACCAGCAAAAGTTTCTCCACCTTTTTCGCCATCAGAATCTTCTCAGCTTCCTCAAGCGTTACAGTCCCCGTGGCCGTCACCAGGTTCTCACGGGTCATCACCTCCCCGATCGGCAGATGCCAATCCTCCAGGAAGCGGAGGTCCCGCCGGGTAAGAATGCCCTCCAAGTGTCCATCCGGGCGCGTAATCGGCAGGCCCGAGACGTTGTATTGGTCCATGATCTCCCGGGCACGGCCTACCGTTTCCTCGGGCGGCAGGGTGGCGGGATTGACAATGATGCCGTTGGCGCTTCGCTTGACCTTCTCGACCTCCTCGGTCTGTCCCTCGATCGAGAGGTTCTTGTGGATCACCCCCAATCCCCCCTCTTGGGCCAAGGCAATGGCCATCTCGCTTTCGGTGACCGTGTCCATGGGCGAGCTGAGGATGGGCACGTTGAGCCGGATTCGCGAGGTAAGTTGGGTGCTCAAGTCCACCTCACCAGGCACCACCGCACTGTAGCGGGGTTCGAGCAGCACGTCGTCAAAGGTCAGCCCACGATATGCGGCGAGTTTCTCCCTCATGCTGATTTCCTTTGCCTTCTCGGGGCGGGGTAAGTCGGCTTATTATCCCCCTTGGCGCTGGATTTGCAATCTGCCGCCCCTGTCGGGAAACAGACGGCCGGCGTCTCGGGGGCCATCCCCGCCGCGGCGGCCGATTGCCCCCCTGGGCGCGGTCGTCTAG
>CAYXPN010000404.1:0-4214 GCA_964467075.1 uncultured Planctomycetaceae bacterium
TGCCGCGGGTTGCGTAGGGTGCGTGCTTTGCACGCACGCGGTTCTAAGGGCGTGCGGCGGGTTCCGTAGGGTGCGTGCTTTGCACGCACGCGGTTCTAAGGGCGTGCCGCGGGTTGCGTAGGGTGCGTGCTTTGCACGCACGCGGTTCTAAGGGCGTGCCGCGGGTTCCGTAGGGTGCGTGCTTTGCACGCACGCGGTTTCTGACGGCGTGCCGCGGGTTCCGTAGGGTGCGTGCTTTGCACGCACGCGGTTTCTGACGGCGTGCCGCGCGATCCGGGGAAATTCCATGTCGGCTGGGAGTTTCGGGGAAATTGGGTGTCGGCCGGGAGTTCCCTTATCCGGCCGGCAGTGAACAGGCACCGTCCCCTCAGCCGACCGCGTGAGAGTGCTCCCCGGTTGACGGCTCACGGGCCTTGCATTCCTCGTTCCTGTATAGATACCAGATGCCGGCCAGCAAGAGCAACGGGCCCACGGGCAGATTGATGTTTCGCTCTTGGACAAAGTAGGGTGATCGAGCGGGTGCCGGTTCCACAAGACCGAGCTCCTCTGCTGCCCGTGCGGCCTCGTCGCGCAGGACGATCGGTTTTCTGGTCATATACTTGATCGTATGGCTGATCGGCTGCACGACCATCGGCATGAGGAAGTAGGCCAGCAGAAACAGGTACGCCTTCTTTCGCGACCTGGAAAATGCAGCCCAGGTGACGAACACACTGAGCACCCAAACGGCGATGCCGGCAACCATGCACAGCAACTCAGCAAGACCCACCAGACACAAGGATGGGCCCAGATCTGAAATGTAGCGCAAATCAGTGCGCAGACTGTGGAAAAGGTAGCGCACGTCGGGCCACAAGAACAAGAACAGATAGACCGCCATCAACACGGCGATCACCAGGGCCGGCCAATGGCGTCGGAAGCTCGCGCGGCCAAAGATTTGCATCTTCTTGCCCCCAACTTGTCGATGGACGGCTGATGCCTGTCACCTGCCGCGCCGGCTGGAGAAGCATCGCGAAAACACGAAAGGACGAAAGCGCGAACAAAAGAGGGTGGCACGGGTGGCTTGTCCACCCGTGTGGGTCAGCGTGCTGCGCGTCTAGTTCAGCTACTGCTGGACAAGCCGGCAATGGTGCGCGCGCCTACTACTGCGACCATGGAACCGGGGCTGCGTGTCCGACATATTTCACGGGATCACGGCGGTCGCTGTACTGCCCGCTGTACTTGAACAACCGCAGCAGAAGCATTTCGACCAGCCACAAGCCGCAAGTCCATGTCTCTTGAAGGAGGCTCTTGTGCGAACAGCGAAGCCGTGTCCGCCGGTTCGGCTGTGGGTGGACGATCATGTTCCGCACCTGAGGGAGCGCGTCAGCCACATCGATCAGCTTGGACTTTTTGGCGCAACGTGCGAGGCACGGCAGCGTATCGGGGATTTCCATTGGGATTCCATGTTGGGACAACAACAATCGCATTCGGTCAGCGGCTCTGCGTAAGTTGAACCGCTTCTTGGTCATCGCTTTCCTGTGCTCGACCAAATAGTGCCAAGCCAGCAGTTCGAGCGCCATCTGCAAGAAGACCACACCGGCTTCAAGCCCAGAAGCGTTGCGATTCGCCTCGACGTACCAGTGGATTGCGGTCCGCAACACCTCTCGCCATCCCTCGTCGTGCCAGAGATCCATAAAACCCGAGAACGCCTGCCCGAAGTGCTCCGGGTGATGAAGGTCCGCCCAATTGAACACCGACTGCCAACGGTCTACCATCCAGGGGCCCCACTCCTGCCAGACCGAGGTCCCAGAAGCGTCATATCCAACCGGTAGTATTGCGTTGACTTTCCTGCCCTGAAGGAACGACAGAAATGTGAACGGGCTGTAACCAAGAAACCGGACATCATCCGGAGCAAATGTCTGATCATTCCGCCGGGTGACCGTCGCTTGGTGGGTGATAACGTAGCCACCAGCGTGTTTTAGCTTCTTGTTCAAATCTGCGAGGCCCGGAACAGGCTCAACGGTGATCTTCCATTCATGCGTTTCCAGGTGGAGACGGTTCTCGGGTCCCTTTACGTAATAGTCTTCGAGGTTTGCTATCTGGTACTGTGCGAACGCAATACCTTCACCCGTTCCGACCTCCAGACCATCCGTCAGCATGCCCTCGAGCGTCAACGGACGACGTGAGCCGAAATGCGCGTTGGTGATCAGCGTTGCAACCTTATTGGGAACTCCTGGTATTGACAGGTGGGGCGAGCCCTCCAGCCATACGCTTGTGTTCTGTCGAGTGACCTCTACAGGAATTTCCGACAGGCGGAATCGAACGCGGAGATTTGGCAGCCAACACAACTTGATCAACCCATCGTGCGTCACTGACTGGTCGCCCACTGTAAGCGTGATCGGGCCGCGGTAGAGAGGCACCTCTACGTTCGGTTCAGGCATTTGGAACTGATTTGCGAATTTGGCCACTGGCGTCGATCCTCGTCTGTTTCAGAACACTTCTCGCTGTTCTCCCCTCTGCGCCTCGTCGGGTACTGGCAGATCAACACGAGTTGACGGAGCTTATCGTTGAGCGCGATCTCGCAATTCCGGATCGTGTGTACTCGCACGCACGCGGTTGCCAACGGTGTGCCGCCGTTCTGGGGAGGAACACGGGCGCGCGTACGATATTCGGCATCCGACCGTCAGTAAGCGTGCATGGGCGCTCAACCGACTTGGGCGCGCAGGGCGAATCGAACCATCGAACAGACCCTGCCCGTGATTGGAGCACCACGGCGCGGAGTAGGCAAGGCCCCTCTGCCGGGGACCGCCCAATTGTGCTGCTAATTGTCTACCGGGAGGGCGAAGCTCCTGCTGAGCCGTATTCCCAACGCCGGACAATCCCTGCGAGGCCGCTTCGCAAAGGTTCCGGGGCCCCTTGAGGGTTGGCTTATCGTAACCGACGAGCCTCTTGTTGAGTTTGACGCCGACGGCCAGCCTTTTGTTGTCCTACGTGAGGCAGACCCCAATCTGTCTCCGCAGCTTAGAGCCATTGTGCAGTGCTCCCACGCTGCGTTGCTAGATGATCTGCAGTGGGTCTCTCCTGAGAAGCGAGTCGAATTGCTGAAACGGCACGGTTGGGCCAGGATGGTAGGGGTAGGGGCGAACTCCCCCACAACCTCCAGTGAAACCGTGTGGATCACTGGAGACGTGGACTCCTGGTGGAGGGTGTGCCCCGTTGCTGAGGCGGCTGGACGGTTGCTCGAATTTGCCCCACACGAGGCAACCAAGCTGTTGCAGACACGAACACGTGAGAACGCTGAGCACCGCGCACGGTGGGTTTTCGCATTGTTCGACGTGGCGGAGCAATGCGAATCTCTGCCCCTGCTTGTGAAATCGGGTGAAGACCTGCTCGCCGAATTGGATGATTACGAAAAGCTGCAATTCCGATCAGACGACGTGCGGTGGGTGCTGAGCCTATTCAAGGGCTTTCCTACTGAATTTGCGGTGGAACGTGTTGCGCGGCTCCCTGACCTGATGCAGGCATCGGCTCTTGCCTGCGACTTCCTGGCAGGCGCGGTGGAAGCGGGCGAAGGCGAGACTGCCGAGGCAGGGGGTGAAGCGGCGCAAACGAAACAGGTGGCGCACTCTGATGATTTCCGTTTCGTTCAATGGTTCGGGGAAACCTACCGTTTCACTGCTACGCAAGCGGCTTGCGTTCGGATTCTCTGGGAAAACTGGGAGCGGGGGACGCCAGAAGTTGGCGAAACGATTCTACTTGAGAAGGCTGGGTCTGAAGGCAACCGGCTACGGGACGTGTTCCGCAAGGGGCAGCATCCGGCCTGGGAGAAGCTGATTGTCCCGGGCAGCACCAAGGGCAGTTGGCGGCTGGCCAAGCCGAAAATCTGAAAACCCCAGCAAAACCCCCACTACAGCCCCAGCTACGCCCCAGACGGCCAGCGTAGGATAGGGCATGTCCGGCCTAGGCGTGTCGCCGGGCCACATGACGTGACTCTTTGCGTGGGAGCGTGATCTTGAAGGTGTTCTACAACCGACGTAAGCTGGCAGAGGCCCTGGGTCTCTCTACGCGGACTGTGGCCCGCTGGCAATCGGCCGGGCGACTACCGACCCGGCGCGCATCCGCACGTGGAAGTGGGAAACGGCCAACGTCGGCATTGCCACGGGCAGCGCTTCCAGGCTGCTAGATCACCGTGCGCAATTCGTGGGCGCCGCTGTTTCGCGCCATCCTCGGAGGGGCCG
>CAYXPN010000405.1:0-4210 GCA_964467075.1 uncultured Planctomycetaceae bacterium
TCGGCCCAGATCACTGTTCCCGTTGATGGTCCCCCTGGCGTGGGCCCCAACCGCCCGTCCCCCCAATCCCCCGCGTGCCCGGCAATGGACCCTGAGCGCCCGCGTTTCCCCGCCGAAAAAGTCTACCTGGTCGGTGCCGGACCCGGCGACCCGGGACTGATCACAGTCCGCGGGCTGGAGTGCCTCAGGCGGGCGCACGTGGTGCTCTACGACTGCCTGGTGAATCCGGCGCTGCTGAGTCTGGCCCCGGCAGACGCGGAGTTCGTGGCGGTGGACCCCCCGGGGGCCGAAGGACACACCAGCGGCGCCTGCCGCGGCTTATCCCAGCTTGAGCAGGCGATCCAGAAGAGAGGGATCATTGTATACCTCAAAGGAGGGGACCCGGAAATCTTCTCGCGCAGCGGCCCCGAGCTGGAGGCCCTGCGCCGGGCCGGCGTGTCGTTCGAGGTGGTTCCCGGCGTGACAGCCGCCCTGGCCGCGGCTGCATACGCGGGCATTCCCGTCACGCACGTGCGCCATAGCTCCGCGGTGGCGCTGGTGGCTGGAAGGCAGTCCAGCCGGCAGCCCGCGGCTGGGCTCGACTACGCGGCCCTGGCCCGATTCCCAGGTACGTTGGTCTTCTACATGGCCCTGGAGACCGCGGGCGAGTGGGCACCCGCGCTGCTGGGTGCGGGCAAGGACCCACAGACGCCCGCGGCCATTGTCGAGCGCGTCTCCTGGCCCGATCAGCAGACGGTCCGTTGCACCTTGGGCCAGCTTGCCCCGGTGGTCGCCCAAGGGCGGCTGGAAGAACCGAGCGTGATCGTGATCGGCGAGGTGGTGCGCGTGGCCGACCAGCCCAGTTGGTTCACGGCCCGCCCGCTGTTCGGTCGGCGAGTGCTGCTGACGCGCCCGGAAGCTCAAGCCCGGGCCATGGCCGATCGGCTCAGCGAGTTGGGAGCGGAGGTGGTCTTTCAGCCGGCCATTCAGATTACTGGACTGCCCGATTGGGGGGGTGTCGATGCGACAATCGAGCGGATCGCGGAGTACGACTGGGTGGTTTTCTCCAGTGTCAACGGCGTGCGCTACTTTCTGGAGCGGCTTTGGGACGGGCAGCGAGACGTGCGCGCGCTTGGCCGTGTCCGCTTGGCTGCGATCGGGCCGGCCACGGCCGCGGCGTTGGAAGATTGGCGACTGCGTGCCGAGTTGGTCCCTGCGGAATACCGGGCTGAGCAGCTTGCCGAGGCGCTGATCCGTGGGGCAGAACGGCGCGGGCCGGCCGGGTGGCGTGTCCTGCTGGTGCGTGCCAGCCGGGGCCGCGAGGTGCTGGCCGAGCGCCTGAGCGAGGCAGGTGCCCAGGTCGATCAGTTGGTGGTCTACACGTCCGCGGATGTGGAGCAGCCGGACCCCGCGGTGGTCGAGGCGCTGGCTGCGGGCCGGATCGACTGGGTGACGGTCACCAGCAGCGCAATTGCCCGATCCCTGGCGGCCATGCTGGGCGAGAACCTGCGGCGTGCGCGCCTGGCGAGCATCAGTCCGGTGACTTCGGAGGTGCTTCGGGAACTGGGTTTCCCGCCCGCGGCCGAAGCGCAGACCTACACCGTGGAAGGACTCGTCGAAGCCATCCTGGCCCACGAAGGTCGGGCGGAGACGCGAGAGGCTGGTAGAGAAAGAACGCGAGGGACATGACGCGCACAACGGGCAGCCCGCACTACGGGGACCCGTCACATCTGCTCCTTCAGCGTCACCCAACCCAACCACCCTAAGCCTGCCGCACAGGCCAGGAACGCGATGTCGATGACCAGACTGGCCCGGCCGAATGGGAACTTGATGGCCAGATCGAGGCCGAAAACCAGCAACAACAGCACGGCCACTACCATCCCCAGGATGCACAGCGCTTTGGGCATGGATGCTTTCCCTGTGAGAGAACCAACCTCGGCCGGGACTTGTGGGACTTTGTAATATAGGTTATTTACCAAGCTTCGGCTGGCACTGCCAGGGGTGTCGGTGCATGGTTTGCCACGAAATCCCGGTGGGCTCGGCCCTTTGGCATATCGACAATAGACAGGAGATCGCCCGAGTGGCCTCGCGATTGGAGCGACAACCCGGCAGTCCCGCGGCTTGGCGGGAGTTCCGCACAGCCATGCCGGTAGCCCGGCGCTGGGCCTACCTGGACCACGCGGCCGTGGCCCCCTTGAGCGGTCCGGCGCAGGAGGCCGTGGTCCGTTGGGGGGAGGATGCCACCCAAAACGGGGATACGGCATGCCCCGGTTGGTATCGCCGCATCGAGGAGCTGCGAGGGCTCGTGGCCCGAATGTTGGGCGCGGAGCCCGAAGAAGTGGCCATGGTGGCCAATACCACTGCGGGCATCAACCTGGTGGCCGAAGGCTATCCCTGGCGGCCCGGCGACAATGTGGTGACCCGCGCGGACGAATTCCCGTCGAACCAGTATGCGTGGCTGAACCTGGCCTCGCGGGGCGTGGAGGTGCGCCGGGTGGAGGCGCGCGGGGAAGCCGAGGATTTGGATCGGCTGGCCGCGGCCTGCGACCGGCGCACGCGCATCGTGACGATCAGTTGGGTGACCTATGCCTCGGGCTGGCGCCACGATCTGGATCGGCTGGCCGAGATGGCCCACAGCCACGGGGCCATGCTGTTTGTGGACGCCATCCAGGCCCTGGGGGTGTTTCCGCTGGATGTTTCGCGCACGCCGGTCGATTTCCTGGCGGCCGACGGCCACAAATGGCTGCTGGGACCGGAGGGGGCCGGCCTGTTTTACGTGCGGCGGGCCCATCTGGAGCGGCTTCGGCCGTTGGGCCTGGGCTGGAACAGCGTGGAGCACGCCCACGATTTCTCGCACATCGAGTTGAAGCTGAAAGATCGCGCCGAGCGTTACGAGGGCGGTTCGCCCAACAGTGTGGGCCTGCTGGGTCTGGCGGCCAGTGTGGAGCTGCTGGCCCGCTTCGGCGCCGAGGCCCTGGGCAGGCGGATCATTGAGCTGACCGACCTGGCCTGCCGGCGCCTGGAGGCGGTGGGGGCGGTGATTCAGAGCAACCGGTCGTTGGACGAACAGAAGAGCGGCATAGTGGCCTTCGAACTGCCGGGCCGCGATCCGCAGGCCCTGCGCTCCCGGTGTTTGGAACGCGGGGTGGTGCTGAGCTGTCGGGGCGGCCGGCTGCGCATCAGCCCCCACGCCTACAACGACGAGGAGGACCTGGACCGCCTGATCGAGGCCCTGCAGTAGCGCTTCGTGGCCTTGCGGCGCAAGCAAGGCCGGCTACCTCGGCCGCTCGACCCGCTCGACGCGGGACCCGATCGTTCGACCTTGGCACCGCCGTCCTTCGGCCGGGGGCAAACACAGGATTCGACCGCGGCAGCACTTCGAGAAAGCTGAGACCATGAGCGAACCCAGCCCCCACGTGGCCGTGTACCCGGGTTCATTCGATCCGGTCACCCTGGGCCACCTGAACGTGATGGAACGCGCCAGCGCGCTGTTCGACCGGCTGATCGTGGGCGTGGGGGTGAACATCGAGAAGGAGGCCATGTTCGACTCCCCGGAGCGCGTGCAACTGCTCCGCGAGGCCACGGCCCACTTGGGCAACGTGGAGATTCGCACGTTCACCGGCCTGGCCGTGGAGTTTGTCAAGCAGTGTGGGGCGCGGATCATCATCCGCGGGGTCCGGCCGATCACCGACATCCAGGCTGAGTTGACCATGATGATGGCCAACCGCCGGCTGGCCCCGGAGGTGGAAACACTGTTCATGATTGCCGACGGCGAGCTGGCCCATGTGTCCAGTGCGCTGATCAAGCAGATCGCGCCGCTGGCCGGCGAGGAGGAGCTGGCCCGGTTTCTGCCGCAGAACGTGGTGCGCGCGGTGTGGGCGAAGATGGGCCGCTGAGCCGGGGGGCGAACGCGTGGGTGTCCGGCTCGGCGTGACCGATTCGGCTGGTCCAGTCTCCGATCGTCTCCTTCGATCCCATCGGCGGTGTCTTTGAGTTGCTGACGCTCGCCGCGTCCGTTGGCCAGATTGGCGAAACCTCTGTGTGTTTCGACACTCACAGACCTATGGCGGGAAGACAGGCCGGCCTATGCGGAGCAAGGCCGAAAGTCATGCTATCGGCGCTTCCGGCCGCGAACTGAACGTGGCGCGCTAAAGGTGTGCAAGGAGACGCCGGGGCCGAAAAAGGTGTCAGGAACCGTTTTTCCGTCTCTTGGGCCGACCCTGAGGGCGCC
>CAYXPN010000406.1:0-4190 GCA_964467075.1 uncultured Planctomycetaceae bacterium
CGTAGGGTGCGTGCTCCGCACGCACGCGCAGAGTGGAGGGACGTGCTCCGTCACGTCCGCCGCTTAGCTTCAGGCGGCTGAAATGTTACTGAAAACCAATCCACGCGGGTAGCCACCGTCGCCAGACGCGTAGGGTGCGTGCTCCGCACGCACGCGCAGAGTGGAGGGACGTGCTCCGTCACGTCCGCCGCTTAGCTTCAGGCGGCTGAAATGTTACTGAAAACCAATCCACGCGGGTAGCCACCGTCGCCAGACGCGTAGGTCAGGCACTCCTGTGCCTGACAACTCGTATGCGTTTTCTGGCAACCGGCGCAGCGCGTGCGTGCAGAGCACGCACCCTACGGTACTGTGTATCCGGTCATCCTGTCCAAGTCCCATCCTCGGCTATACTGTTCGATCCCGCGCAGGCACGTGCGTGCAGAGCACGCACCCTACGGTACTGTGTATCCGGTCATCCTGTCCAAATTCCATCCTCCGCTATCTTGTCCGATTACACACAGGCACGTGAGTCTAGGCACGCACTCTACGCCAATTGCCCCCTTGGCTTACTCGCCGCATCCTACCGCTTATTCGTACATGCTCCAGATTGGCACTATCCGCGCGGCAAAACCTGCGGAATCGGTATAGTTTGCCACTGCTCGGGCCGATCCAAAGAACACCATGTGGTGTTCGCGCTGCGCTCAAGATGTTCCCGGACGCCCCGCGCCCGACCAGGCCGGCTATCGCTGCCCGCGCTGCGGGGAGTCGCTCGCCGCAAGTGTGCCTGTGCGGCTGGACTCTCCCAAGGGGCAGCCGGTGGACGGGTTGGGTGCCGCATTGGGTGCCACTGCCGCATTGGGTGCCACTGCTGGCCTGTCCAGCAGTGCCCCGAACCCCGCGCAGCAAGCCCACCCTGCCAGCCAAGACGCCCCGCGCGAGGCGCCACCACAGTCACCCGGGCGGGAGGCAAATCTCGCACAGACCGCGCCCCAATGCAACGCCGCTGCGTCCGAGGGCCCGAGTGCCCGTCCCGGGCCAAGCGGAGCCCAGCCAGCCGCACCGCCTTACGATTCCTGGGAGTTGGGCGAAGAGCTGCGCGAGGTGACCCGGCGATATCTTGGTGAAGGTCGGCATCTTGGGGAAAGTCGGCCCCGCGGGCCCCAGACCGCCCCCGGCGATCCGACCACCCCGGCGCGCGTCGATCGACCCCATGCTGCAGCAGGCCAGCCCCACATCCCCAGCCGTCGGCGCCGCCGCCCGAGTAGCGGGCGCCGCCGCACGAGCAGTCTGGCGGGCGTGGCGTGGCTGGCCCTCTCGCTGGGCACCTCGGCGTTCGTCTGCGGCGGGATTCTCTTGGGCTGG
Source organism: uncultured Planctomycetaceae bacterium (assembly GCA_964467075.1). Lineage (GTDB taxonomy): Bacteria > Planctomycetota > Planctomycetia > Pirellulales > Thermoguttaceae > CAYXPN01. The sequence goes on from CAYXPN010000406.1 coordinate 1,342, forward strand.
TCGCTCTTGGCCGACCGCCCGGAACTCTGGAACGTGGGCCTGCCCGTGGCGCTGTGCGGGCAGGTGGCGTTGCTGGTGGGTTTGATCCTGCAATTGGACGGTCTGTGGCACGATCATCGCCGGGCCCAGGCCAAGCTCGACAACGTGGACGAGCAGCTCCACGTCTTGCGCCGGACGACCACGCTTTTGGGCAATTCGCCGGCCTCGCCGGGCACGGCATTCTATGCCCATTTGGCCGGGGGTGCGGGGCCGCAATTGCTCCTGAGCGATCTGAAGAGCCAGCTCGATCTGTTGGCCGTACGGATCAGCCAGTTGGAATAGTCCGGCGCCGGCCCCTGGCCGTCGGGCCCTTTACGCGGCAAGCGGCCGCTTCCGCCCCTTCGCCACCCCCCAGGCGGTGTTATAATTGGGGGTTCCCTTGGTCGGGTATCGTTGCGGGGGGGTCAAAGCGGCAGCCGAGCCCATGCTGAGCTGGTCGAGCCTGCTTCTGCTGAGCGAGTGGGTGATCCGGGTGGTGATGCTCCTGGTGGTAGTCACCCGGCGCCGGAAGCCCAGCGCCGCGGTGCCCTGGCTGTTGGTGATCTTTTTCGAGCCCTGGCTCGGCGTGGTGCTCTACCTGTTGATCGGCAATAACCGTCTGCCCCGCCGGCGCATCAGCGAACACGCCCAACTGCTCGAAGAGTTGAAGACGGTCCGCCGCCGGTTCGAAAACCACCCGGACATGACCCGGCCCACCCTCAGCCCGGAACAGGCCATGGCCGTCACCCTGGCCGAGCACCTGGGCTACATGCCCATCCTGGGCGGCAACCAGGTCGATCTGATGAGCCGCACCGAGGAGGTCATCGACCGGCTGATCGCCGACATCCGGGCGGCCCAGCAGCATGTGCACTTGCTGTTCTACATCTACTCGGACGATGCGACCGGCCGCCGCGTGACCGAGGCCCTGGTCGAGGCCGCTGCCCGGGGCGTGCGCTGCCGGGTGCTGGTCGACGCGGTCGGTTCGCGCCCGATGTTCAAGCGCATGGCACCCGAGATGCGCGCGCAGGGCATCGAGGTCTTCCGCGCCTTGCCGGCCAATCCGTTTCGGCGGCGCGTGGCGCGCCTGGATTTGCGCAACCACCGCAAGCTGGCGGTGATCGACGGGCGGATCGGGTATACGGGCTCCCAGAACGTGGTCGACGCTGACTACGGGCGCCGGGACCTGGCCTGGCACGACATGATGGTGCGCATCACCGGTCCGGTGGTGCTCGAGCTGCAGGCGGTGTTTGTATCGGACTGGTATTTCGAGACCGACGAGATTCTCGACTCGGAAGACATTTTCGCCGAGCCGATCCGCGCCGGGCGCGTGCCCGCGCAGACCCTACCCAGCGGGCCAAGCTATCCCACGGAGAACTACCAGCGCATGGTGGTGGCGGCGCTGCACGCGGCGCGCCGGCGCGTGACCATCACCACGCCCTATTTCGTGCCCGACGAGCCATTCTTGCAGGCCATGGAGGTGGCGGTGTTGCGCGGGGTGGAGGTGGAGCTGGTCGTGCCGCAGCGGTTCGACCAGATCCTGGTCGGCGCGGCCACGCGCGCCTTTTACGATGACCTGCTGGCCGCGGGCGTGAGCGTGTATCTCTATCAGCCGGGCCTGGTCCACGCCAAGACAATGAGCATCGACGATGCCTGGGCCATGATCGGCACGAGCAACTTCGACATCCGGTCCTTCGCGCTGAATTTCGAGATCAACATGGTCTTCTTCGGCGTGGAGGTGGCCGAGCAACTGCGCGCCCGGCAGCAGGAGTATATCGAGCAGTCCGTGCGTCTTTCGGCCGCGGAGTGGCACCGGCGGCGGGTGTGGCAGCGCATGGGCCAGTACATCGCCCGGCTGTTGGCCCCGCTGTTGTAAGCGTACCCGCGCGGTTCGTAGTGACCGAACTTGTTCGGTCCTCAAGAGACCCGATGAATCGGGTCACTACGAGCAGGTTCGTAGTGACCGAACTTGTTCGGTCACACACCTTCAATCGCGCAGGCGCTGGAGAATCTCGTCCACGCACGCTTCCCTGTCAACCCGCCACTGCCGGAGCGAGTCGCGGTCGCGGATGGTCACCGTGCCGTCGTCGAGCGTCTGGCCGTCCACGGTGATGCAGAAGGGCGTGCCGATCTCGTCCTGGCGCCGATAGCGCCGGCCCACCGCACCCTTCTCGTCGTAGAACACGTTGAAATGCGGCTTCAGCGCGGAGTAGATCTCCTGGGCGATCTCGGGCATCCCCTCCTTCTTGACCAGCGGAAAGACCGCGGCCTTCACCGGTGCCAAGCGCGGGTGCAGGCGCAGGAACACGCGGCGCGTGGGCTGCCCCTTCTCGTCGGGCACCTCGTCCTCGCAGTAGGCCTCGCAGAGAAACGCCAGCGCCGCCCGATCCGCGCCGGCCGAAGGCTCGATTACGTGGGGGATATAGCGCTCGCGCGTGAGATCGTCGTAGTAGCTCAGGTCCTTGCCGCTGCCGCGGTGGCGCGGGCGCCCCTGGGCGTCGGTCTCCACGGCAAAGCCGTCGCCCGCGCGCACCAGCTTGCCTTCCATGTGGCTGCGCAGGTCGAAATCGCCGCGATGGGCCACGCCCTCCAGCTCGCCGAACTCGCCGGGCGCCAGGAAGGGAAAGGCATATTCGATGTCGGCCGTGCCGCAGGAATAGTGGCTCAGCTCCTCGGCGCCGTGGTCGCGCAGGCGCAGGCGCTCGCCGGCCAGCCCCAGCTCCACGTACCAGCGGAACCGCCGGTCGCGCCAGTAGGCATACCACGCGGCCGACGTGTCGGGATGGCAGAAGAACTCGATCTCCATCTGCTCGAACTCGCGCGAGCGGAAGGTG
>CAYXPN010000407.1:0-4181 GCA_964467075.1 uncultured Planctomycetaceae bacterium
TGTGTTTACGGGTTCGGGCTGGACGGCCGGCAGTTGTGGCGCACGGAGATGCCCGGCCTGTTGCTCGGCTCTCCCGTGCTCGACGCGCAGGGGCACGTGTACGTGGGAGTGAGCCTGACCCAGCGCGGCCGACCGCCCGAGGGTTGCCTGATTTCGGTCGACGGCAATTCGCACAAGGTCCGCTGGCAGTACCAGGCCGCCGGCGCGGTGGAGTCCACGCCGGTGATCGGCGAGGACGGGACGGTCTATTTCGGCGACAACTCGGGCACGATCCACGCCCTGGACCCGCGCGGCAAGCCCCAATGGACGGCCCGGGTGGAATGCGCCGTGCGCTCGGCGCTTTCGATCGTTGCGCCGGGCCAACTGGCCTGCGGGCTGGACAACGAGACGCTGGTCGTGTTGAAATGTTCTTCGCAGTCTCTGGCCGCGACCGGCTGGCCCAAATTCCGCCGTTCGGCCGGGCAGTGCGGCCTGGTTGATTGAATGCGTGCCGGAAATCGGGCGTGCGGACGACCTGCGCGTTTCGGGAATCAGGTTCACGGACGGCGGCCGGCGCGGGGTTCCAAACGGCTGATGTCGGTTGTGCGTGCAACCACGGTTGCGTCTCCACACTGCGAATGAAAGGGGAAGGTCATGAGTGCCATCCTGCTTCGGTGTAGCGGACGTGGGCGAGTCGGTCTTTGCGCGCCTGCGTGGGCTTCGCGTCTTTGCGCGGCGGCCGGGTGTCTGGGCGCGGCGCCTTGCTGTCTGCTCGCGGGCGCGGCGGTTTGCTGTCTGCTCGCGGGCGCGGCGTGTGCTGCTGAATTCCCGCAATTCGAGCGCCACGAGATCGGTCGGGCGGGCAACAAGCTGGGCCAGACCTCGCTGGTGGACGTGGATCGAGACGGCGACCTGGATTTCATCAGCGGCGCAAGCGCCGGGGACATCTGGTGGTTTGAGTATCAAGCCCCAGACCGTTGGGTCCGCCACCTGCTTGGCCAGCGCGTGCTTACTGAGGTGGGCGGAACAGCCTTTGACGTGGACGGCGACGGCTGGGTGGACCAGGTCTCGGGCGGAACGTGGTTTGGCAATCCCGGCGATCCGCGCAGCCGGCAATTCGAGCGCTACGAGAACGGCGTGATTCCCGTCTCCCACGACAACATCGCCGCAGACATCGACGGCGACGGCAGACCCGACCTGGTGGTGATGCGCGACCGGACCGGGCTCTACTGGTACAAGATACCGGCTGATCCCACTCAGGCCTGGCAGGGCCACCGCATCGGCGACGGCGTGCACGGCGGCATCGACCCCCGCGGCGTGGGCGACCTGGACGGCGACGGCGACAGCGACGTGGTGCGCTCGACCGGCTGGTTCGAAAATCTCGACGGCCGCGGTACCCAGTGGCAATGGCACGAGAACATCGCCGGCGGCAGCGGCGGGCGCTTCAAAGACACCACCAAGGCCTGGGTGCTCGACCTGGACCGCGATGGAGACAACGACGTGGTGATGGTCGATGCCGACATCGAGGCCGGCCAGGGACGCGCCCACTGGTTCGAGAACGCCGACGGCCGCGGCGGGCGGTTCGTGCGCCATGTGATCGCCGAGTCCAAGGGCGATCTGCACACGCTGGCCGTGGCCGACTTCGACCTGGACGGCGACCCGGATGTCTTCTCCGGCGAGGGTCCCCTGGGCGGCTCGGGAGCGGACGGCCAGCGCCTGTGGTTCATTTGGGAGAATGCCGACGGCCGCGGCGGGCGGTTTGTCGAGCACGTGATCCACCGCGACGACCGCTGCCACGAAGGCGTGGCCGCGGACGTTGACGGCGACGGCGACGTGGACATCTGTTCGAAGCCCTGGAACGGCGACCTGCACGTGTATCTGCGCAACCTGCTGATCGAACGCCGCCGGGGATCGCAGTAGCACGTACGGCAGGTCGAGTAGAAAGCCAGCCCCACCGGCTTTCGGCTTTCCGCTTTCGTTTTGGGTGGGTCTGCGCCTACGGCTTGATCGACCCTGCGCGACTCGTACGAATCGCGAAAGAACGAAAGAGCGAAAACGCGAAACAGCGGGAATGCGGAAAGAACCTGCCGGCGCGGTGACTACCTGCCGACCAAATTGGCCTACGTTTTCGCGTTTTCGTGACGGTCTTCTGTGGGGCTGCAAGGTTGTCGGATGGTTCGAGCGACGCGAAGCCCCACCGGCAAATCAGCGTGGTTGGTAGGGCTGCCGGCGGCTTGTAGTGACCGTACTTGTACGGTCTTCAATCGCCCCGATAAATCGGGGCACTACGAACGGCTGTTGATGGGTCTGCGCCGCGCGGCTTGATCGACCCTGCGCGGCTCGTACGAATCGCGAAAGCGCGAAAGGACGAAAAGGCGAAACAGACGAGAAAACACGAACGCCAAGACCTTTCGAGCGAGCAGTTGTAGCAACCCTTTTGTTTCGTTCCTTCGTTCTTTCGTGTTTTCGTGGTCTCTGAAGTGTGACTGTCGCAACGAGCGCCTGTATTGATGCTACACTCTCTACGTTTTCGCGTTTTCGTCCTGTCGCGTTTTCGTGATGGTCTTCTGTGGGGCTGCAAGGCTGTCGGATGGTTCGAGCGACGCGAAGCCCCACCGGCAAATCAGCGTGGTTGGTAGGGCTGCCGGCGGCTTGTAGTGACCGTACTTGTACGGTCTTCAATCGCCCCGATAAATCGGGGCACTACGAACGGCTGTTGATGGGTCTGCGCCTACGGCTTGATCGACCCTGCGCGACTCGTACGAATCGCGAAAGAACGAAAGAGCGAAAACGCGAAACAGCGGGAATGCGGAAAGAACCTGCCGGCGCGGTGACTACCTGCCGACCAAATTGGCCTACGTTTTCGCGTTTTCGTCCTTTCGCGTTTTCGTGACGGTCTTCTGTGGGGCTGCAAGGCTGTCGGGTGGTTCGAGCGACGCGAAGCCCCACCGTACGTGGCTCCATACCTGCCACGCGTTCCGCTCAATCCGGCTTCGCGCGCACCCTCCTGAGGGCCCAGGCTGCGGCGCGCCGTACTTCGGTCTCTCGATCACTGAGCGCATCGATCAGCGCCGGCTCTGCTTGCCGGGCCTCCGGCCCGAGGCGGCCCAGCTCGCGCGCGCCGGCCGCGCGCACCTCGGCCGCTTGATCCATTAGCGCGCGGCGGAGCAATCCCACGGCCGGCGCGCCCAGATAGCCCAGCACTTCGACCGCGGCCTGGCGTGTGGGCATGTCCGGGGCGGCCAGCGGCGCCTGCAGGGCAGCCAGCACGTCCGGCCCTTTCTGCGCCAGGGCCCAGGCCGCGGTGCCGCGGACTTCATCGTCCGGCGCTCCCAACGTCTGTACGAGCAGGGCGGTCGTCTCGGCCACAGGCTCCATCCGGCCCAGCATCCTCACGGCGGCGCAGCCGTGGGGCCCGCCGCGGCGGATCGTCTCGCGCAGCAACGAGAGCGGCTCCGGCTGACGGTCGATCACCCACAGCGCGCCGGCAGCCTCAATGCGCACCTGCGCGTCTTCGTCGGCCAGCAGCTCGCGCAGACGCGGCACCGCGCCCCGGGCTGCCGGGGCCAGGCGTGCCAGGGCCCGAGGCGCGTTGCGCCGCACCGAAAGATGACGCGAGGAGAGGGTCTCGATCAACAGCGGCACCGCTGGGCTTGCGCCGGGCAGCCCGATCCCTCCCAGGGCCCAGGCAGCACCGCCGCGCACATACTCGTATTCGCGCTGGTCTTCGAGAATCCGCATCAGCGGTTCGACGGCTTCACCCGCGGCCGGGCCGATTTGTCCCAGCGCATAGGTGGCATACCAGCGTGCCTGGATCTCGGGCGAAACGAGCTGCTCGACCCACTCTGCGGCGCTTCGGCCGCGGTACGTGGCAGGCAGGGCATCGGCTGCGTGTGCCGTGAGCATGTCAAGGCAAGCCAGCAGCGCAAGACAGCATCGCGCGGCTGCCGGGTGCGCGCCGCTGATGGCGCGGGGCCGAGTTCGGTTGAGCAGATCGTGCATATTTGCCGACGGCCGGATCATGAAGGCCGAGGCGCGTAGGGTGGGTCAAGCCGTAGGCGCAGACCCACCGTTTTGCCTTGCCGGTGGGTCTCGCTATCGTTCGACCCACCCTACAGACCCACCCTACAGTCGGTGGGTCTCGCTATCGCTCGACCCACCCTACAGACGCACCCTACAGTCGGTGGGTCTCGCTATCGTTC
>CAYXPN010000408.1:0-3973 GCA_964467075.1 uncultured Planctomycetaceae bacterium
CGATCCCGATCGAAGACCTGACGGTGGGTCTCGCTTGCGCTCGACCCACCCACAAACCACCGGTTGACAACCACACACTCATAGATGGGTCAAGCGCCAGCGCAGACCCACCAGAAAGTAGGTCGGGCACTCGTGTGCCTGGCACGCTCAGAGAAGATCACGAAAGCACGAAAGACGGAAAGCACGAAAGCCCGTAGGGTGGGTCAAGCGCCAGCGCAGACCCACCAGCGACGCGATTTCCCGCGGGATTGCCCACTGGTGGGTCATCGCCTTCGGCTCGACCCACCCTACAACTTGGATTCCCGGCCGGGGCACAAGAGCATCACGAAAGCACGAAAGACGGAAAACGCGAAAGGGGCGTGGTTGGGGCGGGCCCGCCGCGCGGTAATGACGCCTACCGGCGGCGAGGTTTGATCTTCAGCAGGTGATGTGCACCAGTAGGGCCCGGCGCCCCTTGCCCTCGTTGTAGGCCGCGGCCGCCTCGGGCGTGGGCAGCAGCCGGCACTCGATGCGCCGCCGCTCAAGGAACCGCCGGGCGTCGTCGCCCAGTTGCACCTGGCCTTCCATCCCTGCGCCGATGATAAGCACTGCCGGCCCCCCCTGGCAGACCTTCTCCAACTCTTGCGGGCCGATCAGGTGTGAGCTGCCCGTGGACTGCCGTGCCAGGTCCTTGTCGCGTTTTTTCACTCTGCCGTGTACGGTGATGAACAGGTCCTTGGGATAGGTTGTATCTTCGACGGTGATCTGGCCGAACTCGACCTGTCCGATGCGGGGATACTCCGGCTCCACGGCGAAGCGTTTGCGCAAAGGGCTGTGCCCCGCGGCCTTGCTGGCCAGGGCCACGGCGCCGAGCACCACCGCGTCGTCGCCCAAGGCCGAGAGCACCACCTGGCCGCCCTCGCGCGCGCCCGGCAGGCGGTCGGAGGCCACGATTCCCTCGACCACGGGCATGATGAACTCGCTGCACGCCTCGAGCACGCCGCCGCCCAGGACGATCAACTCGGGGTCGAGCAGGTGGCGCACGGTCAGACAGGCATAGCCCAGCACCTCGGCTGCGCGGTGGACCACCTCTTGGGTCAGCTCGTCGCCGGCCTCCAGGGCCTGGCGCAGGTAGCGGCTGCGGATCACGCTCAGGTCGCCCTGGCACAGCTCGCTGAGCACGCTTTGGCGCCCCGCGGCGACGGCCTCGCGCAGATCGCGTTCCATGGCCGAACGGCTGGCCAGGGCCTCCAGGCAGCCGCGGTTGCCGCAGCCGCACTCGGGCCCGCCGATCTGCACCACCATGTGTCCGATCTCCGAGGCGGCCTCGCGCGCACCGCGCCACAGCCGGCTCTTTTGCACAAACCCGCCGCCGATGCCCGTGCCCACGAGGATGGCCATCACGCTGCGCGCCGCGCGTGCCGAGCCGAGCCATTTCTCCCCCACGGCGCCCAGGTTGCAATCGTTGCCCAGCGCCACCGGCAGTTTGAAGCGTTTCTTGAGCCGCTTGCAGATCGCCACGCCCGAGAGCGGCATGTTGGGGGTGACCACGATCAGTCCCCGCTTGGGGTCCACCACGCCGGGGATGGCCAGCCCGACGGCGGCCACTTTGCGTCCGGCGCGCCGGGCCTTATCCAACACTTCGGCGATGGTTTGTTCGATCGCGGCGATCGCGGGCTCGGGGTCGTCATCGCGCGGCGTGCGGTTCTTGGCGCGCGACTCGACCAGCCCGGCTGCGTGGACCAGGGCCGCCACGATACTCGTGCCGCCCACGTCCACGCCCACGTACATCGAGCCCGAGGCATCCTTGGCGCGGCGTTTCATGCGCGTTGCTCCTGGCCTTTTCCCGGAATCCCGCCACCTTGTAGGGCGGGTCGAGCGAAAAGCGAGACCCACCGAGAAGCGGGCTGTTGGTCATTGGTGATTCGGCCTTGACTTCCAACTTTCGAGTTGGCTTTCGGCTGTCGGTTATCTGCTTTCATCTTCGGTGGGCCTGCCCCTCCGGCTTGCCCTCTCTCGCGTTTGCTGTCCATTTTGCCCATATATCCCAAATTTGGTACCTGTCACCTTTTTTTCATACCTCGGGTAGTTGATAGGGTTTGCGCTGGGGGCGATCGAGATACTGGTTGGCCTCGTCGTCGCCGGGGAAGACCTCGCGCAGCGGATCCCAGACCGCGCGCCGGCCGAGCCAGCGCGCGATATTGGCCAAGTGGCACACGGTGGCCGAGCGATGGCCGATCTCCACGTCGGCCACGCAGCGCTCGCCCGAGCGGATGCAATCCAGCCAGTTCTGCACGTGGTTCTCGCTCCGATACAGCCGGCGCGCGTCCTCGGCCAGCGGCTCTTTGGCGATCTCCGGCGGATCGGAGACCACCTTGCCGCGGTCGATCGTCAGCGTGCCTTCGGTGCCGATGAAAATCGCCCCGCCGGCCGGTGCGCCGGAGGCCAGCTCCATTATGATCTCGCCCGGGTAGCGCATGAACACCTTGGGCTTGCTGCACATGGCGTCACCGCGGCCGCGCGATTCGGGCTGCGTGTAGGTGGGCGGGTCGAACGGGTCGCCTTCGACCCAGATTTCCACCGGCCCGCTCTCGTCCATCTCCAGGGCCCATTGCACCTGGTCGAGCCCGTGGGCCCCCCAGCCGGTCATCTCGCCGCCCGAATAGGTGCGGAAGGACAACCAGCCCGGGTTGGCACGGCAGGGATACAGGTCGCGATGAAACGGGCGCGGCTCGGTCTGGCCGCACCACATGTCCCAGTCGAGGCCCTCGGGCACAGGCTCGGCGGGCAGGCCGCAGTTCCAGGGGCTGGGGTAGTTGTGGGCCAGGACGCGCTGGATGCGGCCGAGCCGGCCGTTGACCACCAATTCGCAGCCGAACCGGTTGGCCGCGGTGGAGCGCTGCTGGCTGCCGGTCTGGAAGGCCACCTTGTATTTGCGCGCGGCCTGGGCCATGGCGCGGCCTTCGCGGATGGTAAGCGTCAGGGGCTTCTCGCAATACACGTGCTTGCCGGCCTGGCAGGCATGGATCGAGGGCAGCGCGTGCCAGTGGTCGGGCGTGGCCACCACCACGGCGTCCACGTCCTTCTGCTCGAGCAGCTTGCGGTAGTCCTGAAACGGCGCACAGCCGTGGCGGACTGCCCAGGCCTCGGCGCGCTTGACGTGCACGTCGGCCACGGCCACGTTCTGCGCGTCGCGCGTCAACCCGACCTGGGCCCCGCGGCGCCCGGCCCCGATATAGCCCACGCCGATCCGCTCGTTGGCCCCGGGCTGTCCTTGGGCGGCCAGGGCCCGGCGGGGCACGACGATCGGCGCGGCCACGACCGCGGCCACGGTGGCGCCGCTGCGGCGCAGGAAACGTCGGCGGGAGAGCTGGCGGGAGGGGTTCATGGGCGGGGCTCCTCAGCAGGGGTGTTTGGGCGGACTGGTTCGATCAAAGGGCCGCTTCGGCAGGCGGTTGAAAGTCATGCATTATTATGCGCCCCGGACGGGGATCGGGCAAATGCGGCACGCAGCCGGAGGTCGGAGGTCGGCGCGTGGCGAGCCGGGAGCGTGAGCTCCCGGTTTGCACGTTGTGGGCGGGTCTCCTGACCCGCCACACATCTCCGACGCCCCATCAACAGCACAGCACCATGCAGCCGACCGGCATGGTGTATCTGGCCGGCCAGCGCCAGCCGACCAGCAGCACGAAGACCACCACCAGCGGGAAGACGGCGAAAAGGGCGGGCATGGGCAGGGTGGTCCTCGTCGGGCATCTTTGCTTTGCCCCGTTCGCCTCTGGTGAGCCGCTTACCGTCAGCCTACGGTTTGTTCTGTGCGGGGTGCCACTGCTGGCTTGTCCAGCAGTGCAGCAGCGCATCAACTCGAAGTGAACAAGCACGGGGTGGACAGGCCACCCGTGCCACCCGGCCGCGCGTGCGTGCAAGCACGCACCCTACAGGCTGCTGGCTTGTCCAGCAGTGCAGCAGCGCATCAACTCGAAGTGAACAAGCACGG
>CAYXPN010000408.1:4073-4180 GCA_964467075.1 uncultured Planctomycetaceae bacterium
AGGCCACCCGTGCCACCCGGCCGCGCGTGCGTGCAAGCACGCACCCTACAGGCTGTGCGGGGTGCCACTGCTGGCTTGTCCAGCAGTGCAGCAGCGCATCAACTCGA
>CAYXPN010000409.1:0-4147 GCA_964467075.1 uncultured Planctomycetaceae bacterium
TTGGAGGGCCACGCTTTGTCGTGGCCGCACGGTTGGACATTGGCGGACGCGAGGGACCGCGTCCCTCCAAAAAAACGGACGCGAGGGACCGCGTCCCTCCATGGTGGCCCACACGCCGTTGCGAACGTCGGCCGGTGGGGGCTAGAATTGGTTTGCCGTGCCATTGCCCCGGGGCAGCAGCATGGGCCGACGAATGCACGCAAGGTGTTCTTCCCACGATGAGCCAGGCGTTCCTCGCAGCATGAAAGGACCCACAGGTGGCGCAGCAGAGCAGCTCTCACAGCAGCGGTGATATTCGGAACCAAAGCGTGCGCAGAAGCGAAGTGCCGGCCGACGATGCAAAGCCGGGATCTTACCCTACGCGGCGCCAAATGCTCCGGGCGCTGGGTACGCTGCCCGCCGCGGGGCTGGCCGGCGGGCTGGGCGCGCGCGCGAGCCGAGCCGCGGAGCAGAAGCCGGCCGGCCAGAGCGAGCCCGTGGACCTGGACGCCCTCACCCAGCCCACGTTCATCAGCCAGCCGCAGCAGCGCGAATACGCGCGGCTGAAGCAACTTGATCTGACGAGTCCCGAAGTGGCGGCCAAACAGCGCAAGATGCCCGCCGGCCGGATCGGCAAGCTCACGGTGGGCCGGCTGATCGCGGGCAGCAACCTGATCAGCCCCAACATGCACGCGCGCGACTTGCTCTACGTGCAAGACCTGGCCGCCCACTACAACACCGAGGGCCGCGTGTTCATGACGCTCAAGATGTGCGAGGAGCTGGGCGTGAACACGATCGTGCTGAAGGACCACAACTTCCGGCGCTATCGCCTGGCCGACTACTGGACGCAGTGGGGCGGTCGCGTGCAGTGGATCGCCGACGTGATCACCAAGGACATCAACCAGTACGAGCGCCGGCTGGTGGCCCACCTGGAGCTGGGCGCGGCGGCCGCGTATCTCTGGGGCGGGGCCACGGATATCTGGTATCACGACAAGCAGCCGGGCAACATCGTGCGCGCCTACGAGATCATGCGCAAGTACGACATCCCGGTGGGCATCGCGGCCCATCGCCTGGAGCCGATCGTGTTCTGCGAGCAGGAGGGCCTGAAGCCCGACTTCTACATGCTCACCTTCCACCACGATCGCTACTGGTCGGCCCATCCGCGGGAGAACCGCCGGTTCATCGAGATGTACCAGCCGGTCTCCAGCGACCACGAGCAGTATCACGACAACATGTTCTGCCACCGGGCCGACGAGATCGCCGCCTTCATGCGCGAGGTGAAGGTGCCCTGGATCGCCTTCAAGGTGCTGGCCGCCGGAGCGATCCATCCGAAGGACGGTTTCTCCTACGCCTTTGAGAACGGCGCGGACTTCCTCTGCGTGGGGATGTTCGACTTCCAGGTCGAGGAAGACGTGGAGCTGGTCCGCCAGGTTGTCGCGCGCACGCGCCAGCGCCGGCGCCCGTGGGTTTGAAGCTGTCGCCTGGCGAGCCGCTCACCGTGAGCCGGCGTTTTTTCAATCGCGAAAGCGCGAAAGGGCGAAAACACGAAAGAAGGTGACGGGCATCGCAAGGTTGGAGCGATTTGCCGCCACTCGGCGAGCCGCTCACCGTGAGCCGGCGGTTGCGTCGCCACACAGTCGGACGTGTTTGGTGATTTCACCACAACCGGGAGCTGACGCTCCCGGCTCGCCTTTTGCGATCCAACCCGGCGGTCCGACCGAATCGATCACGCCCGCGCCCGCAAGCTCAATCCTCCAGCTTGAACTCGTCGCCCTCCAGGTCAAAGCCTTCCAGGTCCACGGGCTCCTGCTCCACGGGCTCGGGTTCGCTGGAACTGGTGGGCGCTACGGCGTGGTCGGTGGTGACGGCCGGCGGGGGCGGGCCGATACCGGCCGCGCGTCTCAAGAACGCCGTCCACACCATGGCGCCTTTCATGCTCTTGTAGTAGTAGACGTTGACCAGCTCCCAGCCTTGTTGTCCCAACTCGTTGATGTCTTTGACCAGATAGGCATCGGAGTTGCGCGTCACACTGACATACTCCCATTTTTGCAGGCCGGTGGCGGGATTTTGGGACATCGGTGGGCTCCTCTACGACGGGCGAAGGTAACGAGCCAGATAGCCGGAATCCGCGGTACTTGCAGGCGCGCCGCCGGGCAGGAAGTTGCGACGCCGGCTGCGGCAGCACGCCCCGGCGCCGGGCGGTAACCGCGCCGCAGCGCGAAATGCCTCGATCGGACGATCCACACGGCGCGCGACCCAGCTTACCACTCGACACCGCCGAAGACCAGCCCGGCGCCGCCCGCTTTCCTGTCCGGAGAGCCAACGCCCTCGGCACCGCAATCGGCCCATTTGCGCGGCCGCGGCCCCCTTGCAGGTCTGGAAGCAGGGTCGATAATAGGAGCCGCGGTGGTCGGGTGTCGGCCGGTGATTCCCGGAAGGAGGTCGTCGGATGCCGTTGCTCGTGGTCGGATCGGTTGCGCTGGATACGGTGGAAACGCCCACCGAGAAGCGGGAAGGGCTGTTGGGCGGGTCGGCCGTGTATTTCTCGTTCGCCGCCAGCCTGTTTACCTCCGTGAGGCTGGCCGGCGTGGTGGGCGACGACTGGTCGGACGAGCACACGCAGATGCTTGCCCAACGCGGGATCGACGTGGCGGGCCTGGAGGTGATCCCGGGCGGGCGCACGTTTCGCTGGAGCGGCCGGTACCTGGACGACATGAACCAGCGGGAGACGGTCGAGGTGCAGTTGAACGTGCTCGACGGCTTCGATCCCGTTTTGCCCGAGCACTACCGCCGCTGCGAGTTCGTCTATCTGGCCAACGGTCCGACCGGTCTGCAGCGCAAGGTGCTCGGACAGTGCACCGGCGCGCGCCTGACCGTGGCCGACACCATGGACCTGTGGATCGCCACCGAGCGCGAAGGGCTGCTGGAGCTGCTCGGGCAGATCGACGGACTGGTGCTCAACGAAAGCGAGGCCCGGCTGCTCACCGGCGAGAACAACCTTCTTTGTGCGGCAAGGGCGGTCGAACGCCTGGGGCCGCGATTTGTGGTCGTCAAGAAGGGCGAGCACGGCTGCCTGTTCCACAGCCGCCACGAGACCTACGTCCTGCCCGCCTATCCCACGGCCGACGTGGTCGATCCCACGGGCGCGGGAGATGCATTCGCCGGCGGGATGATGGGCTACCTGGCCGAGCAGGGCAACTTCGAGCCGAGCACGCTCAAGCGGGCGATGGCCTACGGGACGTTGACGGCCAGCTTCACGGTCGAGGATTTCAGCCTGGAGCGGCTCAAGGCGATCAACCGGGCCGACCTGGACCGCCGCCTGGACGAGTACCGGCGCATGCTGAGTTTCTAACGTTCCCGGGTCCCGCAACAGCGGCCCTTGCGCGCAGGGGATGCCGACATGAGGCACACAGTCCGCACGTTTGTAGCCGTCGAAATCGGCGCCGAGAACCGCCAGGCGGCCGGGCGCCTGATCCAGAGCCTGCGCGGCGCCGGCGCGGATGTGAAATGGGTGGCTCCGGAGAACCTCCACCTGACGTTGAAGTTCCTCGGCGACGTGCCCAACGAACGTCTGGCCGAGGTCTGCCGGGCGGTCGAGCAGGCCGCGGGCGCGCAGGCCCCTTTTGTGCTCGAACTCCGCGGGGCCGGCGCGTTTCCCAACGCGGCACGGCCCCGGGTCATCTGGCTGGGCACCGGCGAAGGAACCGAGCCGAGCATCTCTCTGGCCGAGGCGGTCGAGCAGGCGCTCGAGGGGCTCGGCTTCCGGCGCGAGGCCCGGAGGTTTCACCCCCATCTGACGCTGGGCAGAATGCGGCGCAGCGGTCCGGGAGTCTCCGCCCTGGCACGGCTACTGAAAGAACACGCGGAGTTCGACGCGGGGCGGGCCGAGATCAATCAGACCGTGGTCTTCTCCAGCCAGCTTACGCGCAGCGGGCCGGTCTACGAGCCGCTGGCCCATGCCCGACTGGGCGGCGCATGATCGACCTCCGCGGTGCCCTCGCTCAGGCGGACGCGAGAGACCGCGTCCCTCCAACGGCGTGCCTGGAGGGCCACGCTTTGTCGTGGCCGCGCGGTTGGACATGAACGGACGCGAGAGACCGCGTCCCTCCAAAAGAACGGACGCGAGAGACCGCGTCCCTCCAAAAGAACGGACGCGAGAGAGCGCGTC
>CAYXPN010000410.1:0-4145 GCA_964467075.1 uncultured Planctomycetaceae bacterium
AAGCTCCGCTACGCCGGGGAGGGCTACCTAAAGGTGGATCCGGCGTTTCGGGCCATCTTCACTTCCAATCCGGAGGAGTATGCGGGCATTCACAAGAGCCAGGACGCCCTGATGGACCGGTTGATCGCGATCCACGTGGATCACTACGACCGGGACACGGAAGTGGCGATCACCGTCGCCCGTAGCGGCACTTCCGAAGCCGACGCGGCGCGCGTGGTCGACATGGTACGACGTTGTCGGGCGCAGGGGATGCAGGGGCATCGGCCGAGCATTCGCGCATCGATCATGATCGCTCGTATCGTTGCCCGCGCGGGCGCATCGTTCGATCCGCTCGACCCGGTTTTTCAGCGTACCTGTCGCGACGTGCTCGGGTTGGACGCCATCGACGCCGGCAGCGGCGAGCCACCCTCTGCACCCGAAGCGGCAGAAGCAGCTTTGGAAAACGCCTGCGCGCTGGTCGGCGCCACGCTTGGCAACTCGGACTAACGGCCCCAAGGCAGAAGAGGAAATCAAGGAACGCCCGACATGAAGTCAAGACCGTCCCGAGGCCTGCAAGACATCCGCACGATGTCGGAGCGCACCAGCGACGCGGACAATCCCCAGCGCAAGTACCTGACGCTGGCAATGCTCGAATTGGAAAAGGCACGACGCAACAAGGAAAAACAAAGCGCCAGCCAGCGCGTCCAGAACATTGACCGGCGAGTGGCTGAAATCGAGCAGCAGCAGGCTGGCCTTCTGGCAGCCGCCGAAGCCGAGCTGGCAGATTCCTCGGCGGCCAAGAAATCGGGCGGAACAGGGGATCCCGAATCCCGGGCAGAGCAAGACTTCAAGCTGACCTACTAGGATAGGAAAAGGGGCGCAGGAGATCGAAATGACCACCAGCGGAAACGAAACCGGCCGGCCAGCCATCAGCGACGCCCAGACCGCCGTCTGCGACTTCCTGGAAGCGGTCTTGCCCGAGGTCCAACGAGTCGACGTCACCAGCATGGCCCCCGTCCACACGGGTGAAGCGGCCTGGGAGGCCGAAGCCGACGTGTGGCAACCCAATCCAACCCTCAGGACGTTGGGGATCCAGACCCAACGGCCGGTGCTCGACCACAGGCGCTACCTGCTGCGACTCGACGCCCTCTTGAACGTGCTGGCCTACGAGTTGGAAGGGCCCCCCGGCCAGTAATGCGGGACATTCCCGAAACGCTCAAAGGGAGAAAATCCATGAAACTGAATTGTCTCTCCTGCGGTCACACGGTCGATCTGCGCGACGGCTACAACGACTACGATGGGCAGGTCAAGTGCTTCACCTGCGGGGGACTGATGGCCATCCGGACCCAAGACGGCCAGATCAAATGGGTGGAGCTTGTAGTACGCCCGCGGCACGACGAGGATTCCACAGTGCAAGAGACGATATAGCAGGGAAGCAGCGACGTGCCAGCAGGGCCGTCGCCGGAAGATTCTTTTCAGGAGGAAATTGCGTGGCGGTTAACACAAGTGCGATCGAGGCCGGACTGTACCTTTACGGAATCACGGTGGCGCAAGGTGCCGTACCGGTTGAGGTCCCCGGCATTGAGAACGCCGAGGTTGAACAGGTTGTCGAAGGCTCTCTGGCAGCGATCGTTACGCGGGTGACCACCCAGAAGATCCGTCCCCGGCGATCGAACCTGGCCGCACATTATCACGTGCTTCGCGACCTGACCGAACAACAGCCGATCTTACCCGCCGCCTTCGGTACGATAGCAGGTAGCGAAGAGCAGCTGCGAGAGGTTCTCCGCCGGAATCACGACATCCTGGTCGAGCAACTCAAGCGGCTGCGAGGCAAGGTGGAGATGGGCCTAGGTGTCTATTGGGAGACACCCAACATCTTCGAGTTCTTCGTGGCGACTCACCGGGAGCTTGAGCAGATGCGCGACCGGCTGTTTCGGCCTGGAAAGACGCCCACGTTCGAAGAGAAGATCGAAATGGGCAAACTGTTTGAGTCCTTGCTTCAGGATAGCCGGCAGCGCCACACTCGCCAGCTAATCGACGCCCTGTCGCCGTACTGCGTCGAGATTCGCACCATCGACCCGGGCGAGGAGAAGATGATTATGAAGTTGGCGTGCCTGGTGGAGGAGAGCCGCCGAGGGCAGTGGGAAGATGGGATCGAGGCCGTCGCCCGCCATTTTGACAACCACTATTGCTTCAAGTACACCGGCCCCTGGGCCCCACACAACTTCGCCGATATTGACCTGAACCTGGGGCCGGCATAGCACCTGGTCGCCAGGCGGAGGAATTCACCTCACTTGGGAGATTGTAGAAGGCAGGTTTCCCATGTTTCTCGTGGACGACATTTTGCTTGCCCCCTTCAAGGGCCTGGTGGCCGTTTCTCGGCAAATTCAGGACGCAGCCCGACAGGAATTGGAGGGGCAGAAGAAGAACGTCATGGCCGCTTTGGCCGAACTCCACCAGTGGCTCGAATCGGGCCAGATCGATGAAAAAGAATTCAACATCCAGGAAACCCGGCTCCTGGAACAGCTTGAGGAAATTGAGAGAACGTTAAACGCGGATGGTTAGGCTGGAGAATCTCCGGGTTTGCCGTTCGTCCTATCACACGGCCGGATCGTTTCGGCGGAGGGAGACGCCATGGAACACCACGCAGACCTCACGGAAACCGAGGACAGCACCGTGCTCGAGCTGTTGGATCGTCTCCTCAACCAAGGAGTCGTCCTTTGCGGTGATCTGGCCATTTCAGTAGCCGACATCGAACTGATCTATGCCCGCCTGCAACTGACGCTCTCCTCGGTGGAGACGGCTCGCCAGGCCGGCTGGTACGCTCCAATACGAAGCCCCTGTACAGCGCAACCGGAGCCACAGCATGCCTGAGAGCCCGTTGCTCATCGGGAATCGGCCATGACGAGCTGCGCCAGATTGTTCTCCGAATCGCCCCGGAGCCGGCCGGCTCGCCAATCGACCGCGGCGGAGGCGGGCAGCTTGCCGTCGAGAATCCAGCTCAACCCGGATAACGTCCGCAATGGCCTCGCCCAGCTTGTGCTGACCTTGGTCGAATTGCTTCGGGAACTGCTGGAGCGGCAAGCGCTGCGGCGGATCGATGGCGGTTCGCTCACGGAAGCAGAAGTCGAGCGTCTCGGAGAGACGTTTCTCCGGTTGGCGGAAGAGATCGAGAAGCTCAAACAATACTTCGGCTTCACCGACGAAGACCTCAACCTGAACCTCGGACCACTTGGCAAGTTGCGCTAGCCGGAAGTAAGTGATACACCCCATGGCCCAAGCACAGGTGATAACCCGAGCCACCCACGGAGACAGTCTCGCCGATATCCTGGAGCGCGTGCTCAACACGGGTGTGGTCATCGCCGGCGATATTCGGGTCAAACTGTGCGACGTGGAACTGCTGAGCATCCAGCTTCGGTTGCTAATCTGTTCCGTGGAGAAGGCGAAAGAATTGGGTGTGGGCTGGTGGTGGCAAGAAGAGGCCGCACATTCAGATCAGGCCGTATCTAGAACCGACGGTCCCCACAAACCGTTGCCCGTATCGCAACCTCCGGCACATTCGCCGTGGGAGGAGTACAAGAGGTTTCAGGAGTTTCAGAGGTTCCGTGAAGCGGAGCGTGCCTTCGAGGAAGGGGCTCGATAGGGTTGGTCTGAAGGCGGCTCCTTTGGACTTGCCGCGCTGCTCTCTCGTGCCGTTTGCCACTTCTTCAACAAGGCGCTCCTTCACGCCAAGCAAGTGGAGGTGGACCCCAATCGTTGGACAGCAATTGGGGTTGGTTAAGGTGTAGCGGCCCGCCAGCCCCATACCAAGGGTCTCGCGCGGCCGCTGAAGCTGAGAATGGTTCTCCATGCGAGAGGATCCGCCCATTTTTTTGCGCGCGACTTGCTGTTAATTTTGCCCCAAGCCGCCCCTGGCCGCAATCCGCCCACTACGCCGCCTTGAAGTACACTTCGGCCGGCGTGCGATAGCGAGAGGGCCTGATGAATTCGCTCGTGGCAGTAGAAGCGGAAGTAGCCGGCCAGCGAGGCCTCCGCCTCCCACACGCTCGCGTAGTCCTTCAGGTACACCTCCTCGTACTTCACGCTCCGCCAGAGCCGCTCGACGAACACGTTGTCTTTTCGCCCGACCCCGGCCGTCCATGCTGATCGCCACGCCGCACGCCTCC
>CAYXPN010000411.1:0-4119 GCA_964467075.1 uncultured Planctomycetaceae bacterium
GCCCCGGGTGGCCGGGGCTGGAGCGAAGCGAAGCCCCGGGTGGCCCCGGGTGGCCCCGGGAAGTAATACTCTTACAAGTTCTTAGCGGTCCATGACCCCGGCGCAGAGGATCGATCCGTTCTTCGCAGGTCCGGTACCGGAAAGATCACCGGCAAGATTTCAGGAGACAGAACCATGTCGCTAGTCACACGTCGTGATTTCCTCGTCGGCACTGCGGCCGTTGCCGGCACCCTGGCCGGCCGGTTGGCCTGGGGGGGCCAGCCCGCGGCGGCCCGCGTGCGCCACGGCTCCGACGTGGTCACGCTGGGACGCAGCGGGATCAAGACCACGGTGCTCGGCGTAGGCACGGGCACGCGCGGCGGGAGCGAGCAGGTGGCGCTGGGCCAGAACGGCTTCACGCGCCTGGTGCGCCACGCCCTGGACCAGGGGCTCACCTACATCGACACGGCCGACGCCTATCAGACCCACCTCTTGGTGCGCCTGGCCCTTCAGGGCGTGGCGCGCGACAAGTATTTCATCCAGACCAAGACCCGGGCGAAAAACGCCGAGGTGGCCCGATTCGACATCGACCGCCTCCGCCGCGAGCTGCGCGTCGAATACATCGACTCGCTGCTGATGCACTGCATGACCACGGCCACCTGGCCCGAAGACATGCGCCCGGTGATGGACGTGCTCATGGAGGCAAAAGCGCAAGGCAAAGTGCGCGCGGTGGGTGTGTCCTGTCACGGCATGGATCCGCTGGTAGCCTCGGCCGACTGCGACTGGGTGGACGTCCACCTGGTGCGGATCAATCCGTTCGGCGCCAAGATGGACGGCAAGCCCGACCAGGTCGCCGCCCAGATCAAGAAGATGCACGAGAAAGGCCACGGCGTGCTGGGCATGAAGATCTACGGCGAGTCGGGCTTTGAGTCGAAGGCGCAGCGTCTGGAGTCGTTGCGCTACGTGCTGGGGCTGGGATGTGTGGACGCCTTCACCATCGGCTTTACCAGCACGCAGCAGATCGACGAGACACTGAAGCTCATTGAGCAGGCCACGGCCGGCGAGCCGCAGGCGTGAGCCTGCGGTTCGGTGAATGCTCTGGATGGACACCGATCGCGCGTTTGCCCGAACCGGGAGCTGACGGGGCACCCGCTTGCGGGTCCGGCTCGCCCGACAGACACCCGCGCATCTTTCGCCGCAAGAAAATCACTCCAGCACGGATGGGAGAAGGCCCATGAGCACGCCGTATTCCTTCCAGCAGATCGCCAAGATGATCGACCACTCGCTGCTTGGTCCGGTGCTGAGCGACGAGCAACTGGAGGCCGGCTGCCGGCTGGCCGCGGACTACGACGTGGCCACGGTGTGCATCAAGCCGTATTACCTGCGCCGCTGTGCCGAGCTGCTCCAAGGCACCACCGTGGCGCCGAGCACGGTGATCGGCTTCCCCCACGGCGGCCACACCACCAGCGTCAAACTGGCCGAAACGCGCCAGGCCCTGGCCGACGGCGGCCGGGAGCTGGACATGGTGGTCAACATCGGCAAGGTGCTCAGCGCCGACTGGGACTATGTGGCCGAGGACATCCGCGCGGTGGTCGAATGCGCCCACCAGGCCGAGGCCAAGGTGAAGGTGATCTTCGAGAACTGCTACCTGGAAGAAGCGCACAAAACCCGCCTGTGCGAAATCTGCGCCGAGATCGGTCCCGACTGGGTGAAGACCTCCACCGGCTACGGCAGCGGCGGGGCCACGCTGGAGGACCTTCGCCTCATGCGCGCCCACACCCCGCCGCACATCGGCGTGAAGGCCGCCGGCGGCGTGCGCACGCTCGACAAGCTGCTGGAGGTCCGCGCCGCGGGCGTCAGCCGTGTGGGCGCCACGCGCACCGCCGAGATTCTCGATGAGTGCCGGCGCCGGCTGGCCGCCATGGTCTGAAGCGGTGCCTGCCACCTTCTCCCGCTCTTCGGCAGACGGTTGCATGAACCAAGCTCCCCGCTCCCGCTCCGCGCAACATTATGCAGCAGCTAAGCGGGACCAACGAATGTTTGCACGGAAGTGCAATCCTTGCTTCATGTTATGGAGCAGCATCTCGGGCGGCTGTCGGATCGTACCGAGTGGGTCTCGAGGGTCGATGGCGAACCGCTGGTGGCGGGAACGCACAGCAAGGACGGCGACAGCCAATGGGGGCGTGCCGGCCCGGAATTTGCCGAAGGATTCAAGCGATTCGCGAATGTCAGCAGCCGATATCAAGCCGATGGATCAGCGTGTCAAATGGTGGCTGCCTCGCGAGCTGGAGGAAGATGTCGCAGCTCGGCTGGATTGTGTGGCCATAAGCCAGGCACCTCAGCGCCTCCGCCGTCGCCGGACGTAGCCGAGGGCGCCCATGAGCCCCATGCTCACCAGGGCAGTGAATGCCGAGGGTTCGGGCACAAAGTGTCCCTGGTTGTTGGCCGTCAGGGTGAAGCTCTCGGAATCGGGGTCCCACCCGGCATCGAATTCAAAACCCGGCAGCAGGTTCTCGACCCCGAAATCCACCTCGACCTGCGACCCTTCACCCATCTGGATCGGGCATGTGAACTGATCTCCTTCGTCGGGCGCGTATCCATCGGTGAAGCGGAATACGATCTCGCCGAAAAAGGTCCCGATGCCGGTGATGTTGAGGAGAGATTCACCGCTGCCGCCGGCAGGGGCGCTGATTTGGAACACCAGGGCCGCCTCTTCGTCTGCCTGGTAGTCGCCGACAATCGTCAGACTGCCCGCAGCGTTGTCGGACACGACGATCTGCCCCTGGTTGGTTACGGTCGCCTCAATCGTGCCGGTTCCTGCAAGAGTCTCCCCGTGGCCGATCCTCAGGCCGTGTTCGGCGATGATCGTGCCCCCATCGATGATCGTGGCCTCGCCCAGCCCGGCCTCCCCCTGGGAGTAGACCATTGCGGTGGCGCTGCCGATCTCCAACGTTCCGGCCAGGTCCACCGTGCCGGTGGGAGCGGCAATCAGAAGCCCTGCTGCCGCGTTCTCGCCGACCACGTCGCCGCAGATCACGCCGTAGCCCGAGATCGTGTCGCTGCCGTCCACGGAGAATCCGTTTTGCGCGACGATCGCCCCGTTGCTGAGAGTCGTGCTGGCGCCGGTCAGAGTCTGCTTCCCAGTGCCGTTCTTGGCAACGCCTCCGGTGCCCGTAATTCGGCCGGAGAAGGACGCGCTGGAATTGTTATTTCCGCAACAATTCAGCCGTCTGGAGCCGGAAAACTGCACTACACCATGGCCTGTCGTATGGCAGCGCAGCGGCGGCAGGCTGGCTGGCGGATTGCGCCCCTTCAGGGCTTGCGGGCATGGAACCGACCGCTTGCCCCGGGGCTCCGCTACGCTGCGCCCCGGGCTGTCGTATTGCGCCCCTTCAGGGCTGGCGTTTCTGCGCGGTCAGACCTTTCAGCCCTAACGGCGAGTGATGTAGCGTTCAGACCTTTCAGCCCCAACAAGGCGTAATGTAGTAGCCCAGGGCGAGCGCAGCGAAGCCCTGGGGGCGGCGTCCATCGGCCCCCCTTTAAGCCCTGAAGCGGCGCGATACGATTTGCCACGTGGTGGAGAACCAACTTCAGACGGCTGAAGTGATACTCATTTCCCAGGTTGAGGAAACGGCTGCCAAGATTGACCGTTCCCGACCCGCTCAGCGAGCCGAGAGCGACCGTGGTCCCGTCATACTCCACGACGCCGCCGCTCTCGGCTTGGATCTGGCCGGTCGTCGATTCGGCGGCGTTGGTGGAGTTGCACACGACCGGTTCCAGGCGCAGGATGCCCGAGTTCGTTGCGCGAAGGACGTTGAAGTTCTGCAGCGTCACTGAGCTTCGAAGCGTGAGCCTTTGCCCGGCCTCGGCCACCTCGTTGGTGCCGTAGTTCTCGAAGTAGTTGTTGCCATTCAGGGTGCCGTAGCCCTCGGCGCGGGCACCGAAAGCGACCTCGACCCCCGTAGCCTGAGAGTGACCGCCCAGAAGCCGCAGCGTGCCGGCCGTCTGCTCCAGGAGTTCCTTCACGTGTGCCAAGATCAGCACCCGTCCGTTCCATCGGGTCACTGCATCGCCACAGATCGTGGCCATCACGGGCGTCTTGCCGCCGCCGGTCGGGATCACCACGCAGGGATTGTCGTT
>CAYXPN010000412.1:0-4104 GCA_964467075.1 uncultured Planctomycetaceae bacterium
AACCAGGGCCGGCAACCACACGATGCTCAACGCACTGACCATCGACGTGGAGGACTACTATCACGTCGCCGCGTTCGAAAGCTGTGTGGCACGCGACGATTGGGACAGCTACGAAAGCCGCGTGGCCGACAACACCCGCCGCGTGCTGGAGCTTCTGGCCGCTCGCGGGCTGAGAGCCACCTTCTTCGTCCTCGGCTGGGTGGCCGAGCGCCATCCCGACCTGCTGCGCGAAATCGACGCCGGCGGCCACGAAATCGGCTGCCACAGCCATTGGCACCGATTGGTCTACCAACTCTCCCACGCCGAGTTCCGCCGCGATCTTTGCCACAGCCGCGAGGTGATCGCCCAGGCCGTGGGCCGGCCCGTCCAGCTCTACCGTGCACCGAGTTTTTCCATCACCCGCCAGTCCTGGTGGGCACTGGAAATCCTGGCCGAAGAAGGCTTCACCGTCGACTCGAGCATCGTGCCGGCACGCCACGATCTCTATGGTGTGCCCGACGCGCCGGCCACTCTCCACCAGATCAACACCCCCGGCGGCACGCTCTGGGAGTGCCCGCCCGCGGTCTTAAGCCTGGCCGGCCTGCGCCTGCCGGTCGGCGGAGGGGGCTACTTCCGCCTCTTTCCCCTCTGGTGGACCACGCGCTGGCTGCGCCGCATCAATGCGCTGGGCCGGCCGTTTGTCTTTTATTTGCATCCCTGGGAGCTCGACCCCGAGCAGCCCCGCTTCCGCCATGCCCCGCGCCGCTCGCGCTTCCGCCATTACGTTGGAATCAATACCACCAGGCCCAAGCTCGAAAAGCTGCTCGATCGCTTTGCGTTCACCAGCCTCGGCGAAGTGATCCGGCGACGCGCCGGCCGGCAAGAATGTGAGCCGGAGCCGCTGCCGGCTCGCGGCCCGGCCGAAACTGCCACCCCGGTCCTTGAAACCTGAACGCCCGCGCTATCCACTGGCGATGACCACCCAATCACGATCCGAGCGATCTGCACGAACGGGCGGCAATGCCGCGCCGTCTGTGCCGCACGTCTCGGCTGTGGGTTCCGACCCGGCAGCGCCCGGCCGTGTCCAGCCTGCCGAGCAGCTCGACACCCAGCGCCTGCACGATTCGACCGTCGTGCAGGTGAACGATCGTCTGGAACAGACGACCGAGCAGTCGGGCACGACCTCGCGCCCCGCGGGCCTCTTGCCCTTCGTTTCCATCGTCGTGCCGGTGCGCAACGAAGAGCGTTTCATTTGCAGCACCCTCGAGCAGCTTCTTGAACAAGACTACTCGCACGACCGTTTCGAAATCCTCGTGGTCGACGGACGCTCGACCGACCAGACGCGCGACGTGGTTGGCGAACTTGCCCGGGAGCACCCCAACCTCCGCCTGCTCGACAATCCCCGGCGCCTTTCCAGCGCCGCCCGCAACGTGGGCATCCAGCACGCCCGGGGCCAGATCATCCTGGTCGTCGACGGCCACTGCGAAATCCCCTCCCGGCAAATGCTCCGCAACCTGGCCGAGGCCTTCGCCGAAAGCAGCGCCGACTGCCTGGGCCGGCCGCAGCCGCTCGAGGTCTCCGGCGCCACGCCGCTCCAACGGGCGATTGCCGCGGCCCGCTCCTCCTGGCTGGGCCACCACCCGGATTCGTTCATCTACGCCCACCAGCCGCAGTTCGTGCCCGCCAAGAGCGTGGCCGTGGCCTATCGGCGCGAGGTGTTCGACCGCGTGGGGCTATTTGACGAGCGTTTCGACGCTTGCGAAGACGTGGAGCTGAACCACCGCATCGACAAGGCGGGACTGAAGTGCTACTTCACCCCGCAGATCGCCGTCCGATACTTTCCCCGCGAGACCCTCGGCGGCCTGTTCCGCCAACTGGTCCGCTACGGCCGCGGGCGCGTGCGCTTAGCCCGCAAACACCCGGAAACACTCAGCCTGCGCACCCTGCTGCCCGCCGCGGCCCTGCTGGCCGGCGTGCTAATGCTCGTTGCCAGCGCCTTTTTTTCGCTCGCGGCCGCAACCTGTTTGAGCGCGCTTGTCGCTTATTGCTTTGTAATCATCGCTGTATGTGTGTCCATTGCCATACAGCGCGCCGATTGGGCGCTTGCGCCATGGCTGCCTTTGGTGTTTGCGGTGATTCATTTCGGCGCGGGCGCCGGTTTGTGGACGGGAATAATTCTACCGCGCCGCCAGCAAGCCGCGCGTCTGCCCTCCGCAGCTTCCGGAGAGAACTAACATGAAGATCCTTCTTGCAGAGCCCCCTGCCAAAGGCACAAGGCTCGATGACAGTTACCCCAAGCTGGGTCTGCTCTATCTCGCAGGGTATCTCAGAACGGCTCTTGGCAGCGATACGGTTGACATCCGGTACCTCGGGGCGAAGCACGATTTACAAAGCCACCTGGAGGCGGTCAGAGACTTCAAGCCTCATGTTTACGGGACCAGCTACACTTCAAAATGCGCACCCGTAGCACACGAAACTATTCGCGCGGTCAAGCATGCGTGTCCCCATACGTGGGTAGTAGCGGGCGGCTGCCATCCGAGTGCACTCCCCATGCGCGTCCTTGAGAAGGCCCCGACGGATGTTGTGGCCGTATCCGAAGGGGAACTCACGTTCGCCGAATTGGTGAAGTCAATCGCCGAGCGATCCAAGCCCGAGTTCGAACGGGTTCAGGGCATTTACTTCAGACGCAACGGAGAGATACTGCACACCGGGCTTCGTCCGTTCATACCGAATCTGGACGACATCCCGTTCCCCGCCTGGGACTTGGTCGATTTCCACGAGTACAGCGGCATGCACCTGAAAAAACAGCCCATCGAGACTTCGCTGCTCATCAGCCGAGGCTGTCCGTTTCACTGTTCGTTTTGCTCCCAGCCGGTATGGAAATGCCAGAAACCCTGGCTCCGTTCTCGCTCCCCCGAGAATATCTGCCAGGAGATCGACTTGCTTTACGAGCGGGGCGTGCGCGAGCTTTACCTCTGCTCCGACGAGTTGAATTTCAACGAACAATGGGCCATCGATGTGTGCCGGGCGATCGCCGCCCGGGGATACCCTGATTTGTACTTCCAGTGCAACATGCGTGCAGACAAGGTGTCGGAACAAATGGTCGAAGCCCTGGCCGGCATTCGCTGCTGGCTGGTGCACCTGGGAGTGGAAAGCGCCAACAACCGCGTGCTGCGCGGAATTGGCAAACACGTCACCGTAGAACAAATCGAAAATGCCGTTCGCCTGTTTGGCCGGGCAGGTATCAAAGTGTTCGCCTTCATGATGCTTTACCAGGCGTGGGAAGAAGACGGCAAGCTATGCTTCGAGACCACCGATGAAGTCGAGAACTCCCTGCAGTGGGCCAAACGCATGTTCCGCCAGCGCTTGATCCACTACATGTCGTGGCAGTTCTGCACTCCTCTGCCGGGGTCTCGTCTGTACGACATTGCCCAGCGCCACGACCTCTATCGCGGCGACCCGGAGAGCGTATGGCAAAGCTTCGACGAGCACGAGGCTTGCATGAATCTGCCGGGCATTCCATATCGCACCATGCGCCGTAAACTCAAGAAGGGAATCCTGATCAAGGATTGGTTCATGGTAAGGTCCGGCAACATCAGCCTGCGCCACCTCTGGCGCGCCTGGGAAAACGTGGCGGCCTTGGTTCGATAGACCGTTTCCCGACGGGCCCCTACTCGTGTCGCTCCGGGAGGCATCAACGGCATCGGGCGAAAGGCTGCCGGGATAAGTAACGCAGGTGCAACCATTCTTCGATAGTGTGAGATAGCCAGACGCATGCTCGTAATACAGATCGCAGCCGGGCTGTCCCTGCTCATCGCCGCTTTGGTGTGCGTTTATCACGCCGTGCTGGGAGCGGTCGGCTTTTTCACGCACGGCAGGAACCCGCTCATCCAGGGCGGCGAGGTGCACTCGTTTGCCATCGTGATTCCCGCACACAACGAGGAAGGAATAATCACCCAGACGCTCCGCTCGTGTGACGAGCTTGACTACCCCAAAGAGAAGCTCAGAGTCTACGTGATTGCCGACAACTGCTCCGACCGCACCGCCCAGGTGGCAGAGCAACACGGGGCGGTTTGTCTGGTGCGCAATGATGAACACAATCGCGGCAAGGGATACGCCTTGGAA
>CAYXPN010000413.1:0-4094 GCA_964467075.1 uncultured Planctomycetaceae bacterium
TAGCCACGCTCGCCAGAGCGTGAAAAAACGACGTAGCCACGCTCGCCAGAGCGTGGACGGCTTCGGTCGTTTGTCCGCCGTCTGGCTTTCAGCGGCTACAGAATTCTATCCGCCGTCTGGCTTTCAGCGGCTACCAAACAACGCGCGCATGCAAATCTGCGACCACGTCTCGAACCCGGACAGGTCGGCCAGGATCTGCTCGACCGGCCGAAACTGCGCCTCGAGAATCTCCGGCTCGCGCGGGCGCACCTCGGGCTGTTCCACGTCGCAAAGGTGAACCACTCCCAAGTGGACGCGGCCCACGTCGGTCTGGTCGTCGTTAATCAGACCCACGCAGCGCATGGTGTAAGGGCTCCCGACCTCGACTTCTTCTTCCAGTTCGCGGCGCATGCCTTCCTCGTAGGCCGGCCCGCTGCGCTGCCCAGACACGTCGCACAGACTGATGTGTCCGCCCACTCCCACGCTGTGCTTGCGGTGCAGCCGGCCTTCGCCCTGTCCGGTGCCGCGGGTGTACTGGAAGACGGTCTGCCAGCCGGCCGCGTCCACGTGGCGGAAGATCACGTAGGGGATCAACTGCTTGAAGCCGGGGTCGCGTTCCACCTCGTGGCGCAGCCGATAGCTGCCGTTCTCCGGGCGGAAGAGGTCGTCGAGGTAGCGCTCCGCGGCGTGGCAGAACCCCTGGAAATAGCCCAGCCGATGGAACAACTCGGTGGGTACGACCAGCACACGTTCGTTGGGCGGATTGTCCACTGCTCGGGATTCCCCTTGCGGCGCGGCAAGTTTTCGTGACTGCTTGACGCTCAAGCAGCGAACCAGTATACGCGCTGGATAGCCGGCCGGCGACCAGCCCCGAGCAGGGCCAAGGATCAAGCGGAGGGGTGGCGCTCAGTTTTCCCCGTCCCTGTAGCTTTCCCTGTTTGCCAAGCTCGCACATCCGGCAAGTCGATCGGGGCCCTCGGGCCGATGTGCCGCTCGGCGCTGGAACCCGGGCAGGGGCATACTCGTCAAGTCCAGG
This sequence comes from uncultured Planctomycetaceae bacterium, assembly GCA_964467075.1. Lineage (GTDB taxonomy): Bacteria > Planctomycetota > Planctomycetia > Pirellulales > Thermoguttaceae > CAYXPN01. The sequence continues at coordinate 1,016 of CAYXPN010000413.1, forward strand.
GACAAGTTGCTATGATGCAGGTGCTTTGGTGGGTCCGGCGTCCCCCCGGACCGCTGACCTGCGCAAGACGCCGGGCGAGGTCCGGGGCCTGGGCCAAAAAGCCCTAGAGAGAGGGCTTGCCGCGGGTCGAAGAACGTGGTATACATATGTACCGTATTGGTCGTATGTCCACTTCTCCGCTCGTCCAGGAAAGGTATCGGGCCCATGGTTACCACCACTCGCAACAGATCGAAGGCAGGTATGGCCAAAAAAAGCAGTTCCCGAACCACCTCGGCCGGCCCCGCGGCTCGCGGGGCAAGTGCAGCAAAGCACGATGGTCCTCGCATCCTTGAGGATCACCCCACGCTGAAGGCCGCGGTCACCCAGATCGAGAAGGAATTCGGCCAGGGGGCGATCATGCCTTTGGGCGCCGAACAGACCGGACCGATCGCCGGCATCCCCACCGGCTGCCTCTCGCTGGACCTGGCCCTGGGCGGCCAGGGCATTCCGCGCGGGCGCGTGGCGGAAATCTTCGGCCCCGAGTCCAGCGGCAAGACCACGCTGGCCTTGCACGTGATCGCCCAGGCGCAGCGCCTCGGCGGCATCGCCGCCTTTATCGACGCCGAGCACGCCCTCGATCCCACCTGGGCCCGCAAGCTCGGCGTGCAGCTCGACACGTTGCTCGTCAGCCAGCCCAGTTGCGGCGAAGAGGCCATGAACATCGCCGAGATGCTCATCAAGTCGAACGCCGTGGACGTGATCGTGGTCGATTCCGTGGCCGCCCTGGTGCCGCGCAAGGAGCTCGAAGGCGAGATCGGCGATACCCAGGTGGGCTTGCAGGCCCGGCTGATGAGCCAGTCGCTCCGCAAACTCTCCGGCGCGATCTCCAAGAGCAAGACCGCCATGGTCTTCATCAATCAGATTCGCGAGAAGATCGGCGTGATGTTCGGCAATCCCGAGACCACGCCCGGCGGCCGGGCCCTGAAGTTCTATGCCAGCTGCCGCGTCGAGGTCCGCCGGATCGGCCAGATCAAGGACGGCGAGGAGATCGTCGGCCAGCGGGTCCGCGCCAAGGTGGTCAAAAACAAGGTGGCTCCGCCCTTCCGCGTGGCCGAGTTCGACATGATGCACGCCGACGGCATCAGCTATGAGGGCGACATGCTCGACCTGGCCATGGCCGAGCGCCTGGTGGCCCGCGTGGGCGCCTGGTTCCGCTACGGCGATCACCAACTCGGCCAGGGGCGCGAACGGGCGCGCGATTACCTCAAGGAAAACGCCGCACTGGTCGACGAGATGCGGCAGAAGGTGCTGGCCGCCCGCGGCTTCGCCCCGCCCGAGGAAAAGGTAGAATGACGCAGGTAGGTTCAACGGCTAGCCGGAGGCGCCGGCGTGTATGGGACACAGTCGCCTGCGGCTCGCCGGCCAACGAGGTGGAGATGAACACGCGCCCCGTACGGTGCTCGCCTGCCCGAATCGAGCGCTCGCGAGCCAGCCAGTTGCGCCGTGGCCGGACCCTCGCCGGCTTGCTGGCCGGTTTGCTGGCCTGCGCGGTGGCGCGTGCCCAGGCGCCGGGGCCCGCCGGGCCTGGATCGCCACCGGGCCCGGCCATGATGGCCGCCATGGAGCAGGCGCTGGTGGAAACAATTGCGCGCGCCGAGCGCTCGGTGGTGGCCATCGCGCGCGTGCGCCGGCAGCGGCCGGGCGAGACGTTCTCGCTGGAATTGCGGCCCGATCCGTTCGGCCGGCCCGCGCTGCCCGCGGCTCCGCCCCAGCCGACCGATCCTGATTTCATCCCCACGGAATACGCCTCGGGCGTGATCGTGGATGCCCGCGGACTGGTGCTCACCGCGTGTCATGTGCTGGGCGAGCAAAGCGACTACTACATCACCACCCACGACCGCCGGGTCTATCGGGCGCAAGTGAAGGGGGCGGACCCGCGCAGCGATCTGGCGGTGCTGGCCTTTGAGGCGGCCAGCGGCCTGCAAGCGATCCGTCTGGGCGATGCCACGCAGTTGCGCAAGGGCCAGATCGTGGTGGCCCTGGGCAATCCTTACGCGATTGCGCGCGACGGCCAGGTCAGCGCAAGCTGGGGGATCGTGGCCAACCTGTCGCGCAAAGCGCCGCCGCTTGCGCAAGCCGGAGCGGCGAGTGCGCGCCCCACGCTGCACCACTTCGGCACCTTGATTCAGACCGACGCCAAGCTGAACCTGGGCACCAGCGGCGGGCCGTTGTTGAACCTGCGCGGCGAGATGGTGGGCCTCAGCGTGGCCCTGGCCGCGGTGAGCGGCTACCAGTCCGCGGCCGGCTACGCCATCCCCGTGGACCAGACGTTCCGCCGCGTGGTGGACACACTCAAGCAGGGACGCGAGGTGGAGTATGGCTTCCTGGGCGTGCAGCCGGTCGATCTGCCGCTCAGTCGACGCCTGGCTGGTTTGCAGGGCCTGCGGGTGGAGCGCGTGGTGCCGGGCACTCCCGCGGCCCGCTGTGGGCTCAGAACCGACGACGTGATCGTCGCGGTCGACGGCCGGCCCGTGCCCGACGCCGACGCCTTGATGCTCCAGGTCGGTCGTCTGCCGGTCGAAAGCCGAGTGGACCTGGACGTGGTGCGCCAGGGGCGCACACGCCGGCTGGAGGCGGTGCTGGCCAAGTATCCGGTCCAGGGATACCAGGTGGTGACCAACCCCCGCGCGCCGTGGCGGGGCATGCGCGTGGATTATCCCACCGCCGTGCTGGACGCCCAGGGGCGCTTCCCCGGCGGGATGGCCTTTCCGGAGACCGGCATCGTGGTCACCGAGGTCGAGCCGGACACACCCGCCTGGCAGGCGGGAATCCGTCCCGGCGTGGTGATCAGTCGCGTGGGACGCACCGCGGTGGACACGCCGCGCCAGTTCGACGCGGCCGTGGCCGGGCAGCCGGGTGCGGTCTCGCTGGTGGTGCTCGAACGGGGCGAGGAGCAAACTCGCACCATCCCGCCGGAATCTTGAGCGTTTTGGGCGCAAGAGGACGCGTGTGCAGCGAGGTTTTTCGGGCGGATTGCGTTGGAGGGACGCGCTCTCTCGCGTCCGTTCTTTTGGAGGGACGCGGTCTCTCGCGTCCGTTC
>CAYXPN010000414.1:149-4044 GCA_964467075.1 uncultured Planctomycetaceae bacterium
GTTACGTAAAGTTATTACTTCCCGGGGCTTCGCTTCGCTCCAGCCCCGGCCACCCGAAGTGTTACGTAAAGTTATTACTTCCCGGGGCTTCGCTTCGCTCCAGCCCCGGCCACCCCGGCCTGGGCAGGGAATTGGGGAAACAATTCCTTTACGAGTTCTTGGCTTCTGACGTTGCGCACCGTTGATGGAGATCCCAGGCCGATGTCGCAAGTGATTGTCCGCCCAGTCACCACTTGGCGCCAGCGCAGGCAGTTCCTCGATTTCCCGTGGGTCCTCTACCGCGACGACCCGTGCTGGGTGCCCCCGCTGCGCTTGATGCAGAAGGAGCTGGTCGGTTTCGCCCGGCACCCCTTCTACCGCCGCAACCGCGCCCGGGCCTTCCTGGCCTATCGGGGCAAGGAGGTCTGCGGCCGGGTCGTCGCCGTGCTCAACGTGGGCCACAACGAGCGCTACCAGGAGCGGCGGGGGTTCTTCGGCTTCTTCGAGTGCGAGGACGACCCGCAGGCGGCCGCTGCGCTGTTCGACGCGGCGCGGGAGTGGTTTGCGGCCCAGGACATCCACTGCCTGCGCGGACCGATCAATCCTTCGCTCAACTACGAGGTGGGACTGCTGATCGACGGGTTCGACACGCCGCCCGCTTTTTTGACCGCCTACAACCCGCCCTACTACCAGCGCCTGCTGGAAAACTACGGCTTTCGCAAGGCCCAGGACATCTATGCCTACTGGGGGCGCCGCGAGATGCTGCCCGAAATCCGCGAGCGCTACCTCGAGCTGGTCGAACAGATCGTCGCCCGCCACAACGTCCACCTGCGCCCCTTGGACCGCCGCCATTTCCGCCGCGACGTGGAGACCTTCCTGGCAATCTACAACCGCTCGCTGGTCAACACCTGGGGATTCGTGCCCATGACCCAGGGCGAATTGCGCGAGATGGCCCGTTCGCTGCGATTCCTGATCGTGCCCGAACTGACCATGGGCGCCGAGATCGACGGCCGGCCCATCGGCGCGGCCTTCGGTCTGCTCGACTACAACCCGCGCATCAAGCGCATCCGCGGCCGGCTGTTTCCCTTCGGGTTTATCCACCTGTTGCGCAACAAACGGGCGATCAAGAAGATTCGAATCGTGAGCACGAATGTGCTTCCCGAATACCAGCGACTGGGCGTGGGGCTGGCCCTGCTGCACGCCATGGTTGAGCCGGGCCTGGCATTCGGAGTGGAGGAAGTGGAATTCTCCTGGATACTCGAATCCAACACGCTCTCCTGGCGCTCGCTCCATCGGGGCGGGGCCCGGCGGATCAAGACCCACCGCATCTACGACCTGGACCCGGCGGACCAGACGCCGCCGCAGGCCCGTTCGTAGTGGCCCGATTCATCGGGTCTGGCGAGGCCCGTACAAGTACGGGCACTGCGAGCCGTTCGCGTTCGCCCGACGGTTCGGGTGCGGGGGTGGGTGAAAGCCAGAAAAATCCGGAGAAAACCCTGGCACAAGCCCGCGGGGACGCCCGGCCGGGCCCCCCGAACGTTCGGGTGCAGACCACTTGCCCGCTTGGCGACCGGGTTGGAGAGAGGCACAGCCGCTTGGTAGAATATGGGTTCGGCGCGCAGCAGCGTCGAGCCGACCGGCAGCGCCTTGCGGCGCATTCGGAGCCACGTTTCTTGCGACCCATCGAGCGAGGAGTTGTGTGTGTTGACCGGGGATGAACACATCAGGCCGGAAGATCGGGTAGACGACGACACTGCTCAGCCGCTGAGCCCCCGCGACGAACCCTCGGGCGCGCAGGCTTCGGACGACGAGTTGCACGCCCCTAACGTGGGCGGCGACGAATCGCCCGGTGCGCGGGCCTTGGAGGAGGATTCTTGCGCGGCAGGGTCCGGGCCGTCGCAGGATTCATCGTCCACAAGCGATGCGCAGGCAGAGGCAGCCGCGGGCAGCCCTGGGTCTCACCCCGACCAGCCCGGTCACGCGCCGCGGTCGGAGGCCGCCTCGGAAGCGCAGTCGGCCGGCTCGCAGAGCAGTGGTGGCGCGGAGCCGGAGCAGACTGCGGACGGCGGCGCGCGCCCGCGCCGGCAGATTCTGATCGGCTCCCAGCGCGATCCGGCGGCCTATCGTCGGCGCCAGCGCGACTGGGTCCCCGTGGTCAAGCCCGACTACGAGGCGCCGGAGAGCCCTGCTGAAGGCGAGACTCCGCCGCCGACTTCCGTAGCGCAGAGACCATCGCGCGAGAGTATCGAGCAGCCTTCGGGCCCAGAGCCGTCGGCGGTCGAACCGGCGCCGGACGCGGACTTGACGGCCGCCCACGCGCCGCAGGAGCCCGACTCAGCGCCGGTCTCGACGACGCCGGGCGAAGTCGAACCAGAGGATGCTTCGGGCGAGAGCGCTGGCGAGTTGATGGAAGACGCGGCCGGGTTCCTGGCCGGCGGGTTGCCGGTGCCGGGCGGCCCGCCGGTTCCGCTGCCCAACCTGCGCGAGCAGTTGCCCTTGGAGCTGGAGTCGGAGTTTGAACGGGCCATGGGCGACGCGCCGCTGGACGAGTTGATCGATGGTGAGGAGGCGGAGGCTGCACCGCTGGTGCCCGAGACGCGCCACCAAGGCCGCATCGTGGCCGTGGGTCGCGAAGACGTGTTCGTCGATCTGGGTCGCCGGGAGCAGGGCCGGCTCGCGCTGAGGCAGTTCGGGGAGCCGCCGCAGGCGGGGGCCGCCATCGAGGTGGTCGTGGAGCGGTTCAACGAGGAGGACGGGCTGTATGAGCTGCGCATGCCCGATACCGCGGTCGAGGTGGACGATTGGGCCGATCTGGCCGAGGGCATGCTGGTTGAAGCGCGGGTGACGGGCCACAACACCGGCGGGCTCGAATGCGAGGTCAACCGCATCCGCGGGTTCATCCCCGTGAGCCAGATTGCGCTGTATCGGGTCGAGGGCCTGGAGCAGTTCGTGGGAGAGCGCTTGACCTGCGTGGTGAGCGAGGCCGACCGGGCGCGTCGCAATCTGGTGCTCAGCCGCCGGGCCGTGCTCGAACGCGAGCAGCAGGAAGCGCGCCAACGGTTGCTCGACTCGCTCGAACCCGGCCAGGTGCGCGAAGGTGTGGTGCGCAAGCTGACCGACTTCGGCGCGTTTGTTGATCTGGGAGGAGTGGACGGGCTGGTCCACGTCAGCCGTTTGGCATGGCATCGGGTGGAAGACCCGCGCGAGGTGCTCCAGGAAGGACAGCAGATCAAGGTCAAGGTGGAGAAGGTGGATCGGGCTGCGGGGCGGATCGGGCTGTCGTATCGCGACATGGTGGAGAACCCCTGGCATCGGGCGGCGGAGAAATACCAGCCCAACAGCGTAGTCCAGGGGCGCGTGACCCGCTTGATGGATTTCGGCGCCTTTGTCGAGCTCGAGCCCGGGGTGGAAGGGCTGGTCCATATCTCGGAGCTGGCCTCGCGCCATGTCTGGCGCGCCAGCGACGTGGTCAGCGAAGGACAGGAAGTGGAAGTGCTCATCTTGTCGGTCGACGCCGAGGCCCAGCGGATCAGCCTCTCCATGAAAGCCCTGGAACCGAAGCCGCAGGCGGCCGAGCACGAACAGGCCGCGGAACCGCCGGTGCCGCCCACCAAGCCCAAGAAGCGCAAGCCGGGTGCGCCGCTGGCCGGCGGTTTGGGCCGGCCGCCGGGTGGGGAGCAGTTCGGACTGAAATGGTAGTAGTCCGACACAGCTAAGCTGTGGGGGCCACGGTTGGCTTGCCCAACCGTGCATTCGGCACTGCTGGACAAGCCAGCAGTGGCACCCAACCCGTCACTTTAGGACTTGTAAAGGAATTGTTTGCCGAATTCGATGCGCAGCCCCGGGTGGCCGGGGCTGGAGCGAAGCGCAGCCCCGGGTGGCCGGGGCTGGAGCGAAGCGAAGCCCCGGGAAGTAA
>CAYXPN010000415.1:0-4016 GCA_964467075.1 uncultured Planctomycetaceae bacterium
GGGCATCGCCCAACTCCATCAGGAGATGCAGCACGCCGGGGCCCGCACGCTGGGCGAGTACTTTGCCGGCCTCGACCCTCAAGAGTACCGCATCCGCCAGCGCTGGACATCGCGGGCGATGTACGAAGCAGAGTTCGAGGCCATCTGGCAGGCCCAGGCGCCGCACCATCCCCAGCTTACCGAAGAGCACAAGAAGGCCATTTACCGGGCGATTTTCTTCCAGCGGCCGCTCAAGTCCCAGCGCGGCCTGGTGGCGCGCTGCTCGCTGGATCCGGCGCGCCGGCGCGCGCCGGTCGCCTGCCTCGAGTTCCAGGAATTCCGATATCTTCAGCGTGTGAACGACTTGGAGGTATACACTCCGGAGGGAACGCGCCCGCTCAGCACCGAACAGCGCGAACGCCTCACCGATGTGCTGCAATCCGAACCCGAGGTCACGTTCGCGGCCATGCGCCGGCTGCTCGGGTTCCCGCGCGTGAAAAAAGGCAGGGCGCTCTATCGCTTCAATCTGGAAGAGGGCGGCGAAAAGAACCTCAAAGGCAACCGCACGGCCGCAAAACTGCGCGCGGTGCTCGGTGACCAGTGGGACCAGATGCCGCCCGATGAGCGCAAACGGCTGATCGATGAAATCCTCTCCTTCCAGGACGAAGACGCGCTGGCACGCCGTCTCGAACGAGCGTGGCAGTTCGACGCCCAGACCGCCCGCCAACTGGCCGAAACCCCGCTCGAAGACGGCTTCGGCTCGTTCTCGCGCAAGGCCCTGCGCGGGCTGCTCCCACTCCTGCGCCAGGGCATGGCGCTCAATACGGCCATCAAGCAGATCTACGGCGAACGACCGGCCCCCGAAGCCCTCGACCGCCTGCCCCCCGTGCGCGAGGCCCTGCCCGCGCTGCGCAACCCGCTGGTCTGCCGGGCACTCAGTGAGCTGCGCAAGGTGGTGAACGCGCTGGTGGCCCGCTATGGCAGGCCCGAACTGGTACGCATCGAGCTGGCCCGCGACCTGAAAGCCGGCCGGCAGGAACGCAAACGCCGCTGGGAGAAGATGCGCGAGAACGAAAAACGGCGCGACGATGCTAAAGCACATCTTCTTCGAGAATTAGAGAACGCCGCGCCGAGCGAAACTGACATCCTCAAGGTCCGCCTGGCCGAAGAGTGCAACTGGGAATGTCCCTATACCGGGCGCAAGTTCGGTATCCGCGAACTCTGCGGCCCGGAACCGCAGTTCGACATCGAGCACATCATCCCGCGCTCTCGCTCGCTCGACAACTCCTTCGCCAACAAGACCCTTTGTTATCACGAGGAGAACCGGCGACGCAAGCAGGGCCACACGCCCTGGGAGGCCTACGCCGCGGACGCCGAGCGCTGGCACGAAATCCTCGATCGCGTGCGCCGCTTCCAGGGACCCCTGGCAGGCCACAAGCTCCACCTCTTCCAGCTCGAACAAATCCCCGACGATTTCGTCCCACGCCAGCTTTCCGATACGCGCTACATCACGGGCACCGCGGCCGACTACCTCGCCCTGCTCTATGCCGGACGGAGCGACTCGCATGGCCGGCTGCGCATCCACACGAGCACCGGCCAGATCACCGCCATGGTGCGCGCAGGGCTTGACCTGAACCGCATCCTCGGCAGGCCCGACCAGAAAACCCGCGTCGACCACCGCCACCACGCCATCGACGCGGTGGTCGTGGCCCTCTGCGGCCCGGGGTTGGTCCACCAGCTTACGCGCGCCGCCCTGCGCTGCGAACAGACGCGCACACGTCTGCAGCTTGAGCTCGATCCGCCGTTTCCCGGCTTCCTCGACCAGGTGCGCACCCACATCGAGCAGATGATCATCTCCCACCGCGCCAGCCGCCGGCTTGCCGGCCCACTGCACGCGGGGACCAACTACGGTACACGCACGTTGCGCGCAGCCGACGGCGGGCTGGAAGAAGTGGTCGCTGTGCGCAAACCGCTTCGCCTCATGTCCAAACACGAAGTGCCTCGCATTATCGACCGGCTCGTGCGCGACCTGGTCCAGCAGAAGCTCCGACAACTGGCAGGACGCGCGGACGCGGATCCGAAGAAGTACTTTTCCGACCCGAACAACCATCCCTATCGCCGGGTGAAAGACAAGCGTACCGGCGCCCAGCGCGTGATCCCCATTCACGCCGCACGCATCCGCGTCAAGGACACGACCCACGAGATCGGCCGCGGGGTGCGCGCCCGCCACGTGACTTCCGGCAAGAATACCAACTCCCACATGGAAATCGTCGCCGTGCTCGGCAGCGCCGGCAACGTGACCAAGTGGGAGGGCCACATCGTCTCGCGACTCGAGGCCTATGCGCGCTACCGTGCCAGCCGGCCTGTCGTCCAGCGCGACCACGGCCCGCACCGCCGCTTCCTGTTTTCCTTGCGCGGCGGCGAAACGCTCGAAATGGAACACCAGGGCCGGCGCAATATCTACCGCGTCGAAGCCATCTCCGCCCGCCAGATCGAATTCTGCTTGCACTCCGATGCTCGGCCAAGTACTGTAAGAAGGAAGCTCGGATCGCAAGCACGCGTTCGTTACAGTCCGAGCGGCCTCATGTCGCTCGGCGCACGGAAGGTCACGGTTGATCCCTTGGGTCAGGTCCTTCCGGCCAATGATTGAGCGCATTCTGGACTTCGCCGAGAGCCCCGCACGCCTCTCGGTCCGCCTGAAGCAGCTCGTCATCGAGCGCTCGGGCGAGCCTCGCCGCACGGTCCCGCTGGCCGAGGTGGCCGTCCTGCTCTTGGCCCACCCCCAGGTCACCTGCACGCAGTCCGTTCTTGCCGTGCTGGCCCAATCGGGTGGTGCCTTGGTCGTCTGCGACTCCCGCTCCCTGCCCGTGGGGCTCATGCTGCCGCTTTGCGCACACCACGCCGCGGCCCAGCGCATGGCAGCCCAGGCCGCGGCCCCGCGCCCGCTCAAGAGACGCCTCTGGCGCCAGGTGGTGCGCTCCAAAATCCGGGCCCAGGCCGCGTGCCTGGAGGCCCTGCGCGCCCAGGATTTCGGCCTGCGCGCGCTGGCCCGGCAGGTCCGCTCCGGCGACCCCTCGAACCTCGAGGCCCAGGCCGCCCGACGCTACTGGCAACACCTGCTCCCCGACGGCCCCTTCCGACGTGACCCGGAACGCAGCGACCAGAACCTCCTGCTCAACTACGGCTATGCCGTCCTGCGCGCCATCGTGGCCCGGGCCATCTGCGCCACCGGGCTGCACCCCAGCCTCGGGCTCCACCATCACCACCGCGAGAACCCCTTCTGCCTGGCCGACGACCTCATGGAGCCCTTCCGGCCCGTGGTGGACCGGACCATGGTCGATTTCTGCGCCGAGCACGCTCCCCCGGCAGAGCTTTCCCCCGAGGCCAAGACCTTCCTGATTGAGCGCATCACCGGGCGCGTGGTCGTCCAGGGCCAGCAATTGACCCTGTTCGACGCCGCGGCCAGCCTGGCAAGCTCGCTGGCCAACGCCTACTTGACCGGGAAAGGAGTCCTGAAGCTCCCCCAATGGTAGTAAGATGCCACGCAGTCGATTTGCACTCTCGGGTTACCGCACCATGTGGCTGTTCGTGATGTTCGACCTGCCGGTCAAGACCTCCAAGGACCGCAAGAATTACGCCCGGTTCCGCAAGCTGCTCTTGCAGTCGGGGTTCAGCATGATGCAGCTTTCGGTCTATGCGCGGTGCTGCGCAAGTGAAGAAATGGGCGAGAGTTACGGCCGGCTCGTCAAGGCCAATCTGCCGCCGGCAGGCTACGTGCGCCTGTTGATGGTCACGGACCGGCAATTCGGCAAGATGAAGAGCTTCATCGGCCCGGAAGCGGCGCCGATCGAGGAGGCGCCCCGGCAGTTGGAGCTGTTTTGAGCCGGGAATTCTGGGCGCAAGTGCTTGTCACTGAGTCACTTGCGCCCAGTATAGTGTACCCGAGCGACGATTCCCGACAAGCCACAGCCAAACGGAGGGATGAACGATGAACGAAGAAAGTGTACCCGAGCGACGATTCCCGACAAGCCACAGCG
>CAYXPN010000416.1:0-4008 GCA_964467075.1 uncultured Planctomycetaceae bacterium
CTGCGCATCGAATTCGGCAAACAATTCCTTTACAAGTCTTAACGCGGCCTGCGGCGGCAACCCAAGGGATTGGGGATTAGGGATTAGGGATTGGAGACATGCCACACAGGCCCAAAAAGTCGTACACGTGTACAAACCGTTCTGCCGTCACAACCGCCTTGTGAAAAGGGGGTCAAATGAGCGCGACTTGTACACTACTGAACAACATGCGCGCACGGCGCGCAGAAGCCACAGCGTAAGACTCTAAGTGGCGTCCTACGCTCTGGGGAGCGTGGCTGCCATCATCAGCCAGACCCTACCGCCGGATCAGGGGCACGAACTTGCGCTGGGACGGCCCGATGTAGAGCTGTCGCGGCCGGTGGATGCGCAGATCATTGGCCAGGTGCATCTCGCGCCAGTGGGCGATCCAGCCCGGCAAACGTCCCAGGGCGAACAGCACGGTAAACATCTGCTTGGGAATGCCCATCACGCGGTAGATGATGCCCGAGTAGAAGTCCACGTTGGGATAGAGCTTGCGCTCGACGAAGTAGGAATCCTTCATCGCCACTTCCTCCAGCTCCAGGGCGATCTCGAAGATGGGGTTCTCCAGCTTGTGCTTCTCCAGCAGCTTGTGGCAGGTTTCCTTGATGATGCGCGCGCGGGGATCGTAGTTCTTGTAGACCCGGTGGCCGAAGCCCATCAGCCGGAAATCGTCGTTGGGGTCCTTGGCCCGATCAATATACTTGCCCAGGCGCCCGTTGTCGGCCCGGATGGCCTCGAGCATGTTGATGCAGGCTTCGTTGGCCCCGCCGTGCAGGGCCCCCCAAAGTGCACAGATGCCGGCCGAAATGCTGGAAAACAGGTTCACCGTGCTCGAACCCACCATGCGCACCGTGGAAGTGCTGCAATTCTGCCCGTGGTCGGCGTGCAGGATCAACAGCAGGTTCAGCGCGTTGACAAAATCGGCGTCCGTCTGATACCGTTCGCTGGGCACGGCGAACATCATGTGCAGGAAGTTCTCGCAATAGCTCAAGTCGTTGCGCGGATAGATAAACGGCTGGCCGATCGACTGCTTGTGGCTGAAGGCGGCGATCGTGGGCATCTTGGCCAGCATGCGAAAGACGGCCAGCTCGCGCTGGTCCGGATCGAGCGGGTCGAGCGAATCGCGGCAATAGATGGCCAGGGCCCCGACCACCGAGCTGAGGATGGCCATGGGATGGGCATCCGGCGGAAAGCCGGCGAAAATCGTCTTCATCCCCTCGTGCAGCAGGCTGTGGCGGCGCACGTTGGCCCGAAACTGCTCCAGCTCCGCCCCGGTGGGCAGTTCGCCGTAGATCAACAGATAGGCCGTCTCCGTGAAGTCGCAGCGCTCGGCGATCTCTTCGATCGAATAGCCGCGGTAGCGCAAAATGCCCTTCTGCCCGTCCAGATAGGTGATCTCGCTGGTGGTGGCCCCGGTGTTGGCATAGCCGTCGTCCAGCGTGATCAGGCCGGTCGCCGCCAGCAGCCGGCCGATGTCGACGGCCTTCTCACCCTCGGTGCCCGCGAGGATGGGCAACTCCACTTCCTGCTCGCCCACGATCAGCCTGGCACTTTCGCTCATGACGAGTCTCCCCAGCGGTCGGTCGGATCGCGCGGGCTACGCAATGGCTTCCAGCCGCCCGGGCACCCAAGCCGCGACAGCGGCCCCATAGATCAACTGCCAGCACCCTGGCGGCAATCCTCCAGTGTATTCAGCCGGCAACGGCCCCACAATCGAATGCCCCGCGCGCGCACTGCTAGCGAACGTCATAACTCTTTTCTTGGACGGCAGTTACGTCTTGAGGCGGAAGTCCGCAGAATCCGCCCGTTTCGCACGACGAGGCTTGCGAGACGCGCCAACATGCCCCCGCAGAGGGGGCAGGTTTCAGCAGAACTAACTGTCCTCTGACCCCATGTCAGCATAGGACCGGCTCAAGAGCGAATCCGGGCCCACCTCGAACTCGGCGAGCAGCCGCGCGAGCAATTGCCGCGCCGCCTGCTCAGCGCCGGTCCGCTCGCCGTGCGCGTCGAGCACGGCTTCCAATTCCAGAAACGTCCCCAGCCCGGCCACCTCGTCCAGGTGGATGCGCACGTTTTCGACCAGGAAGATCTCCCGCCGCTTGCGCACCACGCGCACCACCCCCAGGGCCGCGGCCAGGGCCGACTTGAGCGTCTCCGGGTTGGCAACCGGCACCAGCAGGTATTCGCTCGGTTTCGGACCCGGCTCGTCCGGCCGGCTGTACCAGACCAACTGGGCCGACAGCCCGTCGATCTGGCGGAGCTTCAGTCGCCCGCGGCGGCAGGCAAAATACGTGTCCACCTGCTGCTGCGTGCCCAGGCGCTTGGCGGCCATGCGCTGGGCCACCGCGCGGGCCGCGGCCGGGTCGTCGATTCGCGCCTTGATTTCCAGATTGCGCACGGAAAGCCCTTGGTGTTGGGTCGATCAGGCGTGCGCGCCCGAAGACAGTTCAGCGCCAGGTCGTGCCTTCCAGGGGGTGGACGTGCCGGGCCATGACGTGCACGGCCTGCTGCTCTGGAATATATCCCCGCGTGCCGACCACGCCTACGCGCTGGCCCAGATAGTGGCGCAGATTCACCCCCGGCGCAGGGCTCACATAGCAGCGCACCTGGCCCTGCTCGTCGAGCAGCGCATAGCGCGGGGCACCGATCTTGGGAGAGACCACGCGCGTGAGCTGGCCCGACCCGTCGAAGCGGTCGCTTGGCGAACCGAGGAGGCCCGCACTCGACGTTCGAGTGCCCAGGGCGGCCAGGTATTGGTTCGACTGCTCGGTCTGCCGGCGCAGTGAGGCGATCGCCAGGTAGCGCTCGCGGATATCCTCGAAGCGCACGATCTTGTTGAGCAGCACGCGTGCACGCCCGCGCTGGGCCGCGGTCTGCGCCGCGCCCAGCAGGCCCTCGGCCTGCTGTTTGAGCGCGCCGAACGACCAGGCCGCGGGTTCGGCCACGACCATCATCGACAACTGCGCGTCGATCTGCTCCAGTTGGCCCTCGAATGTTGCGGGTGACGGCACCGCGGGCCCCGCGGCGCCGCGGGCAGCGCTGCCGGAGGCCGCGGCCGGCGCCGGCGAACCAGCCGGCGCAGCGGCGGGCTCGGCCGAAACCCATGCGCCTTGCGCCAACGAATCAACGGCTTGGTCGGGTACGATGCTCGCGGGGGATGGAGCTGCCTGGGCCGCTGGCGGCTGCGTGGTGGTGTTGCGCAGTCCGTCGGCCGGGTAGCCCGGGTCCACATACTTGCCGAACACCCAGCGGAATTCGCCGGCCGGCGGGGCGATCTTGTACCACGTGGTCGTGCCGGAGCCGTTGGGAATCTCGCGTTTTCCCAGGACTTCAACCACCTCCCCCTCGCGCAGGCGCACCTGGATCACGTCGCGATCGTCTCTGAGCCGGCTGCCCACGCGCGCCGCCACATTGTCTTCGCGCACCACGGCCAGCCCGTCTTCGCGCACGTCGAGATATCGGCCGGAGACCCAGGAAAAGCTGCCCGACACAGGCCGAATGGCATACCAGCCGCCCGGATCATGGCGATAAACCTCCACTTCCTGGCCGAGCTTGAGCTTGTCGGTGGCGTAGTAGCTCTGGCCGGGCCCGCTACGCACATAGACCTCGTCGCCGGTGACAAACGCCCGATAGGGGAAGGTCTGCTGGGCGTAGCACAACTGCGCAAGCAAAACAAAGCAGGCGCTATAGGTGGCCAGCGCAAGTTTCCGGCGCATGGTGCGACCTCCGCTCATTTGGTGGCGCTTGCCGCAGCGCGAATCGCAGCCGCCTATGCATGGTGACCAGCATTGGTGTGGGCCTTGCGCGCACCATTGCTGGAGCAGACCGGCGGCCGACGATCGGCCTGGGATTCGCCTGGGAAAGGTAGACCGGCGGCTTGTAGCGAAACGGTGCGTTTGGTTCAAGACGAGTTTTGTTGGCTCTTCCGGTTTGTGTGTGCGTCTTGTTTGTAGGTGGGAAATTTGCTATAAGGCCGGCTCTGGGGCG
>CAYXPN010000417.1:0-3977 GCA_964467075.1 uncultured Planctomycetaceae bacterium
GAGGCGCTTGCCGCGGCGCACCCCAGTGCCGGCCACCTGCTTCCGCTCAGGACCGTAGGGTGCTCTGCGAGCACCAGTAGGGTGCTCTGCGAGCACCAGAATAGTAGGGTGCTCTGCGAGCACCAGAATAGTCGTGGTGCGCACAGCGCACCCTACGGCCGCCGGTGGCGCGTTTGGCCGAAGGCCATATTCACACGGGTGCCCGAAGCAGCCGGCCTTGCCAGGCATACGCGCCGGATTGCGCGGCCTTCGGCCGAAAGGCGCGTGAGGATGGCTTTCAGCCATCAGGCGCGCGCCGGCAACGAGTGCCTGGGGCGACGGCCCCAGGCTACGCTGACGGATGGCCTTCGGCCAAGTATCCGCGGGAATCGTGCCGGAGGGTGTCCAAAACCTTGTGCCACCCCATCGCTCCATTCGGCTGAACAGTTACCTCGTTTACAAGCTCTAAGACCCGCCCCAGACTGTGCTCGCCATTCGATCGGCTATGCCGCGGGCCGCCTACGCGCGCAACATGCGGATGGCCGCGTGCACATAGACCACCCCGGAGTAGATCGTCAACACCACAGCCGCCCACACCGAACCCACCAGCCCGACCCAGAGCCAGCCGGGCGCGTCGGGCAGCGCCAGCGGGTCCGCGGCCGGATCGCGGTAGGACAGGTAGTAGAGGCAAATCGCGGCCGCGGCACACTGCAACACCATCTTCAGCTTGCCGGACGTGCGCGCCGAAAAGTCGCCGCCTTGTTGTTCGATGAAGCCCCTCAACGCGGTGACCAGCAGCTCGCGGCCCACAACCACCACCACCATCCACGCGCGCAGCCCGAACGGCACGCGCGTCATGGCGGGCACCGCGGCCAGGAAAATGAACGTGCCGCAGATGATCACCTTGTCGGCAAACGGATCGAGGATGCGCCCCAGGGTGGTCACCAGCCCGTATTTGCGAGCCAAATAGCCGTCGAGCCAGTCCGTGCCCGCGGCCACCAGAAAGAGCACCAAGCCCAGCAAGTAGTACTGCCAGGCGATCACCACAAACAGCACCACCGACAGGATCAAGCGCAGGGTGGTCAACTGGTTGGGCAGGTTGAACAGCACGGCTCGCGGCTGCACTGCGGGCTTGGCGCTCGGGGAAGCACCCATGACGGTTTCCTGATGATCTCGCGTAGTTGCGGACCCAGCGGTTTCCGGCCACCCTCGGCCGGAGACGCCCCCCAACGCAATACCGTTCTGCCGGCCACACCGGTTGGGCGCCGGAATCACCCGGGCAGCAGCCCTATTAGATCATACCCTTTGGCGGCCACAATCTCACAGCCCACAATCCGGCCGGGAATCGCCTTTTCCGCGCATGCTCGGCCCGCAGCTCTTGCCGAATGCGCAGCGGCATCGCCGACCGTCACATAGACCACCGGGTCGCTTTCCGGTGCGTCGGCCCAGGTGCGGCCCAAAAACACGCCGGCCTCTCCGGCGAGCGGGCCGTCGATCAACACGTCCAAACGCCGGCCCACCTGGCGCCGGGCAAACTCGAAGGCGATCGGCTGCTGGGCTGCCAGCAGGCGCTCGCGCCGCGCGTGCCGGACCGGCTCGGGCACCTGATCGGCCAGCTCGGCCGCGGGTGTGCCCGGTTCACACGACCAGGCAAACACGCCCAGGCGCTCGAACCGCCGGCGCTGGACGAACTGGAGCAACTCGGCGAAGTCGGTCTCCGTCTCGCCCGGAAAGCCCGTCATCAGCGTGGTGCGCACCACCAGGCGCTCGATGCGCATGCGCAGCGTGTCGAGCAACCGCTCGATCCGGGCCCGGCCCACGCCGCGGCGCATGGCACGCAGCACCCGATCGCTGACGTGTTGCAGGGGCAGGTCGAGATAGGGCAGCATCTTCGTGCCGCGGGCCAGCACGTCGACCAATTCCTCGTCGATGCCGCTCGGATAGAGGTACATCAATCGAATCCAGGTCAGTCCCTCGAGCCGGTCGAGACGGTCGAGCAGTTCGGCCAGTCGGGGCCGGCCGTAAAGGTCCTGCCCGTAGCTGCTCGTGTCCTGGGCCACGAGCACCAGCTCGCGCACCCCGTCCGCGACCAGACGTTCGGCTTCCTCGACCGCCAATTCGAGGGGTTTGCTGCGCCGCGGGCCGCGAATCTGCGGAATCGTGCAGAAGCTGCACCGGCGCGAGCAGCCCTCGGACAGCTTGAGATACGCCACGTGGGGCAACGTCAGGCGCAGGCGCAACGCCTCCGAGGCCATGCGTTCGGGCACGCTCGCAAGCCACGCGCGCCGGCCGTCACGCCCGGCCAGCACCCGGGCGGCCGCCTGGGCGATCGCCTCCCGGGCAAACACGCCCACCAGGGCGTCGATCTCCGGGTATTGGGCCAACAGCGAGTCGCGGTCGCGCTGGGGCAGACAGCCGGCCACAATCAGCCCGCGGATGGCCCCCTGGCGCTTCAGGGCGAGCATTTCCTCGATCACCTGGACCGACTCCTGCCGCGCCGCCTCGACAAACGAGCAGGTATTGACCACCACGAAATCGGCCTGGTCGGCACTGTGGACCAGGCGATGGCCCTGGTCGGCGAGCAGCCCGGCCAGCACCTCGCTGTCAACCAGGTTCTTGGGGCAGCCGAGGCTGACCACGGCAAATCGGCCGGTCTTTGTCTGGTCTGAGGGGGCCATGAGATAGGCAAAGCGGGCGGAGGCGGAAACATACCGCAAAAAAGGGGGGGGCGGGCGGCGAGACCACCGCGTCCCCTTTGGCCATCCTACCGGACCGCTCCTCACGCAGTAAGCGGCCAATTCCGCGGCTTGCACCGCTGAAAGGCGAAGCTATACTATACATTAGTTCACTACCACCAGCCGGTTCAGGGTTCGGATTCTCGTTCGACAGGGCCATCAAGCCATGCTCTCCGTTCTGACCGCCGAAGAGCTGTCCGAAGCGTTGGACGCCGTGGCGCACCAGATGTTGGATGCCGCGGGCGTCCACGGGCCGCCGGTCGATGCGTTTCGTCTGGCCGAGGCGTTGGGCATTGTGGTGGCTTGGGACGAGCAGCAGCCCGTGCGCGCCCGGTACGTGCGCCTGGTGTCGTGCTGGAGCGCGCAACCGCGACCCACGGTGCTGCTCCGGCCGGATGCCCGCCCCGAGCGGCGCCAGTGGGCCCTGGCCCACGAGATCGGCGAGCACCTGGCCTGGCAGGTGTTCGAGCGGCTGGGCGTGGAGTTGGTCGAGGCCGGTCGTGCAGCGCGGGAGATGATCGCCAACCAACTGGCCGGGCGCCTGCTCGTGCCCACGCCATGGTTCCGGGGCGATGGCGCGCGGTGCAACTGGGATTTACCGGCACTGAAAGCGCGCTATCCCACGGCCAGCCACGAGGCGCTTGCCCGGCGCATGCTGGATGCCGGCCCGCCGGCGGTGATCACGGTGTTCGACCAGGGCGAGGTGTTCTGGCGGCTGAGCAACGTGCCGGGGCGCGTGCCGCGGCTGGCGGAAGCGGAGCTGCGCTGCTGGCGCACGTGCCACCAGGAGAACCGCACCGCGAAACTCGAAGAGGATCAGCTCCGTGTGCGCGCCTGGCCGGTCCACGAAGACCACTGGCGGCGCGAGATCGTGCGCACGGAAATCGAGTGCGAGCACCAGTGGTAGCGGCCCGGCGCCGACAAGCCGGGGGTCCGGTCGGCAGGGTGGCAGGCTCGGAGCGATAGCCACGGGCGTGGCGAGACATGCGTGGTGCAGCCGTCCCGTAGGGGCGACGCATGCGTCGCCCCTACCGATGCCGCGCTTGCTGCACGCGTGCCGCACAACCGCTTTCGGCTTTGGGTATCCCGTGGGGATGAACCCCACGGCTCGCAGTTGTCCGTTAATGGAAACTGCCGGCCGAACCGGGAGCTTAGAACTTGTAAGAGTATTACTTCCCGGGGCTTCGCTTCGCCGTGAGCCCCGGCCACCCGGGGCTTCGCTTCGCCGTGAGCCCCGGCCACCCGGGGCTGCGCATCGAATTC
>CAYXPN010000418.1:0-3919 GCA_964467075.1 uncultured Planctomycetaceae bacterium
GTACCGCCACTACGTGGGCCGGCCGTCGCCGCTGTATCATGCGGTTCGGCTCAGCCGCCACTGCGGCGGGGCCCAGCTCTACCTGAAACGCGAAGACCTCAACCACACGGGCGCCCATAAGATCAACAACACCTTGGGCCAGGCCCTGCTGGCCCGGCGCATGGGCAAGCAGCGCATCATTGCCGAGACCGGGGCCGGGCAGCACGGGGTGGCCACGGCCACGGCCTGCGCGCGGTTCGGCATGGAATGCGTGGTCTACATGGGCGAGGAAGACATCCGCCGCCAGCGACCCAACGTGTTCAGCATGCGCCTGTTGGGTGCGGAGGTGCGCCCGGTCAAGAGCGGTTCGCGCACCCTGCGCGACGCGATCAACGAGGCCATGCGCGACTGGATGAGCTCGGTCCAGACCACCCACTACCTGCTCGGCTCGGTGGTCGGACCCCATCCGTTTCCTCGCATCGTGCGCGACTTCCAGTCGGTCATCGGGCGCGAAACGCGCCGGCAGTGCCTGGAACAGCTCGGCCGCCTGCCCGACCAGGTGGTGGCCTGCGTGGGCGGGGGGAGCAATGCCGCGGGCATGTTCTATCCGTTCGTCGAGGACACCGAGGTGGCGCTGACCGGCGTGGAGGCCGGTGGACGCTCCGGGCAAGCCGGGGACCATGCGGCCACGCTGTGCTTCGGCCGGCCCGGCGTGCTGCACGGCAGCTTCAGCTACGTGCTCCAGGACGAAGACGGCCAGACCTGCCCGGTCCACAGTGTGTCGGCCGGGCTCGACTATCCGGGCACCGGGCCGGAACACAGCTACTGGAAGGATACCGGCCGGGTCAGCTACACGAGCGTGGCGGATGCCGAGGCCCTGGCGGCCTTCGATACGCTGGCGCATACCGAGGGCATCCTGCCCGCCTTGGAAAGCGCCCACGCGGTGGCCAAGGCCGTCG
This sequence comes from uncultured Planctomycetaceae bacterium, assembly GCA_964467075.1. Taxonomy (GTDB): domain Bacteria; phylum Planctomycetota; class Planctomycetia; order Pirellulales; family Thermoguttaceae; genus CAYXPN01. Next base: position 939 of record CAYXPN010000418.1, read on the forward strand.
AGCTGGCCCCGCAATACGGCCCGGAGCAGGTGATCGTGGTCTGCCTTTCCGGCCGCGGCGACAAGGACGCCGCGGAGGTGGCCCGACTGCGCGGCGAGGAGTTTTAGTCCGGGCCGCGGGGGAACTCCACCGGCAGAGCGACACGGGCCGGGTGGGTGCCACTGCTGGCTTGTCCAGCAGTGCTGAAGACAAACCGCGTAGGGTGCGTGCTTGCACGCACGCGGGTGCGCCGGGTGCCACTGCTGGCTTGTCCAGCAGTGCTGAAGACAAACCGCGTAGGGTGCGTGCTTGCACGCACGCGGGTGCGCCGGGTGCCACTGCTGGCTTGTCCAGCAGTGCTGAAGACAAACCGCAACCGGGCGACGAGCAAACCGGCGGCTCACGCCGCCGGCTCGCCGAACGCCGGCAGAGCCAGCGGTGCCCGGTGCGCAGCCTGCGTGCATCGAGTACAGTAGTTCATACAGCACGAACCAGCAATGACACGGATCGACAAGCTGTTCGCCGAGCTTCGCCGCGCGGGAAAGAAGGCCTTCATGCCGTTTCTCACCGCGGGCGATCCCGACCTGGACCTGACGGCCCAGGCGCTCAAGCAACTCGTGACCCAGGGCAGCAGCCTGTGTGAACTGGGCGTCCCCTACAGCGACCCGATCGCCGACGGGCCGGTGATCCAGGCGTCATACACTCGGGCCCTGGAGCGGGGCACGCGCGTGCAGGAGATCCTGGAGATGCTCGGCCGCGTGACCCCCGGCCTGGATGCGCCGGTGGTGACGATGGTCAGCTATGCGATCGTCTATCGCTGGGGTGTGGAGCGCTTTGCGGGCCAGGCCCGAGCCGCGGGAGTGGCCGGGCTGATCGTGCCCGATCTGCCGGCCGAGGAATCGCCGGGGCTGGTTGCGGTGTGCCGGCGAGAGGGGCTGTGTCTGGCCCAACTGATCACCCCCACCACGCCGCGCGAGCGGGCGCTGCGCATCGCCGGCCAGAGCAGCGGATTCATCTACTACGTCTCGGTGGCCGGGATCACGGGCGAGCGCGACGCCTTGCCGCCCGAGCTGGTGGAAAACGTGGCCTGGCTGCGTGAGCACACGGAGCTGCCGATCTGCATCGGCTTCGGCATCAGCCGTCCGGCACACGTGCGCATGCTGGCCCCGGTGGCCGACGGGTTGATCGTGGGCTCGGCCATTGTGCGTCGCCTGGCCGAGGCAGGCCGGCGCCCGCGCGAAGAGGTGCTGGCCGAGGTGGGTGCCTATGTGGCCGAGCTGCTGGCGGCCTTGAAGGGGTAGCTGCGTTCAATGGCGGCTCACCATGCACGGCCGGTGGAGTTCACAGTCGAACATGTACAGCTCCCCTGGGGCCAGCGCCGCCCGGTGTTCTCCGGGCGAAGGACGCGCGGCGGACCTACTCAACCCGGGCAGCGACCGAGGCCGGTATCGGTTTGCCCGATGACGGGGGGAAAGGACTGCGCCATGCAAGCAGCCGGCCGACCGCCCCTGTCGGCGCATAGCGTCCACCCCGAGGAATGGCCTGTGGTGGCAATTGTACCCACGTGGGGGGGCGTGCTTATCCGTCCCCGGTCTTGGCGGTGGCTTGGGCGCAAGCAGAAGCTGCCCTCGCCCAATCCTAGAGCGTTGCAGAGGCATTTGCATTTGACGATCAGTCCTAGGCGGTGTATAGTTGCGGTGAGTCGGGAGGGTTGCGGCAAGCGACCCATTGGACGTTTGATCCACCCGGCCTATCATGGCGGTTGGGAGGGCTGCCGCATGGCGGTCCGCTGGGCTAGTGCCCACCCGGCTGCCGTTTTTTTGCGCGCAGAGTACCGATGTATCTGCTCTATCTCGACGATTCGGGATCCGCGAACAACCCGAACGAAGACTATCTCGTGCTCGGCGGCGTATCCGTTTTCGAGCGGGCCGTGTATTTCATCTCACGCGAACTCGACGAAATAGCCAAACAGTACAACGAAGAGAATCCCTATGCGGTCGAGTTTCATGCCTCCGAAATCTATCGCGGAAAGAGCCCGCCCTGGGATGGGTTGCGGAACCGGAATGCGCGGATAGAAGTCATCCAAAAGGTTCTCGACGTGCTGGCGCGGCACCGCTTTGGCACGTACGCTTACGCTGTAGCCGTTTACAAGGCTTCATACCCCAACGGCGATCCCATGGAGATTGCGTTCGAGGAGCTGTGTAGTCGCTTCGACCTTCAGCTCAAGAACGAAAACGCCTCCAGGGATAAGAAGCACCACCAGCGCGGGATGATCGTGCTCGACGACAGCACCTACGAGACAACGTTGCAGCGGCTCGCGCGGGATTTCCGGCAGGTGGGGACTCGCTGGGGCGTGGTCAAGAACCTGGCGGATGTGCCACTGTTCGTGGACTCGAGCGCATCGCGTCTGGTGCAACTCGCGGACCATGTTGCGTATGCAGTGTTTCGCTTCTATAACGCCAAAGACGGGACATATATTGCCCCGATTTTAAAGAAATTCTATGCCGATCCCGGCGGCAAAATCCACGGCCTCGTCCACAAGCAGACCTACGACTTGAGGTGCATGTGCCCCGCTTGCATGAGCCGCCGGATGGCATAGGCAGCCCGCGAAGCGGTAACTTCCTCGCAGCACGTCCATGGTCTGCTTGGGACTACACCGCTTCCGAAGTGGTAGTGTTCGGCCGGACGACTACTCGCCGCGCAGCTTCAGCGCGTGCTGGGCCAGCTTCTCGCGCACCTCGTTCAAGCTGGTCACGCCGAAGTTCTTGCACTCCAGCAGCTCGTCGCCCGTGCGCCGGGTCAGGTCCCCGATGGTGTTGATCCCCAGGCGGATCATACACTTGCGCGCCCGGACCGAAAGATTCAGGTCGGCCACCGGCTGCAAGAGCAAAGCCCGTTCGTCGGGGCTGAGGTCCTCGGGCTCGAAATAGTCGGGCATCCGGCGTTCCGGGGCCAGTTGGCCCAGGTGGAGCCCCTTGCTGGCCAGCATCTCCTTGATCTCG
>CAYXPN010000419.1:0-3900 GCA_964467075.1 uncultured Planctomycetaceae bacterium
CCACCTATCACAGGGCTCTTACCTGATGGGGTCCGCTCACGGGGGTTAAGTAGAGGGGCTTTTCGCACTCGAGCACTGCAAATGGGGGCAGCGCTAAGTCGGGTTTGGCGTTCGTAGCTACGGACACGCCAGCGGGGCGCTTGGCCGTGGGATGAACCCGCGGGCCGCGCCGCGCTTCTGGAGCTCGACTCTTTACTCCCAAGACAGGCACCGGCGAAAGACGCCTTGCGCGCCCGCGCGGCATGCAGACTCGCCCGGCCAGCAGAAGAGCCGGCTACGCCATGCATGCGGCTCCGTCCTTCGCCATCCAAAGTTTTTTCCTACCGGCGCAGGAGGTCAGTCATGTGGAAGAGGCGGAATCATGGGACGATGCCCGGCGACCCGAGAACCATAGCATGCTTGCGGGCGTGGCTTGCAATCTGCCTGCTCGTCGGGCTGGCTGGGCCGGCAAGCGCGGAGATGGTTCTGCACGCGGGCGATGCCCAGGCGGATGAATCCGCATCGGGCTATTTCGACGTGTTCTTCGAGGTCCACGGCGGGCCGTACGATCTGCGGGTTTACATGCTCGAACTGAGTGTGAGCGACCCGGGCGGCAACGTGACCCTCACACATCTCGGCGAGCCGGAAAACGCGCTGTTCCCTGGGCGCACCGGGAACCCCACGCCGGGCAGACCCGAGTTGCCCGGTCCTACGGTGGCGGTCTGGGATTACTTTCCCACATCCGTGCCGCTCAGTGATGGGGCCGGCCTGCTCAGGGTCTATTTCGAGACCGCGCCGGGCAGCATGGGCGAGTATCAGGTGACGATCGACTCCAGCCTGCTGCGCACGAATCTGAGCAACAATGCCGGGCAGTTGCTCTCGGAGCTGACCACAGTGAGCTTCATCGCGGGGCAGTTGGACGTGGTGCCGGAGCCTTCGGGCGCGTGGCTGTTGGCCGCGGCAGGGTGCTGCCTGGTGCTGCTCGGGCAGCGGGTGAGAAGGCGCGCCGGCAGCACGCGCGCATAGCTGTGCGCGGCTTGGTGGCCCGGCTCGGCGCGAAGACGCCCGGCGAGTCGGCCGGCCAGGGCCTTCTGGCAACCGTTCGACAGATCGCCACTCGGCTGGCCCACGACTTTGGAGGGTAGATCATGAGCAGTCAGCGAGGATTGCAGATCGGCCATCGGGCCAAGAAGCTCCGTGGGGACCGCTTCGGACGCGGCGCGCGCAAAACCTCCGGCTGGCGCAGCCGGACGGTGCGCATGCGGCGCCTGGGCGCCGAGTGGCTGGAGGACCGGCGAATGCTCTCGGGCTTGTCGCTCGGCGGGCTGGTGTGGCACGATCTGGACGCCAACGGGCTGCAGGATCCCGGCGAGCCGGGCATCGAGGCCGCGGTGGTGGAGCTCTACCAGTCGGCCGACCTGACCGTGGGCAACGACGATGATGTGTCGCTGGGGCTGGCAATCACAGGCTCCCATGGCATGTATCTGTTTGAAGGACTTGTGGAAGGGAACAACTACTACGCTCAGGTGCGCACGCCCCCGGCCTTTGAGTTCACCACGCAAGACGTCGGCACTGACGATGCGCTGGATAGCGACGTGGATGCGGTGGGCTTTAGCGGCATGGTGACCTTGACCGCGGGCCCGCTGGCGGCCGATCTGGACGCCGGCCTGAAGGGCGAGCCACCGGGGTTTGGGTTTGCATTTGGCGTGGGCGGCCGGGAGGATGATCGCACCAGCGCGATGGCGCGCGATGCCGCGGGCAATATCTACATTACCGGCACCTTCGAGCAGACTGCGGACTTCGATCCGGGACCAGGCGAGTGGACACTCACCAGTGTCGGCGAGACGGATGTGTTCATCGCCAAGTACACCAGCGCGGGCGCGTTGTGCTGGGCACGCTCGGTGGGAGGAGTGGAGAGCGAGTACAGCGTGGGCATTGGAGTGGGGCCGCATGGCGAAGTCTTCATCGCAGGGACTTTCAGAGACACTGCGGATTTCGATCCCGGGCCCGGTCGCCAAGAATTGACTCCCACGGACCGGCGTGACTCGTTCGTCCTGAAATTGGATTCCCAAGGGGATTTCCTCTGGGTCAGCCAACTGCGTTCATCGTTTGTTGTCGAGGCGCAGTCCTTCGTCGTAGGCCCTGACGGCCGCGCATACACGGCGGGCACGTTTCGCGGCGTTGCGGATTTCGACCCCGGGCCCGGCACGTACAACCTGGACAGCGGCGGCTGGGGTGCCATGTTCCTTTCGGCCCTCGACGCCGAAGGCAACCTCGTCTGGGCCCGATGCTTCGGTTACGAGCGGGAAGAGAGGGTCGGCGACCTCGCCTTGGGGCCGGATGGCAGCCTTTACGTCACCGGTAGGTTTGCGTATAAGGCCGATTTTGATCCAGGGCCGGGGGTCTGGTGGCTCACCAGCGCCGGTTGGAAAGATGCTTTCGTTTGCCGGTTCAGCGCGCACGGAAATCTCGTATGGGCCGGGCAGATGGGCGGTCCGAGCACGGACGAAGGCTACAGTGTCGCGGTAGGGGCGGACGGTAGCGTCTATGTAGGCGGCGAATTCCGCGGAACAGCGGATTTCGATCCAGGCCCGGGAACCTTCAATCTGACCCCAGATGGCACCTCGGACAATTTCCTCTGCAAGCTGAACCCGAACGGCACGCTGGCCTGGGCACGCCAGCAAGTCGGCGGCAATGATGTGGCCGTGGGTTGGGGAGACCGCGTATACTCTGTCGGCTTTGCCAACCATTCCGCGGATTTCTTTGTTCTCACGACAGACGGCGAACCCGTGGCCTCGGGCACCTACTTGCGAGGCCCGTGGACCGGTCCGCCTTATGGCCAACTGGCGATCACCCTTGACGGCAGCGTGTATATCGCCGCAAACTTATATCGGTCGAAAGACGCCGACCCGAGTCCGCAGAGTTGGAGCATTTCGACCGCCGGCAGCCATGACTGGGATGTCTGTCTTTGGAAGCTGCGCGGCGATTACGGGCCGGCCGACCTGTTGCTTTCGTCCAACCAGGTGGTCGAACACAGCCCGACCGGCACCATCGTCGGACAACTGGTGGTCCGCCACCCGCATCCCGGCGAGAGCTCCAACTTCGAGCTGCTCGACTCCGCAGGCGGCCGGTTCAGGCTGGCCGGCACACAGATTCAGGTGGACGACGGCAGCTTGCTCGACTACGACCAGGCGCAAAGCCACCGGATCACCGTGCGCGTGCGTGACAGCCTGGGATTCGAGCTGGAGAGGACGCTTCCGATCTCGGTGGTGGACTCGACCGACAAAGCGCGCCTGCGCGGCCGGGTGTGGCACGATCGGGACGGAGACGGCATTCAAGATGCCGGCGAGCCGGGTGTGGAGGCCGCGGTGGTGGAACTCTACGGATCGACCGACGGGATCGTGGGAAACAAGGACGACCATTATCTGGCCCGAGAGATCACCGGCGCCGATGGTGAGTATCTCTTCGATCATCGCGTCGTCGGCACCTACTACCTGCTGGTGCGCCCGCCCGTGGAATTCGCTTTCACTTCCCAGCACGCTGGCACGGATGACGCCCTGGACAGCGACGTGAATGGAGTGGGGCTGAGCGCCGTGTTCACCCTTGAGCCCGGCACCCTGCACACGGGCATCGACGCCGGTCTGGTGGGAAGTGAGCCGGGATTTGGGTTCGCTCTGGGCGCGGGTGAGCTGCCGAGCGACTACTGGTACCGATCGGGATACAGTACCGTGGACGCCGAGGGCAACGTGTACGTGGCTTGGCAGTACACCGACACCGTGGACTTCGACGCCGGCCCGGGTGTCTACAATCTCGACTCGCTTTCGGGTCACAAGAACCTGTTTGTGGCCAAGTACACGCGCGGCGGTGCGCTGTGCTGGGCCCGTTCCGCGGGCGTCTTGGACGACAGTGCACAGGTGACTG
>CAYXPN010000420.1:0-3898 GCA_964467075.1 uncultured Planctomycetaceae bacterium
GTAAGCCGGCGTGAGCCGGCGGTTGGAGTGGCGTGCAGCGCGACGTGATTGGCGATTCCACCCGAACCGGGAGCTGACGCTCCCGGCTCGCCAAGTGAACGTGCCCGACTCGCCACCCGCCGCGTTAGATCGATCAAACCAGCGAACCAGTGCATAGGATTCCTGTCTGACCATAGGTGCAAAACCATGTCGATCATTGTGCAGAAATTCGGCGGCACCAGCGTGGCCAACAGCGAGAAAATCCTCGCCGCGGCACGCAAGGCCATCCGCGCGCAGATGGAAGGCCACCAGGTGGTGGTCGTCGTCAGTGCCATGGGCAAGACCACCGACCAGTTGGTCGAGCTGGCCGGGCAGATCACCGACGCGCCGCCGGCGCGCGAGATGGACATGCTGCTCTCCACGGGCGAGCAGGTCAGCGTGGCCCTGATGGCCATGGCCATCCACTCGCTGGGCCACAAGGCCGTGAGCATGACCGGCGCCCAGATCGGCATTATGACCGACAGCGCGCATACCAAGGCCCGTATCTGCTCCATCTCCACCGAAAGGCTGCGCCAGGCCCTGGACGGGGGCGAAATCGTGATCGCCGCGGGCTTCCAGGGCGTGGACGAGGCGCTGAACATCACCACCCTGGGCCGCGGGGGCAGCGACACCACGGCCGTGGCCCTGGCCGCGGCCCTGGGCGCGGACGCCTGCGAGATCCATACCGACGTCGACGGCGTGTATACCACCGACCCGCGCGTGGTGCCCGAGGCCCGCCGGCTGCAGCGCATCAGCTTCGACGAGATGCTCGAGCTGGCCAGCGCGGGCGCGGGCGTGATGCACAATCGCTCCATTGAGTTTGCCAAGAAGTTCGGCGTGCCCGTCCACGTGCGCAGCAGCTTCAGCGACGCGCCCGGCACCATGATCGCCCAGCAGCCCGAGGCCCCCGACCGCCCGGTCTGCGGCGCGGCCATGGCCAAGAACGAAGCGCGCGTGACCGTGCTGGGCGTGCCCGACCGGCCGGGCGTGGCCATGACCGTGTTCTCGGGCGTGGCCGGGCGCAACGTGGCCATGGACATGATCGTGCAGAACGTCAGCGCCGAAGGCCGGGCCGACATTTCCTTCACCGTGCTGCGCGACGAGCTGCCCGCGGCCCTGACCGCGGTGGACGAGGCGGTCCAGCGCCTGGGCGCCGAGGGGGTGAGCTACGACGACGAGGTTTCCAAGGTGTCTGTGGTAGGCGCGGGCATGGCGGCCCAGGCCGGGGTGGCCAACCAGATGTTCCGCTCCCTGGCCGAGCGGGGCATCAACATCCAGATGATCAGCACCAGCGAGATCAAAATCTCGGTGCTCGTGGGCCGGCAGTTCGCCACCGAAGCCCTGCGCACCGTTCACGAGGCCTTCCAGCTCCACGAAGAGCCGCCCGAGGCCGCCCGGCTGCCTGAGCCCGCCGAACCGGCCTTGGCGCCGGCGCCCGCGGCCAGCGGGCAGGACGTGATGGCCCGGCTCGAACGCCTCGAAGGGCTGCTGATCGACCAGGTGGCCCTCGACCAGAGCCAGGCGCGGGTGACCGTCCAGGTGCCGGACATGCCGGGCCTGGCCGCCCAGGTGTTCGACGAGATCGCCGAGGCGGGCATCTTCGTGGATATGATCGTGCAGAGCATCGGACGCGAGAATCGCGCGCATATCTCCTTCACTGTGGGCCGCGAGAACCTCGAGCCCAGCCTGGAGGTGCTCCGCGATCTGACCGAGCATCTCGACGCACCGCGGCCGACCAGCAGCCCGGAAGTGGCCAAGCTCTCGGTCGAGGGTCTGGGCATGCGGAGCCACACGGCCATGGCCAGCCGGATGTTTCGCTGCCTGGCCGAGGCGGGGATCAACGTGGAGATGATCAGCACCAGCGAAGTGCGGGTGAACGTGGTGGTGGAGGGAGCCAGCGGGGCGAAGGCCCTGGACGTGCTGCGGCAGGAGTTCGCCGCGGAGATGCGCTGACGAAAAAGGTGACCGTCACCAAATTTGGGTAAGATTGGCAAGAGGCGCATAAATCGTCGGGGGTCAGTACTGGCGTGGCCAGCAGTGCCGACTGAACCGCCGAGTGTCACGGAGACGCGCTAAGGGGCCCGAGCCGTGGATCAGACTGGGCAGACCGATTCGGCGGACGACGTTGTCTCGGCCGACGAGCTCGACTCGGCCAATGATCTGGTGCGCGTGGCTTCCTGCTGGGATGTTGCGCGGGCCGATCTTGCGCAACTGGTGCTGGCCGAGGCGGGGGTTACCTCGGCGCTGGAAAGCGCGGCGTTCCTCTCCTGGTTCTGGCACTATGGGATCGCCGTGGGCGGGGTGAAGGTCCACGTTCGTCGGTGCCAGTCCGAAGATGCCCGGCGCGTGCTGGCCGAAGCTCGCACCCGGCCCACTGAGTCCCTGCCGCCTCGGACCTGCCCACACTGCGCCCAGCGTCTTGCCGCCCAGTGGGAAGTCTGCTGGCAGTGCGGTCTTGGGCCCGATGAGACGCCGGGCGATCAAGCGGCCGAAGACACTCAGCCCCGGCCGCAGGGCGAGCCCGACACCGAGAGAGGGCTGGGGGGCACGGGCCTTTGCGCCTTGCCGCTGGTGGTGATGCTACTGGCCCAGCTTTGGAGGTACGGCCTGGTGCCGTTCCTGGTGAACGTGCCCGTGGTGGTGTTCTACGGGCTGTTGCTCAATCTGCTCGGTCGAGTGCCGGACGAGCGGCCGGAGGAGCCGGGGCCGGACGCAACAGCAGAGCGGGGGCCGGCAGCAGGTCCGCCTGAGCCGCCTTCATCCGGTCGCTCGGGCACGCAAAGCCGCGTGGGCCGGGCGATCGTGCTGCGGGGGTGGCAGGCCGCGGTGCTGGGGGCCTTCATGTTTCCGCCGCTGGGTGTCTATTCGCTGCGCCTGCTGTGCAAGCGCTCGCTGAGGAACATCCCCCTGGGCCGGGCCGACAAGCTGCGCTACGCAATGTCGTTCTTCCTGGGCGGACTGGCTGCGGTGCTCTGTGTGTTCGCCGTGGTCGTGCTCTCTATGGCCCTGGCCGAGACGCTGGCGTTCGCCTGGTTTCGCGCCGCCACTGCGATACTTGACGAGTTGGCCTGGTTTGTCTTCTGGAACACGTAGCGTCGGCGGGTTGGCACGGCCTCAGCCGCGTAGCCCCTTGGGTCAAGAAAGGTGCCCGCCACCAAATCTGCGCTATATGGGACACCTGAGAAAAGAATTGCCGCGTTGAGCGGGCGAGGCAGCGGATAGATCCACGCCGGAAGGGCCCTGCGCCTGTTCCGGCTTCCCGTTGGGGCTTCAAAGGCCCCGATAAATCGGGTCACTACCAGCGGCTGGTAGTAACCGTACTTGTACGGTCCTCGAAAGACCCGATGAATCGGGTCACAGCGAGATCGGTGGGTGGCTCGGCCGTGTGCCACTGCTTGCCCACCGGGGCAAGCAGTGCTGGTAGCCGGGAGGCACTGCTTCTGGCGAAGCAGTGGCACACTCCGACGAAGTTCCGGCACCGGGAGTGGTTTGCGCCTACGTCAGAGCTGTCGTCCAGGCACCACCAACCGACAGGTCTTTGCCGGAACGGCGCAGCGCTGGTTCCGGCCTACGGATCGGCGAGCAGGGGCATGGGCGCGAGATCCCGTGCGTCCGCTACTCGGGCGAGAAGCGCCGCTTGCTCGCCCCGCACTCGGGACACTCGAAGTCGTCGGGCAAATCCTCGAACGGCGTGCCCGGCGCAATGCCGTGCTCCGGGACGCCCAGCTCCGGATCATACACCCAGCCGCACGCGTCACAGATATATCTTTGCATGGGTTTCGCCCTACGGCCCGGGCTTTGCGGCGGGGTGGCACGCCCAGAGCCTCAACTTGTAGGGTGGGCCGAGCGGTAGCGAGACCCACCGGCTTTTGTCTTCCGC
>CAYXPN010000421.1:0-3896 GCA_964467075.1 uncultured Planctomycetaceae bacterium
CACGAAAGGACGAAAAGGCGAAACAGACGAGAAAATAGGAACGCCAAGACCTTTCCAGCGAGCAGTTGTAACAACCCTTTTGTTTCGTTCCTTCGTTCTTTCGTGTTTTCGTGGTCTCTGAAGTGTGACTGTCGCAACGAGCGCCTGTATTGATGCTACACTCTCCCTAAAGCCGGTTGCGAGTCTGACCCGTGCAACACCAACCTGCCCGCCGCGCCAAATTGCTCGACTTGCTCGAGCTGGTGCGCCCCGCCAATCTGTTTACCGCGCCGGCCGATTCGATGATGGGCTTCTGGTTTGTGCGCGCGGCGGATGATCTGCGCGGGGGGATCACCCTGGCGCTGTTGGCCCTGAGTTCGGTGTTGCTCTATGCCTCGGGCGTGGTGCTCAACGACCTGTTTGATCTGAAAACGGACCGCCACGAGCGCCCCGAGCGCCCCTTGCCTTCCGGCCGGGTCGCGCCGGCGGCCGCGGCCTGGCTGGGCGCGGAGCTGATGATCCTGGGCGTGGCGTTGGCCTTTCTGGCCGGTTTCCTGGCCGGCAGCCTGGCCCCGGGCGTGGCGGGCGCCGGACTGGCCGGTTGCATCCTGCTCTACAACGCCGGGGCGAAACGCACGCTGATCGGGCCGCTGGTGATGGGCGCCTGCCGGGGGCTCAACGTCCTGTTGGGCATGGCCGTGGCCTGGGGAACCTGGCAAGGAGGACACATGCTCGCAGCCGGCGGCATTGCGCTCTACGTGGCGGGACTGACCTGGTTCGCCCGATCCGAGGCGGGGACCAGCCGGCCAGCGCCACTGCTCGGCGCCGCGGGCGTGATGGCCGGGGGCATTGCGCTGTTGGCTGCGCTGCCTTGGGCGTCGGACGGCCTGGCGGGCCTGGCATCCGGCCGGCGGGACCTCTGGCCCGTGGCGGTGCTGCTCTTGGGGCTGTTGATCCTGCGCCGGTTCCTGTGGGCGGTCTGGGAGCCGAGCCCGGGGCGGGTTCAAACCGCGGTGCGAACGGGTATCCTGTCGTTGGTGGTCCTGGACGCCGCGGTCGCGGCCGCGGCGCGCGGGCTGGCCGCGGCGCTGGCGGTCCTGGCCCTGTTGGTGCCGGCCGTGTGGCTGGCCCGGCGGTTCAATCCGACATAGGGCAGACATGGCGCCAGCGTCAGCCGCGGGGCCGGTCACAATCGGCGAGAATCGCGCAGTGGCGCGTATTGGCGAGCCGCAGGCGTAAGCCTGCGGTTTGCCCCGCGTGGCCGACAAACTTGGCAATGCAATCAACACCCGGCGCCACCGGAGCGGTACGCTGCCGGCGCAAAGCCGCAAATGATTGTTCCCGGCAAACCGGGCACTCACGTGCCCGGCTCGCCAATGCGCGTCAATAGGAAAGCTCGCTGGAACCGACGAGACGAGCGCGCGAAAGCAGATGCCCATGATCCTGGGCTACAACACCAACGGGCTGGTCCACCACGAACTGAGCCAGGCGATCCGCCTGCTGGCCGAGATCGGCTACCGCAGCGTGGCCCTGTCGATCGACCACCATGCCCTCTCGCCCTTTGATTCCCAAAGCGGGCAGCAGCGCCGCGCCGTGGGCCGGCTGCTGGAATCGCTCGGTCTGCGCTCGACCATTGAGACTGGGGCCCGATTCCTGCTCGATCCCTGGCACAAGCACCAGCCGAGCCTGATGTCGGCCGATCCCCAGCAGCGCCGCCGGCGGATCGAATTCTATCGCTACGCCATTGATTGTGCGGCCGAGCTGGGAAGCGACTGCGTGGCCATCTGGTCGGGCGTGTTGCGCGAGCCCGTCGATCGCGACCAGGCCATGCAGCGCCTGGCCGAGGGGTTGCACGAGGTCCTGGAATACGCCTCCCAGGCGCGGGTGCCCATCGGTTTCGAGCCCGAGCCGGGCATGTTCATCGACACGCTGGCGGCCTGCGAGGAGCTTATCGGCGGCGTTCAATCGCCGTGGCTGCGCCTCACTCTGGACGTGGGGCACGTTCACTGCCAGGACGAAGGGCCGATCGCCGAGCAAATCCACCGCTGGGCCGAGCGCCTGGTGAACGTCCATCTGGAGGACATGCGCCGCGGGGAGCACCGGCACCTGATGCCAGGCGAGGGCGAGATCGAGTTCGAGCCGGTGATCGCGGCGCTGGCCGAGTGCGGCTATCAAGGGGGAGTACACGTGGAATTAAGCGCCCACAGCCACGAGGGGCCGCAGGCTGCGCGCCGCGCGTTCGAGCTGATCCAGCCGCTGATTGAGCGGGCCCAACCCCATACGCCCGGCGGACCTATCAGCAAACCGAGGAGCCGGTAGAGGCCATGCCCAAACCCTTGATCCTGCTCTCCGTGGCTGCCCTGCGCGAGCAGCACGTAGCCGAGATGCCCCACCTGCGCGAGCTGACCGCGGGCGGCGAGATCGCCGAGCTGGTGCCCAGCTTCCCCTGTGTGACCTGCCCGGTGCAGGCCAACATGACCACCGGGCGCCTGCCCAACGTACATGGCGTGGTGGCCAACGGGTTTTTCTGGCGCGCGCGGGGCGAGGTGGAGATGTGGACCTCGCCCAACGAGTGCATCGAACGCCCGCAGATCTGGGACCTGCTCTCTCACGCGGGCCATCGTTCGGCCGTGTGGTTTCCGCTGCACGCCAAGGGCTGCGAGGCGGACTACGTGTGCACACCCGCGCCGATCCACAATCCGGACGGCACCGAGTCGCTCTGGTGCTACACGCGTCCGGTGGACTTCTACGGCGAGCTGCGCGACCGGCTGGGCCACTTTCCCTTGCAGCATTTCTGGGGACCGCTGGCCGGAGTGCAGTCGAGCCGGTGGATCGTCGAGTCGGCGGTTGTCGCTGCCGAGCGCTGGCGCCCGGAGTTCTTCTACATCTACCTGCCGCACCTGGACTATGCCCCGCAGCGCAGCGGACCCCAAAGCCCCGAGGCCCGGCAGGCACTGGCCGAACTGGACGAGCTGATAGGCCGGTTGGGCGCCGAGATGCAACGGGCCTACGACGAGCAGCCCCTGTGGCTGGTGGCCGGCGAGTATGCCATCACGCCGGTCGAGCAGGTGGTGTATCCCAACCGCCTGCTGCGCGAGGCCGGGCTGCTCAAGCTGCGCGCGCAAGACAACGGCGAACACCTTGATCCGGCCGGCAGCCGGGCCTGGGCATTGGCCGATCACCAGTTGGCCCATGTGTTTGTGGCCCATGGCGATGCGGCGACTGTCCGCGGCGTGGCCGATGTGTTCCGCTCCCAGCCGGGTGTGGCCGAGGTGCTGGCCGGCGAAGACCGCGGCCGCTATGGCCTCGAACATCCGCGCAGCGGCGAGCTAGTGCTGGTCGCAGAGCCCGACAGTTGGTTCGCCTATTACTGGTGGACTGACGACGCAAAAGCACCGGCCTTTGCGCGCACGGTGGACATCCACCGCAAGCCGGGCTACGACCCGGTGGAGCTGCACTTCGACCCGCAGTCGCGCAGCATTCCGCTGGATGCCGCGCGGGTCAAGGGCTCGCACGGGGCCCCGGCCAGCGGGCCGGAGCAGTTCGCCGCCCTGGTGGTCTCCGAGCCGTTGCGCCTGCCGGGCGTGAGGGTGGCGGACACGGACGTGTTCCGCGTGGTGTTGGAGCACTTCGGGCTGCAAGCCGGGCCGTGAGGCAGCAGTCGCTCGCTCCAGTCGGGCCGTTAGGAACCGACGACGGTAACACCGGTTGGGGATTTGGAACCGGCGGGTAGACGGAAGTTTCGTAGAGTGCGTGATCGCACCAGGGCTGTAAACGTCTTTCGGCAGCGTTCGGTTCCAGGATCCTGCCCGCTACGTGGTTGGCGTCGCGCCGACCGAGTCAACGCCGAAGGCGTTGCATTTCAAAGCCCGGAGTAAGCGGCCTTGGCCGCGCCACCCCGGGTGGCCGGGGCTCAC
>CAYXPN010000422.1:0-2279 GCA_964467075.1 uncultured Planctomycetaceae bacterium
CGTAGGATTTGTTTACTGAACCCGGGTGGCCGGGGCTGGAGCGAAGCGAAGCCCCCCAGGTAAGTTCCGGGGCGTAGGATTTGTTTACTGAACCCGGGTGGCCGGGGCTGGAGCGAAGCGAAGCCCCGGGAAGCAATCGCTTGACAAGCTCTTGGCTGCTCTCGTGTTCCCATTTCCATCCCCGTCTACCTGCTGCTCGGCTCCTCGCAGTCCGGTCCGTGTTGCAGCGGGCGCTTTCATGCCCCGCTACAGCGGGGTATGACGCTTCGGCTTTCGGCTTGCGGCTGGCCCGCAAATTCAGGCCTGCCGTCCGATCCCCCATTTTGCGTCTGCTCAATCAACTCAAGCGTAGGTCTTCCAACCCCCCAAGTCAAAGCCCGCGAGCCGGCCCCTGCGCCTCCTATTTGCGAACGGGTGGGCCTGATGCGCGAGCCGAAGACGGCTCCTTTTGGCCAGTGGCGGGAGTCCGGTTTGTGGCGCTGCTTTCCATACCTGTTCCAGTAAACGAACGTCCACTGCGTTCGACTCGGCGCCTCCCCCTCAAGGGCACATCGCTGTCCGGCCACCAGCGATCGCGCGGAGGTAAGAGCAGCCAGGTGTTGGCGGGGCGTTGCTGAGAATTTTTCGAAAAAAATCGGCCGGGGGTCTTGCGGAGCCGGAAAGAACGTGTAGAATCCGCGTTTGTGGATTATGGACCCATGTTGGGCATGACAGGCACAGCCGTACTGGGAAACAAGCCCACAGGTCGCCGAACAACGGCGCTCGCCCCAAACACCCGCCCGAGCAGCCCCGCCGGCACCCGCCCCACCGGGCACTCACCGGCCTTGGACCGCGATGCCCGAACCTGAGCCGTTGATCCTGGGCGAGTTCCTGCGAACGGTCGACGACCGCTACCGGTTGTCATTGCCCGCCGAAATGGTGGAGTTGGTTTGCGGGAATGAGCGTGAGTGCATCCTCGCCAAGGAGCGCAAAGGCTGCCTGAGCCTGTGGGATGCCCGCCGCTGGCAACCGCGGCTCGACGAAGGCATGGAACTGGTCAGCCGCAAGATTCAGGCGGGCAAGTTGGAGGGGCGCCTGACGGAGGTGCAACTACTCGGGCGATTGCTCTCCACACGGCACAAGGCAGTGCAACTGGCCGGGCGCGGCCGGCTGCTGATTCCGGAGGGGTTTCGCGAGTTCCTGGGAGTCGAGCCGGGCGGAACGGTGATGGTCGTGGGTGCAGCGGTGTGCCTCGAGCTTTGGGCCCCGGCCGCCTGGACAAGATATTTGGAAAAGCGCGTTCCCAGATTTCGGCGCTTGTTTGAGCGGCTTTCCAGTTGATCGCCTACGACGTGGTCGCTCCACATCGATTGCGCCCGAAGGCGACAAAGGGATTTGCGGCTGTAGCCGCCGAAAGCCAGACGGCGGACCATCCACGCTCCGGCGAGCGTGGCTACGATTATCAGACAAACCCTGACTCGTTGGAGTGTTTCAGCTCATTTCGCTGGGTTTCCCATGCCCGGTCCGGTGGATATCGTCTATGGCCCCCGGCGGTGTCACCCGGTTGGCATAGCAAGTCGCCACGGATGGAGCCTGCGGTCACGGAGCGACCGCTAGAGTTGTCCGGACCGGGCATGGGTTTTGTTTCGATTTCTCCGCTCTCTGTCGCCTGCTCACCGAGGCGCATCGCCGGAGGGCTGGGACTGCGCCTGCGGAGCTGCGGCGGCGGCCATCTGCTGCACCTGGATGAAGGCCAGACGCAATTCGTGGAGCATGTTCTCCAGCGCCTGGGTCTCTTCCGGCGTGCGGTTGCCTTCGGTCTTCTGCTGGAGCATGGCCAGAATGTCGATCGTGTGCCGGGCCAGATCGAGACGCACCTCGACCTTTTCCGACGCAGGGTCGGCCATCAGCCCCAGGGCCATGAGCCCCTGCAAGTAGACATTGGTTGCCAGAAACGTCAGGTCGGGCGGGGGCAGCGGCCGGGCTTGTGACGGCGCCGCCCGGCCGGCTTCAGGTCCCTGCTCTTCGAGTTGCCGCAGGGCCTCGCGCTCCGCTTCGACCTGCTCCTTCCAGTTTTCGTCAACGAAGATCTTCTTTTCCTGCTGCGGGCTCTGCTCGCTCACGGTGATTCGCCTGGCTGGAAAGAGCCATCCCGCGTCGTGCGCGCAGTCACGCGCGGTGCTTGCCTGCCTACACGTGATTCACACCACGAATTCGTGTGTCGATTCGGTGGCCTGAAGCACCCATGGAGGGCCACACTTCGTCGTGGCCGCCCTTTGGCATGTCAATGCGGACGCGAG
>CAYXPN010000422.1:2379-3885 GCA_964467075.1 uncultured Planctomycetaceae bacterium
GGACGCGAGGGACCGCGTCCCTCCAGGTCGTACCGCCGCATTTATGGAGGGCCACGCTTCGTCGTGGCCGCCCTTTGGCATGTCAATGCGGACGCGAGGGACCGCGTCCCTCCAGGTCGTACCGCCGCATTTATGGAGGGCCACGCTTCGTCGTGGCCGCCCTTTGGCATGTCAATGCGGACGCGAGGGACCGCGTCCCTCCAGGTCGTACCGCCGCATTTATGGAGGGCCACGCTTCGTCGTGGCCGGGCCAGGGCTTCAGGCTGCTAAAGTGCCACCAAACCCATCCTCCAACAAGACCTACTCGCTCAGGTGCATCTCCCGGCTCTGGCCGGCGCGGGCCAGGCGGCGCCCGACCGCCGCGCCCACGAACCCGGCGAACAAGGGATGGGGCCGCGTGGGCTGCGACTTGAACTCCGGATGGAATTGCACGGCCACGAACCAGGGATGGTCCGCAATTTCCACGATCTCCACCAGGCCGCCGTCCGGGCTGGTGCCGGCGATCTGCATTCCGCAGGCCGAAAACTGCCGCCGGTAGGCGTTGTTGAACTCGTAGCGGTGCCGGTGCCGTTCGGAAACCTCCTCGGCGTCGTAGCACTCGGCCGCCCGGCTGCCCGCCACCAGCCGGGCCGGATGGGCCCCCAAGCGCATCGTGCCCCCCTTGTCGGTGATGGTCTTCTGCTCGTCGAGCAGGCAGATCACCGGATGGGGATTGTCCTTGTCGAACTCGGTGGAGTGTGCCCCCTCGAGTCCTACGACGTTGCGGGCGAATTCGATCACCGCACATTGCATCCCCAGGCAGATGCCCAAAAAAGGGATGCCGCGCTCGCGTGCAAAACGAATCGCCTCAAGCTTGCCCTCGATGCCGCGTTCGCCGAATCCGCCGGGCACCAGAATCCCGTCCACGCCCGAGAGCAGCCGTTCGGGACCCTCGCGCTCCACCGCCTGGCTGTGAACGCGCTGGGCACGCACCTGGGCCCGATGGGCGATGCCCGCGTGGTCCAGGGCCTCGTAGATCGACTTGTACGCGTCGCGGTGCTCGGAATACTTGCCCACCACCGCGATGGTCACCTCGTGTTCGGGATTGCGCAGGCGGTGCAGCAGCTCGTGCCAGTCGTCGAGCACCAAGGGGGCCGCCGACAGGTTCAATCGGCGCACGATCAGCTCGCCGAGCCCGTGCTCCTCCAGGCTCACCGGCACCTCGTAGACCGAGAAATCCTTGTCTTTTTCCTCAATGACCGCTTCGACCGGCACGTTGCAGAACAGCGCGATCTTGGCGCGCTCGTCGTTGCCCAGCGAGCGCTCGGTGCGGCAGATGAGGATGTCGGGCTGGATGCCGATCTGGCGCAACAGGCCCACCGAGTGTTGCGTGGGCTTGGTTTTCAGCTCGTCGGCCGCCTTGAGATAGGGCACCAGCGTCAGGTGGATGTACAGGCAGTTTGCTTTGCCCAGGTCCAGCGAATACTGCCGGATGGCCTCGAGAAAGGGCTGGCTCTCGATGTCGCC